>JAFGIJ010000137.1 GCA_016929655.1 Clostridia bacterium
ATGCTCACATTGTGGTCCCCGAGAACCCCTGAAATCTTGGAAAGAACGCCGGGGCTGTCCTTAACACTCATCCTTATGTAGAACTGACTGACAGCATTCTCATGTCCGATGATCTTTCTCTCATTGAATAAAGTGTAGCCTGAGTTTGCGATGCTGTCTTCACATATATCCCTTGTAATTGCAATTATATCCGCTACAACCGCACTGGCTGTGGCTTCTGCACCGGCCCCTCTACCGTAGAGCATGGTCCTGCCTGCCATGTCACTTTCAATGTAAATTGCATTATATATGCCGTCCACCCTGGCAAGGGGATGTGTAAGGGGCATGAATGCAGGGTTTACATGAACCTTTACTCCACCATTGATATATTTGGCATCAGCAATCAACTTTATGCGGTAACCAAGTTCCGCCGCATATTTTATATCTTCGTTCCTGATTTTTGTAATCCCTTCTATATATACATCATCATACTCCACCCTCATGTTGTAAGCGATGGCTGCCAGAATTGCCAGTTTCCTGCCGGGATCATAGCCTAGCACGTCACTGTCGGGATTGCTCTCTGCATAACCTTTTTCTATCGCATCCTTCAGGGCTTCATCATATTCAATGCCTTCGGTGTCCATTTTTGTTAGTATATAATTGGTAGTGCCATTCAGAATACCCAATATTCGACTGATTTTGTTGCCGGCAAGGCTTTTTTTCAAAACGTCAACGATAGGTATTGCAGCACATACACTGGCCTCATACATAAGCACAGCATCGTTCTTTTCGGCAAGGTCAAACAATTCATTGGCATGTACTGCCATCATATCCTTGTTTGCTGTTACTATATGCTTTTTTAAGTTGAGGGCTCTCTTCACATAAGAAAGAGCAAGGTCCGTACCACCCATGACTTCGACTATGATATCAATATCCTCATTTAAGAATATGTCATCAGGATTATCTGTAAGCAGTTTGAGAAGGTCAGGATTAATACCGGGTCTTTTTTTATTGATATCCCGGACTAGAATTTTTTCCAGGACAATATTAGCATTGGCTGTCTTGTTTATAAATCCCCTGTTTTTTTCCAGCATGGCTGCCGTTCCGCTGCCGACTGTTCCAAGGCCTATCATACCTAACCTGATTGTTTTCATAGCAACACCTCCTGACTTTGCATTATTATACCATAATGTGTATAAGCAGCATCCTTGAAGTGGCGCTCACCAAAGCCCCTAATAATTACGACAGACGTAAATATTTACGTCTGTCGTAATTATTAGGGCAAGGCAAAGTTGCCATGCTTAATGATTTTTGAAAGTAGTTTTAGAAGTAGGTTTTGCTGATTTTTTCGAACTCGGAAAACATGGCTTCCAGTGACTCTTCCGAGTGGCCGGCTCCGATGGGGTCTCCATAGAATTTAGCTATGAATCCTCCTTTTGTGCTTCCAAGTTTTTCAAACATTTCATGACAATACGCCCTGATCTGATCAGGTGATCCCCATGCCATTGTCTGCTGTATATCCACAGGATTAAAGAAAGTTATCCGACCTTTGAATTTACTGAGATTATCAAGGCCCATGTTCTGCTGCTGGTCCATTTGTATAACATCGAGACCGATTTCAATCAAGTCGTCAAGAATATCGATTATATATCCACAGCTGTGCATCAATGTGTCCATTCCATTGTCGTGGCATGCCTTGAAAAGTTCAGCATATCTGGGTTTCCATATCTCACGCCATAACTCAGGAGAAATCATAAGTGAGTTCTGAAGTCCCCAGTCGTCGGTAAAGATGTATCCATCAACATTATGCTGCCCATATCTGTTTATATAATAAAGACTCATGTCCCTTAAGATATCAAGGAGCATTTCCAGATTTTCACGATTTTCATAGATATCAATCCAGGTGTTTTCAAGGCCTCTGATAAAATGAAGCCGCTCATAAATGGAAATTCCAAGTGATACGATATATTTATCGCCGCCTGCCTTAACTTTGTCTGAAAACCCTTCCCATCTCCATTCTTCAGCAGGGTTTGGGATATTCAGTTTGTCAAAATCTGCCCAGTCCTTAAGAGGATATTCCTTGACTTCCCCAAGATTACACACCCCTATATTCTCCCAGACAGCCCCCCACTCATCAACACCTGTGCGCGGTCTCCAGTCAACGCTTCTGACAAGTCCCGCATAATGCATGTCATTTGTGTAAGGCTCGCGAAGTGTCATGGCCAGTCTTTCCGGATTTTCAAATTTAATTGTTCTCCTGATGATTTCACGCGGTGTCATTCGAACCTCTTTCTTTCGGCCCATAGACCAAGGGCCGGATTTGATATGTAGTAGATTTTTTCGCCATTTATAATATTCCAGCCATCCTTCATTTCTTCAGGATTGTATTGTTTGATCATTTCTTCATATGATGCATATTTATAACCGACGCCTTCGATTTCATTTTTTGATATCTTATTGACAGCATAGGTTATTGTAAATCTTCCATCGGATGAGCCATGTATAAGATGAGCAGCCGCTGACAGATTATCTTTAAGGTCAGTCCCTGAGCCAACCAGTTCAAGTATCCTTTCCTTCCCTATATATCCATATTTACGAATAAGCAGGTCTATGGCATCATCTTCACCAAACCGTTGTATTCCAGGTGCAAGCACCAAAAGCTCTCCGCCATCGGCAATTGCCATCCTGGTTCTGTAAACAGATTTATTTCCAAGCCAGGTACTCTTGAATTCCTTGTCATTGAGGTAAACAACCATTTTTACAGGTGCTTCATCAAGATAGTTTAGATTGACTTTCTGACTCAAGGCAACAGCTTCCTCAAATATTTTACGGTCTCTGCCGACAAACAAACCGTGTATATCAACATCATTGCCAACTGCAGTAGTAACTGTAAGAAAATATATAATTGGAATGTCTTTAATAAAATTTTCCTCGGCATAGTCAAAAACTTTTCTTACAGGACTGAAATCCCTTCCCATGATTCGTTCCATGCCATAGAAAGCACCAAGCATATGGGAGCTGTTGATCATTCGTCTTCCACCACAGCCAACAAAGATATTTTTACTGTAATTCGCCATCCCGACTACTTCGTGGGGAACCACCTGTCCAACAGAAACTATAAGGTCATAACTGTCATCCATCAAAAGTTTGTTGATTTCCACCGGTATGGATTCATCAACCAGTCCATCGGAAACATCCCTGACAAATGATGCGGGAACCTCTCCGATTTTTTCTACATCATTCCTCCAGTCATGCTTTATGAATAAATCATATGGTATGCTGCCGAACATTTCCCTGCACTCTATTTCAGTCATGGCTTCATGTGTACCAAGAGCCGGTAGAATATCTATGCTGCATATGTCCTTGAGTTTCTTATAAAATATTTCGGTTATCAATCCGGCCATGGAGTGAAATCTGGTAAAATCAGGTGGAATAAGCAGAACTTTTTCAAGTTTTCTGCCGCTTATTGTCTTATCAACTGTTTCTTCTATCTGCCTTAGGTCCACTGGTCTTCCGTCTGGATTTTTCAATA
>JAFGIJ010000138.1 GCA_016929655.1 Clostridia bacterium
AATGAAAAGAACATTTTCAGACCAAGAAACCTGATTCCAGGCACGCTAATTTACAAGGGGCGCGTCAAACAGGGTTACTCAATTGACATACATTATTACAACAAGCACGAGTCAAAAACCCTTTCATTTGAATCAACTTCCTCATTCATTGATTTTGATGTAAGTTTCAATGATAAGGATGACTATATTAAATGGATAAATATTACAGGTTTATGGAATATTAATGATATAAAAAAAGTCGGAGCGCACCTTAATATTTCAGATTTGATTCTGGAGGAAATACTCAATATAAGTACACATAGCATAAACAGAGCAAGAAAGGACTATTTGTTCAATTGCATTCAGATGGTTTATATTGACAACCGGGAAATAACCAATGAGTACATCAGTATTTATAAAAGTTCCGATGTGTTGGTTACTTTTCAGGAAAAACCCGGTGATATTTTCGATGATATAAGGAACAGGATAAGAAATAACGAAGGATTGGTTCGTCAGAAACCCCTGGATTATTTATATTTCTGTCTGATGGATGCCCTGGGAGACAATTACCTGGCAGTTGCAGAAAGACTGCAGCCCAGTATAGAGGATATTGAAGAAAAGGTCATTAGAGGTGACCGGATGAAAATACAGGTTATCCATGAATTGAGAAAAATATTGATGATACTTGAGTTCAGTACTGAGCCGGTTGGGAAATTCATTCAGTTGCTGCTTGAAGATGATACACTTCTTCCAAAAACAGACAGATATTTCCTTGAATCCCTTGATACTCATATGAAACAGGCCATAAGTGAAATCAAGCTTCAAAATGATAGCATGGATCATCTTTTTGAAAACTTTGTCTTGAACAATTCAAACAACATGAACCAGGTAATGACTATACTGACAATTTTTTCAGCAATATTTATACCCTTGTCGTTTCTTGCGGGTGTCTTTGGAATGAATTTTGATTATCTTCCCGGTTTGCATAACAGGATGGGATTTTTCTATTTTCTGATAGGCTGTGGAGTTACAGCAGTCGGTATGCTTGCACTGTTCAAAATTAAGAAATGGTTTTGACTCTATCTGGAATTTTGTAATATTAGGTTCTTTTCCATAACATAGTCATCCATAACAAAACCATTGCCGATATCAGTAACAATTGAATCAATTATTTCAAAACCCATTTTTTTATAAATCTCAATGGTCTCAGAATTATATTTATTGCAGGTCAGCCAGATTCTGGACTGTTTATGCAAAGCTGCAGTTTCAATAATCTTATTGAATAGCATTTTACCGATGCCTTTGCCTCTGTAAGATTTTTCAATATAAAATTTGCTGAGAAAAACGCCGTTATCAAATTTTATAGCACTGTATCCGCATGCCCGGCCTTCAATAAAAGCAATAAAATAAATGTATCCATTGGACAGAAATTCAGAAATTGCTTCAAAGGACTGATACTTATTAAGCATATAATCTATTTGATACGGTCCGATTATGGGCATATAATGTTCCGTCCATATTATTTTTGCAAGTTCCTCTATGTCCTTGATTTGTTTTTCATTTTCAACATCTTCAATTTTTATTTTGTTCATGAATTCAACCATTTTTCTATTAAATGATATCTGAAATACTCAGCTCCTTGTTATCCTGCCATCGGTTATATAATATGTCTTGTCTGTTTTTTCCATTATTGCTGTATCATGGGTAGCTATTATTACACAGCAGTCTTCTTCATGGGCAAGTCTTATCAGTATATCAATGATCTTGTTCCCGGTTTCACTATCCAGATTACCCGTAGGTTCGTCTGCTATCAATAACTTCCTGCTCATGGTCAGAGCTCTGGCTATACCGACCCTCTGCTGTTCTCCACCGCTTATCATTGACGGAAAACGTCTGAAAAGAGGCTCACTCAAACCTACCTTGAGAGCCAGTTCCTCGGCTTGTTTCTTTGCTTCACTTTCCTTTATCCTGCAAAGCTCCATCGGATACATGATATTCTCAAGGACTGTCAGCAATGGGAATAACTTGAAGTCCTGATAAATTACAGCTGCACCGGATTTCCTGTATTCATTCAAATCCATTTCAGCAGTTGATTTCCCTTTATATAGAACCTGACCGGAATCAGGCACATCAAGTCCTGCGAGAAGTGAAAGAAGTGTACTTTTACCACTTCCTGACTTGCCGGCAATGGCATATATTTTCCCTTTTTTGAACTTTACAGATACACCATCCACGGCCTTAACAGTGTTGTACTTGTTGTGGTGTGTGTAGTGTACGTCATTTAATTCCAAGATAATCATTCTTTTCTCCTAGTCTTCATACTTCAATATAGCTGAAACCTTAATGCTGCTCATAATTGAAACAGAAATAATACTTCCCACCAGATACAGTATTATATATCCGCCTATCAAAATAATATATTCAAAATTAATTACCGTATGTAAAAGCTGATTTATCAACAATCCAACGGCCGAACCGAGCAGACACAACAAGATCTGTTCAAAGAAAAATGCCATGAAAGCTGTCAGTTTATCTGCTCCGAGACCCCTCATTATTGCAAATTCCTTTCTTCTGCTTACAACCATCAGATAGGAAACAATCAATGCAACAATACCAACCAATACATACAAAAATGGATACAGCACGTTTATATATCTGATCTGCTGTTTCAACATATCTATTGTTGAGTTGTACTTTATATCCTCAAGAACAAGAAATGACCTGTACTTGTTAAGTTTTGTGGCTTCAGAAAAACCATAATCCGTCAGCCAGGACTTGAATCCATCAATTTTGCCAGCATTACTGAGTTTGAAATCAACCGCATCAAAAGTAATATCCCTTCCGGTTTGATTGGATCCATATAATTCATCAAAATTGTAATAGCCTTTCATCTGGCAGTAAATATTGCTTCTGGCAGCTTCCTTGACAAAGCTGCCGATGACCTTGAGGTCCATGTGAACTCTTTTGCGATCAGGATAATCAGGTATGTAGACCCTTATGGAATCCCCGTATTCAATACCTTTTTCCATCATCATGGTTTCAGAAACCATACAAAGATGCTGTTCGGCGGCTTCAGACAGGAAAAATGTTTCGTCATATCCATCCATATAATTTACATCTACTGATCTGCTGTAAAAGAATTCAGGAGTTGCCTCAATATTGTTTGTATATACTATGTCGGGCCCCATCCTTAGCTGATCCATAAAGGTTTCTAGGGAATAATACTTAGGTAATATCAGTGGTTCAAGCTCTGTGGGAACTCCATTTTTAGCTGAAATTCCATGGTAATAAAAATCAAGGGCTTTTGAGAAAAGTATATCCTCAACATAGCCGGAGTTGTATAAATCCCTGACCATGAATGAGTCAACAACAACATTATTCGTAAGTTTACCGTAGATGTCTGTAAAATGCCCCCGCACAACAGACTCCCTGCCAATTTCATTCAATTTCTCCGTATAACGGTAGGAAGTATTGGAAAGCTGGCCTAGAAATACTAAAGTTATGGCACAGACAAGCGGAACCACAAGGGTTCTTGTACCACCTCTTAAGATTGATGTCATTGCATACTTAACCCCTGCGCCCCGAAGTTTTATTATATGTCCGGCTCTGTGCTTCTTGATTCTTTTCTTCTTCTTTTTATTTGTCTTGAAAGTCTGTGCAATATATATGGAACAACTTGCCAGAGCAAGAAGAAATACCGCTCCTGCAATAGCCAGGAATATCCAGTACACCATATCGGGGGAAAATTCAAGATCCTTAACAATCGAAAGATTCCCTATACTGTATCTTTTATCAGACAGCTTGTATCCCTCAGCCATCTTTTTTACAAGGGAAACAACCTTATCTGACAACAAATATGCCGTAACAGACCCTCCCAGAACAGCCGCAAGTGACAGCAAGCCTGAAGAATAAATAAAATATCTATATACTTTTGGTTTGCCTGCCCCCAGCTTTATCATTATGTCGCTGACATCTCTCTGTCT
>JAFGIJ010000139.1 GCA_016929655.1 Clostridia bacterium
GAATATCAAAGCCCATTGGATGTGTGGCTTATATCAATTCCATTTTGTGTATTAATGCTTGTTTCATATATATTCATGAATTGGAATGTTGTCCAGGTCTTCATATGTACAACCTTTGCTCTTATAGGTATGTTACTTGGGAATGCACTGGGAAGAGGTGAAAAAAAGTGGAGCTTTCAAAAATCAATGCCCTTCTTTGCGGGAGTTATAGCTTCAACGCTTTTTGCGATGATAATGGGATGGTTGGTGTGATATGAAAAGAATTATATTTTTAACACTTGCATTATTCATTTTGTTTGGTTCAGTCTCTGTTTTTGCCTTTGACAGTTATTATCCTGATTATGAAATAAAAGCTACAGATGAGTTTTTGGCTATTGGTTTACCCATAACCAATATTTCAAATCCTATAGATAAACTACAGAGTATGAAGGATTTTGATTATGTACATGGTCAGAAAATATATGAAAAGTATGTATTGGCAGATTACGCATCAATAGAAAAAAGCGACTATACAACCAGCTATCGCTTTGATGAGTCCTATTTCAGCCATGAAGAGAAGCCTCATCTACCGGGAGTATATAAACAAGGCGATGTTGCAGCAGGAGTTGGAATTACAACCGCAGGAATAGTTATTGTCAATGCTCTGACAAATACTTCCCTCTTTGGATCTGCTCCATTCAATGGGAGTTTCAATCCACAGGCTTCACCGGGAGTACAACCGGGCACAGGTTCAGGAGCCGGGTCTGCATCCGGATCTACAGGTTCTGCAACCACAACAGGTATTTCTGGAACATCTTCCGGTATTTCATCTGCTGCATCAACAGCTCAGGGGTCAGCGGCATCTTCATTAAGTCAAGGCGCACAGGCATCTGCAGGCGGAAGTAATCTCCTGAAGGGCATTTCAGATTTTTTCAAAGGACTTTTTGAAGTATTACGCGACATGCTGACTGATGAGGGAAGAAGTTATGCCAGCGGGAAACTGACTGACATCCTGTCAGAAAAAGATTTTACGGATTTTGTTGATAAGGAATAGCTATATAACAACAGAACCAAAGGCCTTGGGCAGTTCAACCCTTAGGCCGGCAACGCCCGGATAAACCATCAGGGCGTTTTTTATTGCATCGATATTTTTTCCTGAAAAAATTAAGGGTTGTTTTACTGCAGAATGATTTTCAAGAACAACTTCCTTTAGTAGATTATCATTTTCTCCCGAATAAATAATTTCCAGAACATCACAACCTCTAAATGACAATTCAGATAGTTCATCCCCAATGTCTTCAATATTCATAGAATCATCTATTTCCAGTGAGTCAACACTGTAATCCGAATCAAATTCAATGCATGTAGAAGATGAGCAAATTTTCCTATCACTTTCAACAGGTCCAGTATAAGGAGTTAACCTCACATTTTTCTTTAAATTTGATATGTATTCCGGGGTTGTTCCACAGCACCCACCTATTAATCTTGCGTTATATGCAGCAAAAACAGAAGCTTCACTTGCAAAATCAGCGGAACACTGGTTATAGATTGTTTTTCCGTCAACAACTTCAGGTAGTCCGGCATTGGGTTTTACACTTATATATGTTCCTGTCATTGCCATATCCTTCACGATGTCAAACATATGTCCAGGTCCAAAAGAACAGTTTGCCCCAATCATATCTGCGCCTGCCTTTAAAAGAATATGAGCAGCATTCCATGCCTTTGTACCCATCAAAGTTCTTTTGTTTTCCTCAAATGCCATTGAACAAATAACCGGAAGATTGCATATTGCTTTGGCTGCATTCAAAGCGGCCTTCATTTCCATAATATCTGTAAAAGTTTCAAAATTAATCAGGTCTACTCCACCATCGCAGACAGCTTTTACCTGTTCTTTGAAAACATTGAATGCAGTATCATAATCCAGTTCACCGAAAGGTTTAAAAAGAATGCCAGTAGGCCCTATGCTTGCAGCAACTAGTGCTTTTCCTCCTGCTGCCTTTACTGCAATTTCAGCTCCTTTGAAGTTAATTTGATATGTTTTGTCAGCCAGTCCATGTTTTTCCAGCATAACCCTGTTTGCGGTAAAAGTATTTGTCTGTATAACATCACAACCAGCTTCAACATAGCTTCTGTGAACTTCCTCAACTATTTCTGGATGGGTGATGTTAAAGGAATCGGGAGATTCTCCTGCCGGCAGCCCATGAAGCTGAAGCATATAGCCCTTGGATCCATCAAAAATAAATATTCTGTCTTTTATATCTTCCAAAAAGCTCATCATACCCTCCCGATTTTTATACAATTATACCCCAATGACTGAAATAAGCAATATTCCAGTCTATTTGGGGTATTATAGAAAAGCGCAAACTTATCTTACAGGTATTAGTATCATCTGACCGACATACAATTCTGATGTTGGCAAATCATTTTGCTTTCTGATCTCGGCAATCGTTCTCCTTATGTCGACATTATTTCCATAATAATCACATACTATATCCCAGAGTGTGTCACCAGGTTCAATTACTACTTTTAAATACTGAGGTTCGGAGTAACCTTTGGTAGTTGTTGTAGCAATAATAAGTGTACTGCACACTATAGATACAAGTATTGCAATAAGTATGATAAACCTTCTTTTGTTTTTTAGTACATATTTCTTTTTCATCTGCAACCTCGAACGCGTGTTCTTTTAATAACATATTATCAGAACAATTGTTCGCTGTCAATAATAATCGAACATTTGTTTGACTTATTTTTTGTTATATGTTACTATTTTTTTGTAGTAAAAATTCCGAGGTGAAATATGAGCAATAAAATAACTGAAAAGCAGGAAAAAGTACTTGAATATATCAAGGAAACAATCTCTGAAAAGGGTTATTCTCCCTCTGTCAGAGATATTTGCAGTGATGTTGGAATCAAATCAACCTCTACGGTTCATGCCTATCTCAAAAAATTAACTGACTCCGGAAAAATTATCATGGATAACACTATTTCAAGATCCATAAGACTTCCTGAACCCCTTAGACAGCTTGGCAGTGCTGATCTAGTTGAAGTACCAATCGTTGGTCAGGTAGCAGCAGGAACTCCTATACTGGCCGAAGAGAACATTGAGGATACTTTCACTGTTTCTTCTGCCTACACTAAGAACTCAACAGTATTCATGCTTAAAGTAAAGGGCAGCAGTATGATTGATGCCGGAATTCTTGAAGGTGACCTGATTTTGGTAAAACAACAGTCAACGGCATCAAACGGCGATATTGTGGTGGCAGTTCTTGAAGATGAAGCCACAGTCAAGACTTATTACAAAGATAAAAATCATATAAGGCTTCAACCTGAAAACAGCAGCATGGATCCGATAATAGTTACAGATGACATAATCATAGCCGGCAAGGTTATAGGACTTTTCAGAACTTACTGACAAATAGTTTCATAAACATAAAAGGCAGGTGTGATACCTGCCTTTTCATTATCGTGAATTTATTGCATCCCAGGGGGTTTTATGTCCACCTGTCTTTAATGTATAACCTGATTTGCCGTCACCGGGTCTAAGTACCGTTACTTTTTCGTATGGGCCATCAACTACAAGATCACTGAATGACTTTGGATCTTTCATAAACCTGACAAGAGCATTGTAAGCTCCTTCTTCAATTAACTCCCTTGCCCTTTCCGGAGATTTATGTATTGCTGCAATGTTTCTTGAACTGTATTCTTCAAATGTGCATTCAATACCACTTCCCGGCATAAGACCTTCCTTGACACATACTGTTTCAATGCCTGGCAGCAAATCTTCGGCTTCAATGCAAAGAGCTTTGTCACCGGTAGCCAGAATTGGTTTAACCCCGAGTACTCCTGCACACATTGCCAGCTGACCCAGTTCACCTACCGAAATACCGTTGATTGACAAGTCAATTACGTAATGATTACCTGTGTGTGGAATATGGGCATATGGTGTTCCGGCTTTTGCATGTTGTCCGATCCATGCCAGGCAGTCAAAGTCAGACGTAAGTTCACATGGGTAACCATTGGGATATCCCCGTAGAAGCTCAAGTCGTTTATCCAAAAGTTCCGGTTGGATTCCACCACATCCATGACCATCACTGACAAGTATTTCAGTTGCACCTGCTCTGAAAAAGCCTTTTGCTGCAGAATTAACTTCCATGGTCAGAAGTGTTTTGGCTTTTTCGTAGTAATATGACCCGGGATGAACCCAGTCGTTCCTATTCAGCAGGCCGGCTACACCTTCAATGTCAGTCATCATATAAATTTTCATTTAAATCTCCATCTTCTCCATTATCTTCACCGACAGTGAATTTGGAAATATTTCTCTTGCTTCATTTTCATAATCGCTTATTTTTGTATATGGGTTTTGATGTGTCAGAGCAAGAACCTCTGCCATGGCTTTTTTTGCGATTGATGCGCACTGTGCAGAACTCATATGAGGTGAATCAGCCTTAAGCTGATTTTCAAGGAACGCTGCATCAGCAAGTAATAAATTACATCCATATGCAAAGATGGGCAATTCGTCATTTAAGGTCGTATCACCTGAATAAACAAATTTTCTGTCATTGAATTCAGCCTTTACTGCATAGCACTCGACAGGATGTGTCATTCTTTCAAAGGAAAAATTACACCCATTTACATTGAATCGGGTCTCTTCACTTAATATATGAACATTAAAGAATTCAAACCCCTCAATTAGTGATGCAATACCTCTGGGTGAACCCGGCATATAAACATCTATTTTCCCATCGAACAGACCGCCTTTGTTCTTTATTAATAAATTGTAATAAAGTACAGGTATATCCGTTATATGGTCCCAGTGAAGATGTGAAAGAATTATAGAGTCTAGTTTGTCTGGTTCCATTAACTTCATCAAATTTGATAGTGAACCGCTGCCGGCATCAATGAGTATTTTGCTGTCACCAGCTTCCAGAAGATAGGAAGAGCAGGCTCCACCGGCTGAAGGGTATGGACCATTGCATCCTAGGATGGTTACATTGAACTTCATCTCTCCCCCTTTCCCAGCAATTCATCAAAAAGCTTCAGAAGCTTATCTGTCGCATCCCTGATACCAAATCCTGCAGAACTTTTCCTCATTGAATCTGTCAACTGGACATCAAGTAAAATTTGCAAAATGCTGCTGTAAAGTAAATCACCGGTCAGATGTTTTTCAAGTATAACACGACAGCCCCCGGCTTCTTCCAGTGCCCTTGCATTATCCTCCTGATGGTTCTCGGCCACATAAGGAGAGGGTATAAGGATTGACGGTATTCCAAGGGCAGTTATCTCAGCCATGGTCATTGCTCCCGCTCTGTTGATAATAAGGTCTGCTGCATTGTAAACAACATCTGCATTATAGATATATGACTTGATCTGTACCCCTTCAGGAATATTGGCAAATCGGCCTGCCAGTTCATCATAATGCCTTTTCCCCGGTGCAAAAATCAACCTGAAATCTCCGGCTTTATAATGATTTTCCAGCATATCTGCAACTGCTTGGTTAATAGGTGCAGCACCCTGGCTGCCACCCATTATTACAACCAGCTTATCATCGTTCTTCAGCCCCAGGGATTTCCTTGCATCTTCCCTGGATACATTCATCAGCTCGCGTCTCAATGGATTTCCAGTTACTTCAATTCTTCTGCTTTTTTGAAAATTATCAGCACTTTTAGCGAATCCTACTGCTGTAACATCAACTTTAGGGCCAAGCATTTTGTTTGTTATTCCAGGCAGCACATTTGCCTCATGAATCAAGGTCGGTATCTTAAAGAATGAAGTCCAGAACAATACCGGCCCCGATGCAAATCCACCGGTTCCGAAGGCCAGGTCAGGCCTGAAACCGATAACTATAAAAAGTGCTTTTATCATACCAAAGATCAAAACAATATATGGAACCAATTTGGATAAAAAACTCCCCCTCGAAAATCCCCTTACCGGTATGGTTGCAAGTTTATATCCTGCCTTGGGTACAAGGTCATTTTCAAGTCCTCGTTTGCTTCCGACAAATAAAAATCTAGCTTCAGGGTACTTTTCCCTGAGACTTCCTGCCATGGCGAGTGCCGGATTTACATGACCTCCGGAACCTCCTCCGGCAACCAGTATCTTCATTTTGGAATTTCCTCCTTTCCTTTATTCCTTGAAATATTGAGGAGTATTCCTATCTCACCCATGAACATTACAAGCCCTGTTCCACCTGCACTGAAAAAAGGAAGTGAAATACCGGTAGCCGGAACCGAACCCGTTACAACTGCTATATTTAAAACTGCCTGAATGAATATCAGGGAGGTTATACCCGTTGCCAATAGCCCTCCAAATTTGTCCGGGCAGTCAGCCGCTGCTTTAACTCCCCTGTATAACAAAAGGAAAAACAGTATTATCACAACTGCTACTCCCAGAAAACCCAGTTCCTCAGCAAGTATAGCGAAAATAAAATCATTCTGAGGTTCAGGAATATAGAGGAATTTCTGCATGCTTTTTCCGGCGCCCTGTCCCAGAAGTCCTCCGGATCCAATAGCATAGAGAGACTGAACGACCTGATAACCTTCTCCCTGTGCGTATGCAAAGGGATCAAGCCAGGTCACTACCCTGGTCCACATATATTCAATGTAATATGATACCGCAGCCAGCCCGGCTCCACCAAAAACAATTGTTACTGCAAGGTGCCATAATTTTGCTCCACCTGCAAATAAAAGCACAATCCCAATCAACATCACTATAATCGTACCACTTAGATGCGGTTCCATAATGAGCAGAAATGCTGAAATACCAAGTAATCCGAGGAAAGGAAGATAACCTTTGAAAAGTTTTTCAAGTTTGATTTTATCTTCTGTCAAGAGTCTTGCAAAAAGAACTATTATGGCAAATTTATAAATTTCGGAAGGCTGCAGGTCAAAGCCACCAATGGTTATCCATCGTCTTGCGTTATTGTAAACTGTACCTATACCTGGTATCAGCACAAGACAAATCAATATAAATGCCGCACCAAAAATATAGAATGCAGCTTTTCTATATATTTTGTAATCGATGAAAGAAGCTGTAACCATTGCTGCAAATCCGATTCCAAAAGCCAGCAGCTGTTGTTTCAGATAATGATATATATCATTGAATTGATTTTTGGCAGCCGGCGTGCTTGCACTGAATACCATAACAAGACCGATTGCCACCAGTATCATTGTAAAAATAAAGATATAGAAATCAACAGGTCTTATCTGCCTTTTACTCTTCAAATTGTCCTCCTAAAACAAACCTAGTATCCAGTATGAAACAACCCCGCCAACAGCTGTGACCAAACAAAACACAACTACAACTTTGTTTTCTTTCCAGCCCGACAATTCAAAATGATGATGAATCGGAGCCATCTTGAAAACCCTTCTTTGCGTAAGCTTATAATATCCTACTTGAATTACAACAGACAGTGCTTCGATTATGAAGATAATTCCTACAATGAATATTATCCAGGGAATGCCCAGTTGTATGGAAACAATCCCGATTATTGCTCCAAGAGCCATGGACCCGGTGTCCCCCATGAATATTCTTGCAGGATTAGCATTGTACATTAAGAATCCAAGAACTGCTCCAATCGAAACAAGGAGCAATACCGACATATCATTGCTGCCGGCATCCAGGAATCTGCTTACACTTAAAAGAAAAACAAATATCAGTATTGAGACACTTGATGCCAAACCATCAACACCATCCGTAAGATTAGCTGAATTGGTCACCCAATACAGGAAAATCGTTAGGAACGGTATATAAAAATACGGTGGAATTGATATTGTTCCAGTCATCTGGGAAAATGGAATCACAATTTCTGTTCCTGCAGGCCCCCATAAAACAGAATACACAGAGTACCCTGCTGCTATAACGATCAGAAGTATGGTCTTTTGCAAAACACTCAGTCCGTCAGAATCTTTTTTAATGATTTTTATTAAATCATCTGCCATACCAACCAGTGCAAATAAAACTATTGCTCCAATATTAACCAAAGCGCTTAGCTTATCAGATGAAAAAATGATTGCAGCCCCAATGATTGGTATTATAAATATCAGGCCCCCCATTGTCGGTATTCCACTTTTATGAAGATGGGTTCTTGGGCCATCTTCCCTCACGGTCTGCCTGAATTTCAATCTTTTCATTAATGGAACAATAATCAGTCCCAGTAAAATGGATGCCGTCAGTGCTATCAACGTAGGCTGCCACATAAATCAGTTTCCCCCTGTTTCGATATATTTTATCACGTTTTCCATTTTCATTCCCCGGGAGCCCTTTACAAGAACGACATCGCCTTCTTTTACCAAATCCCTCAGGAAATCCCCTGCTTGGTCTGAGGTATCAAAAGTATAAATTCTATCTTCACTCATTCCATTGTTTCTTGCACCGGACGCTATACTTTTTGATTCCTTACCACAGCATATAAGTATTTCTACAGTTTTTGATGCGAAAACTCCAACTTCCTCATGGGCTTTTTTAGAATATTCACCCATCTCAAGCATATCACCAAGAATTGCAATTTTTCGTCCCTTGAAATCCCCAAGGATGGAGATTGATGATTTCATTGAATCCGGACTTGCGTTGTAGGAATCATTTATTACTGTAATTCCATTGAAATCCATTGTTTCAAGCCGAAGCTTTTCATTTTTAAATTTAAGAAGTCCATTTGCAATTTCAGTGTATGTAAGTCCCATTTCCCTGGCAATGACAATGGCTGACATTGCATTGTATATATTATGAAATCCCCTTACACCCAGATTGAATTTATGGTTATCATAAATAAAACTATAACATCCGTTTTCATTGGCTTTTTCATGGTGGAAAATATGATCATTGTGCTCTTCTTTACCAAATGTCATAACCTTTGGTTTTTTTAAACCCCTGAGTCCAATGAGAAATTCATCATCTCCATTTACCACGAGAAGACCTCCGGGTTCAATATGATCAGCAAGCTCCGATTTGGCCTTGAATATATTTTCCCTTGATCCCAGCAGACCTATATGACTCATTCCTATATTTGTTATAACCCCAAAGTCAGGCTTTGCAATACCTGCCAGATAATCTATCTCGCCCAATCCGCTCATACCCATTTCTAGGACAGATACTTCATGTGTATTATCTATTGTCAGCAAGGACATAGGCAGCCCAATATGGTTATTCAGATTTCCCACGGTTCCGTGTGTATTAAATTTTTCTGCCAGAACTGCCAATATAAAATTTCTTGTAGATGTTTTACCGGTACTTCCGGTTATGGCTATGGAAGGAATCCCCATGTTCTGTCTGTGCACCGAAGCAATTTTACCCAAGGACTTTATCACATCCTTAACAACTATAATGCCTTTTCCTTTTATATCCTTTTCAGATATTGCTGCTATTGCACCTTTGCTGAATGCTTCCTGAACAAAGTTTCCTCCGTCATAATTTTCACCTGGAATGGCTATGAACATAGTTCCTGGTTCTATCGTTCTAGTATCGGTGGAGAAACCTGTAATTACAATCGATTCCTCATCTTTACTGACTTTCCTTCCAAGAACATATGCAATATCACGGAACTTGAATTCCATTATCACTGACCCTGCTTTCCAAGTATTTCTGCTACAATCTCACGTTCATCATAATGGGTTTTACTTCCCATTTTGTCCAGATAGGTTTCATGACCTTTTCCTGCCAGAATTATTAAATCATTCTCCATTGCATTATTGATTGCAAACTCTATGGCTTTTGTTCTGTCAACTATGGTCGTGTATTCTCCCTTTGTTTTCTTTATGCCTTCCTCAATTTGTTCTATTATCCTGGCAGGATCTTCAAATCTTGGATTATCTGATGTTATTATAGTAAAATCTGCTATGCCGCCCGAAATTTCACCCATCATCGGTCTCATGGTTGAATCCCTGTCTCCACCACATCCGAAAACACTTATTATCCTTCCGTCTGCAAATTCCTTCATAGCGAGCAACAGCTTCTCCAGACTGTCAGGAGAATGGGCATAGTCTATCATAATGCTGTAATTCCTGTTTATTGACAACTTTTCACATCTTCCCGGAACCACCACATTCTTAATGCCATATTGTACGGATTCTTCATCTGCTCCGGCAATTATTGCCGCAGCTGCTGCAAACAGGGCGTTATAAACATTGAACATACCCGGCATTTCAACTGTTATTTTAAACTTTTTACCTAATCCCATGAAAATAAACTCTGAACCGGTACCGTTGATTTTAACTTCAGATGCCATTATATCTGCCTTGCCTTTGACCGATAGTGTTTTAACTGGGCACTTTGCCTTTTTAATAATATAATCAGAGCACTCTTCGTCAACATTGATTATTGCACCTTTGCTCATGGAAAAAAGCATTGCTTTGGAATCCAGATATTCATCAAAATCCGTATGTTCCCTACGGCCGATATGAGCTCTTGAAATATTGGTGAACATCCCTAGAGAAAATTCTGTAAAGCCCGTGCGAAGCTGTCTGAGTCCCATGGAAGTAACTTCCATGATACAGTCCTTTACCCCACTGTCTGCCATTTGTCTTAGAACTTTTTGTAAATCAGATGATTGCGGCGTATTCTGACTTGTTTCAATATGAACATCCTTATAGGTAATTCCCAGGTTTCCCATAATGGCACAATCACCCTTGGATTTGTCCAAGATGGATTTGATCATAAAGGTGGTAGTTGTCTTGCCCTTTGTACCGGTAATACCCATTAGATTCAATTCCCTGGAAGGATTTTTGTAAAAGTTGGCAGCACACTTTGCCAAAGCCTTTCTGGCATCACCTGTCAATACAACTGTAGCACGCATATCCTCAACATCCCGTGTAACAATTGCTGCTGCAGCACCTTTGTCCCATGCTTTTCCAAGATAAGCATGACCATCATCCTCTACACCATCAATGCAAACAAAAAGATATCCTTTTTCAACCTTCCTGGAGTCATAGGCAATTCCTGTAATTTCAATGTCTGAACTTCCTGCTCTAATGCTATATTCTATTCCATCCATAACTTCTTTAAGCTTCATATACTACCTCTAAATTTATTGTACTGTATCAAGATACCTGAATTTAACTTCAACAACTGTTCCCTGCTCAATTTTCGTTCCGCTACTGTACTCCTGTCCTGTGCATATACCGGATCCATCAATCCTAATGTTCAGTCCCAGCCCAGCCAGGGCATTTTTAACTTCTCCTATTGTCATGTTCCGAAGGTCAGGCATTGATACAAAAGGTTTTTCTTCAGGAAGATTCTTATAAAGGTATATTACACTTTTTTCAGAAACAAGTTCTCCTGCTGTAGGATTCTGATAAACCACAGCTACATCCTCTCCGTTTGCATCACCTCTTATAACATATTCAAGGTTACTATCTTTCAATGCTGAAACTGCCTCAGCCATTGTGTATCCGGTTATATCGGGTACAAGTGCCTGTACTTCATAATAATCTTCGTCACCTTTTCTTGGTACCTGTAGATATTCAAGGGATTTCTCAACTATCTCTCCCATCAGAGGAGCTGCTATGACACCACCATATACAGAATCTCCACGCGGGTCATCAAGTATCACCAAAACCGTAATCAAAGGATTGTCAGCCGGTGCAAAACCACAGAATGAGGCGGTGTAAACATCCTCCTCAGTGGTTTCAGAAGTACCTGTTTTACCCGCAACCCTGTACCCGGGAACAAAGGCATTCTTTCCTGTGCCTTCAGAAACTACACCTTCCAGGACTTCTCTTATCAAATCAGAGGTTTCTTCGGAAATAACCTGCCTTACAACCTCAGGTTCAAATCTTTCTATTATATTGCCTTCATCATCAATGATTTCCTTGACCAGATAAGGTTTCATCAAATATCCACCATTGGCCAGCGCGTTATATGCAGAAACAAGCTGAAGAGGAGTTATGGTAAACCTCTGCCCGAATGATGCAACTGCCATATCTATTTCCATTGGTTCACTGTGGAAAAGGGAATTCTCTTCACCGGGAATTTCAATGCCGGTTTTATCCATGAATCCGAACAAATCAACATATTCATAGAACCTGTCGATGCCTATGTCCTGTGATACTTTAACAAATACAGGGTTACACGAGTTATATATTGCCTCCCTGAAGGTTTCTTCTCCATGGGGATATTGCTTTGCCCAGCAATAAATTGTATGTCCCTGCACTTCAACCGGATAGTCGTCAACTATATCATCCAGATCCACTACCCCCATTTCAAGGGCCATTGCGGCGATTACAGCCTTAAAGGTTGAGCCTGGTTCATATGTCTTGGAAAGTGATTCATTCCTCCACCTGGTTTTACTGAGTAAATCAGTTGCTTCCTCTGAGTATCCATCCCACTCAGACGCTTCATATCCTACTGGGTTTATCCTTGGTTCATTAAGGTTGTAACTGGGATAAGAAGCCATTGCAAGAATCTCACCTGTGCGGCTGTCAGCAATAATTGCCGTTCCACCGCCCGCTGCCTTGTTTTCCTCAACACCTTTTGCAAGAACCTCTTCTGCTATTCTTTGAAGATTTCTGTCAATTGTTAAAACCAGGTTCAGTCCGTCATCTGCCTTGATTTCTGTTTTTACAGCAAAAGGCAGTTCGGTTCCATTCTTATCTACCTCAGTTATTACCTTTCCAGGCATTCCTTTGAGATAACTCTCCATGGCAGCTTCTATTCCGAAAAGTCCTTGGTTGTCGGCACCTGTAAATCCCAGGATATGCGCGGCTAATTCATTGTTTGGATAATATCTTTTTGTATCTGAAACCACATAAACCCCGCTGATGTGGTCATTATCTATCCATTTTCGTATTTCATCTCCCTTTACCCTGTCGATTTTTCTGGCAATTATCTCAAATTCACTGTCCTTTACCAAAAGGCGCAGGATATCTTCTACCTTGAAACCCAGCATCTGCGACAATTTTTCTGCAATTTCTGCAGGGTCATTGGAAGTGTTCTTGATTACCACAGGACTGACTGTAACATTATCCACCGCTACCGATACAGCCAGTTCATTTCCAGTTCTGTCATATATATTGCCCCTTGTCGGGCTGAGTATTCTGCCGTTGTTTTGCTGACGGTATGCACTCTTTCTCAATTCTTCACCCATAACGAATTGGATATAGGCAACCCTTGCCAGAAGAGCTGCTGCAACAAGTGCTGATAGTATAAGAAGAACAAGCAACCGGTTTTTCCTTTTAACTTGTTCTGTTAATGGTTTTTTAGCCTTTTTTGTTCTGCGTGCCAAATCTTTCTCCCATCCTCAGCGAATCTTCAGAATAGTCATCTTATAACCTCTGACTATTATAATATAAATGGGCTATGCTGTGAATTGCAAAACCCATGTATTCGAGATTTATTGCAGATGCCCGTCACAAAATCAATTATTGCCTATAAATGCTCTGATGTTTTCAAATATACCAATGGTTTCATCAATGCTTGTAACTGCTGTTTCTTCTACCGTTACCTTGTTAGCCCTGGGGACATCTATGTATATAATCTGATGATTATTGGGTTCATGCATCCCAAGTTCTGTTTCAGCGGAATGTCTGATCATGACTATGTTTGTTTTCCGGTCCAGCTCAACTGCAAGGGCAGAGTTAATTGATTTCTGCTCCTCAAGCTTATTTTTAATATCTGCAATTTCATAGTTTAATTTTGTCAGATTGCTGTATCTTGATGTTACAAGAAAAAAAGCTGCAAAAATCAGCGCAATCCAGAGAACAGCTTTTACCCTTGCTCTTGTATTACGCTTCTTAATTAGTTTAAATTCGGGTTTTTGTTCTTTGCCCGTATCTACAGCCGTTTCAGACTCATATGTTCTGAAATCCGGTTCTACTACAGGCATTGCTGCGTTTCTCATGATTCTCCCCCGGAAAAATCTCCGGCCGGCGGTCTGCCGGCCGGACTTTCCTTGTTGCGCTCAATTTGTTCTGTGGGTCATCTTTTGTAAATTCTTGTATTTTTTCTTCTGTGTGTTTGGTGTCTTTTTCTTTCGTGTATTATCTTTTCATCATTTGTGCTGCGGTCCTGTACACTCAATAACTCTTAGCTTCGAACTTCTGGATCGCCTGTTATTGTCAATCTCTTCACTGGTGGGCAATATCGGCTTTTTTGAAATGAGTTTGTGCCTTGATACCCGATTACAAACACATACAGGAAAGTTGGGGGGACATATGCATGGGTTTACCAGTTCCGAGAAAACGACCTTTACTATTCGGTCCTCAAGGGAATGAAAGGAAATAACTGCCAGCCTGCCACCAGGCTTCAAGCCTTCTGCTGCTTTTCTTACTGCAGTCTCCAGAATTTCGAGTTCTTTGTTTACCTCGATTCTTATGGCCTGGAATGTCTTTCTTGCAGGGTGTTTCCCTTTGAACCTGTCTTTTGAAGGGTATGCGGATTTAATTATTTCTGCCAGTTCCAATGTCGTTTCAATTTTAGTTTCTTGTCTTTTGTGTATTATAGCCGAGGCTATTCTTCCTGCGTATCTTTCCTCACCATATTTCCCTATGATTACAGTGAGTTTTTCTCTTGTATATCCATTGACTACATCGTAAGCAGTCAATTGTTCTTCTTTATCCATCCTCATGTCAAGTGGTGCATCATTGTGGTATGAGAAACCACGATTGCTTTCATCAAGCTGATGTGATGACACACCCAGATCCATAAGGATTCCGTCTGCCCCTTCAGGAACATATTTCTCTATTATTTTGTCAATGTTCAGGAAATTATCTTTAAGAACCAGGTATTCACCTTTTGTTTTGGTTCCTTCAAGCACCTTCATAGTCTCAGCAACTGCTTCATTGTCCCTGTCAATTGCTATCAGCAATCCGCCTTCTTCGAGTCTTTCAAGTATTTGTCTGCTATGGCCTCCGCCACCGGCAGTACAGTCTATATATTTTCCTGTTTTATCTATATTGAGATATTTTATAGTTTCATCCGGTAATACTGATTCATGATTGAATGCCTTGCTCATTTGAACCCCTTTCTTTACCGGATGTTTTCCCATTTATCTTTGTCCCAGATTTCAGCAATTTCACCGGCACCGACAAAGTATACTTCTTTGCCCTTGATGTTGGCCTTTTCCCTGAGGTTATCCGGGATCCTTATCCTTCCTTGTTTATCAACATTACATTTGGAACTATGTGCATAGAAGCGCCTTTTCATTTCCTTGGTTTCCCTGTCAAATCTAGGTTTGCTGTTGATGTCTTCATGAACCTTATCCCATTCATTCATTGTATAAACGGTCAGGCATTCATCATCTATATCCACGGAGATCTGAAATTCCATTCCAAGTTTTTCTCTGAATATCTGGGGCACGATTATCCTGCCCTTGTCATCAAATTTATGAAGATATTCACCTTGAAAAGTCTGTACCATCGTCTCCCTGCTCAGTCAATACCCGGGAAATCACTCCCATTTAAACCCCACTTGCTACCACATTCTTACCACTTAACTACAGTTTACTCCCCCTTTTCCCCACTGTCAACCCCTGAAAACCACAGAAATTCACTTAATTCCACAATTATCCTAAAGGTATTTTGCTTAAAATTTAAAAAAGCACCATAGGTGCTTTTAGCATTTTACTTAATATACATTATAGATTATTGAATTTTTATAAGCAGCATTCTTTCATCATCAGTCAAGAGGAACCCTGTCATCGGGAAAGACCTTCGGGTCTTCTTCCCGCCCTTCGGCAGCTATATCTACAGGGATCAAATCATCAAGAGACTTGAATCCAAAGGCACGGTAGAACTCCATGGAAGGTCTGTAAACAACTGGTCTCCCCGGTGCGTCCAGTCTGCCCGCTTCTTCAATCAGACCCTTGTCTGCAAGTGTACTTATTGACGACCCCGAATTTACTCCCCTGACTGCATCAACCTTTGCCCTGGTAGCTTCAGTATTATAAGCAATTACCGCAAGGGTTTCATAAGCTGCCTGAGACAGATTCTTGTTGTCTATTTTTTCAAAAAGGAGTCTTACATTTTCGAAGTACAAGGGATTTGTGCACATCTGCCAGCTACCGTTCATATCTCTCAGCATAATACCTCTGTGCTCTCCCTGGTACTCCTCCCTGAGCTCCCCGAGCAGTCTTTCAACCGTTTCATTGTCTATTTCCAGTGCTGCTGCTATTCTGCCGGGTTGAATTTCATCACCTGCTGCAAACAGCATTGCTTCAATTATATTTTTATAGTCCCTGTCCTTCATATCATTCTCCGTTATTTATATAGCTCAGGCAAATCTGTGAAATCATCTTCTTTCAATTGATCTGTCTTCCTCACGATGATGTCCTCAAAGATTCCCCTTTGTTTCAGTTTGGCTTTACTTGATCTGGCCATTTCAAGAATGGAAAGAAAGCCTGCTATTGAATCAAGTTTATTGGTCCCTGCCTTCATGAATTCTTCAAAGAAACTGATTTCTTCTTTTTCAAACAGAAGTTTGACCAACTGCCGTAATTTTTGTTCTACCGTATACTTCTCATGACGCAGTATATTGTTTACTTGCCTTGCATTTATATTTTTTTTAGCAATATTTCTATCACATATAAGCACATACATGTCCCTCAGTACACCGGGGGCAAGGGTATAGGTTTTTTCAGTCTTTCCAAAATCTTCATTGGAAGGTTGTCTATAAAAATATACTCCCCTGGTTGAATGAATATCCTTCAGCAACCCGGCTGAAGCCTTGCACCTCTTGTACTCGAGCAACTGCATAACGAGCTGCTCCCTTGGATCCATTTCTTCTTCATCTTCAGAAACAGTCGGAAGCAGCATCCTGGACTTGATGTGCAGCAAAGTTGCCGCCATCACCAGGAATTCACTTGCTATGTCCATGTTGAGACTTTCCATGGTAAACAGATAATCCAGATACTGTTCGGTAATTTCAGATATCTGGATATCATAAAGGTCCATCTCATTTTTTTCTATAAGATGAAATAAAAGGTCAAAGGGTCCCTGGAAATTCTCAAGCTTCAGGTCACATACTACACTCATTGCTGCATTTCACCTATTCCCAGTCAATTTTCATTGCCCTGCGGACATCACCCATGGTTTTTTCAACTATCTTCCTTGCATTTGCCGTTCCTTTTTCAAGGATTTCCCTGACCATATCAGGATTTGAATCTATTTCATCACGCCTCTTATGGATGGGTTCCATTGCAACTGACAATTTGTTATAAAGATTCTTTTTACAAGCCACACATCCTATTTTACCGGCTTTGCAATCGCTTTCGATTGACTCAACTTCTTCTTCATTGAACATTTTATGATATCCAAATACCGGGCATATGTCCGGGTGTCCCGGATCATCTTTTTTTATTCTGGCTGGGTCAGTAATCATGCTCATGACCTTCTGGCGAAGAACTTCACCCCTGTCCTTCAATGCTATTGTATTATTGTAACTTTTGCTCATTTTCCTGCCATCAAGTCCCGGCAGCAATTTTGCCTTTGTAAGGAGCGGCTGTGGTTCAGGGAAAACATTTTCATATAAAAAATTAAATCGCCTGGCAATTTCCCGTGTCATTTCAATATGCGGGAGCTGGTCTTCTCCGACAGGCACAAAATCCGCCCTGTACATCAGTATATCAGCCGCCTGCAGGCAGGGATAACCAAGAAACCCATATGTCCTGATATTTTTCTCATCCATCTGAACCAGCTGATCTTTGTAGGTCGGACACCTTTCAAGCCAAGAAAGCGGTGTTATCATGGAAAACAGCAGATGCAGTTCTGCATGTTCCTTAAGGGCAGACTGCAGGAATATACTGCATTTTTCAGGGTCCAGTCCTGATGCATATAAATCTTTCACAACTTCGCTGATGTTTTCTTTATATGAGGAAGTATCTTCATATCCTGTAGTCAAAGCGTGCCAGTCAGCAATGAAAAAATAGCAGTCATACTCTTCTTGAAGCTTAACCCAGTTTTGAACTGCGCCTAGATAATTACCTATGTGCAATGACCCTGTGGGTCTTGCTCCGCTTAACACTACTTTTCTTGACATCTTATTACCTCCATAATAAAGTCATCCTGCAGATGACTACATAAACAATCCAATTATGAATCTTGCAACAATCATGAATCCTTCCCTGAAAGGGTAAACCATTGTATCCAGTACAGTTCTTAGTATGCCAGGTGCCACCAGAATCAATAATATCATTCCCAGACCTACATATCTCTCGTATTTCATAACTCCGAAATAGTACTTGTCAGGCAACAGTCCATAAAATATCCGCGACCCATCCAACGGCGGAATCGGAATTAGGTTGAATACCGCAAGATACAGGTTGACGGTGAAAAACAAAACAAGAAATGTAAAAAAGATTTCCGCAGCCTGGGTGAGTGGCTTGGTTGAGTAGTACTCTACCATTACCTGGATCGGAAAAGCAGTTATAAATGCAAGCAGCAGATTCATAACAGGACCCGCCAGACCAACTTTTATCATGTCCTGTTTTGGATCCTTGAAATTCATTTGATTTACCGGAACAGGCTTTGCCCAGCCGATTCTTGCAACTATCATCATGATTGTTCCCAATGGATCGAGATGTTTCAGGGGGTTCAACGTGAGTCTCCCCTTGTTCTTGGCAGTATTGTCTCCAAGTTTATATGCAATGAATGCATGTGAATATTCATGAAATGTCAGTGCTATGATCAGCACCGGTATCATATATAAGTAATTGGATAATGTTCCTAGTATATTAATGGCAACCTCCCGGGCCAAGCCCAATGTTTTAGATTATTCTAACACAAACATATATGCCGGACAAACCTTGTCCGGCATATATCATGTCTTTTTGACCAATGTCATCTGACTATGCCGAACCAGGACAGAATTTTACGCCAGAGCAATTTGAAGAAACCGGCTTTTTCAGTTCCGGAATCTGTAAGAATCGGACTGGATCCCAGTTCGACTCCGTCGAGAACATACTTGATGCTTCCGATTTCAGTTCCCACTGCCACTGGAGCTTCCAGTTTATCAGGAAGTTCAACAACTCTCTCAATTCTGTCAAAGTCGTCAATTTTCATTAGGAATGTCAAATCATCCCTTACATACGAAGTGACTTCCAGTTCTATCCCTTTATCAACAGGTATGCTTCCGGCTGACTGACCTCCGTCTTCAATGGTAAGAAAATCAAATTCAAGGAATCCGTAGTCCAGTAGTTTAATTGAGTCTGCAAACCTGGTATTTGTATCATCGGCCCCCATGACAACCGAAATCAATTTGAACCCATTTCGCTCTGCAGTTGCAGCAAGGCAGTGCCCTGCCAGAGTGGTAAATCCTGTTTTAAGACCCGTTGCACCGTTATAGTATTGTATGAGTTTATTTCTATTGTAAAGGTCAACCTGATCTTCGGTTCCTTCCCTGAATGGCTCATAAATCTTTGAGGTAATCTCAAGGATCTCAGGATAAGCAGTTACAAGTGCCAAAGCCAGTGTTGCTGTGTCCCTTGCAGTGGAATAATGGCCCTCATCAGTCAAACCTGTGCAATCCCGATAAAGGGTATCATTCATTCCAAGGTCTCCGGCAGCAGCATTCATCAGAGATACAAAAGATGCTTCATTTCCTGCTATTGCTTCCGCCACTGCAACTGCCGCATCATTTGCTGAGTGCAGTTCTATTGCATAAAGCATCTCCCGGAGTGTAAATTGTTCACCGGGTTCTAGCCAAACCTGCGAACCACCAAAGCTGCAGGCATATTCACTGGCAGTTATTATGTCATCATAACTCAGGCGACCGGCTTTCAGTTCACCCATTATAATATATGTGGTCATTATCTTGGTCAGACTTGCCATTGGATATCTGTTATCAGGATTCTTTGAAAACAATTCCTGTCCTGTGGTCATTTCCAGCAATATAAAACTCCTTGAATCAAGGTTGTTTATATCAGATGACAGCACTTTTTGGTTTACGACATTTATGTCAAAATCTTCATCCTGGGCAAGTACCGGTACTACAGCAAATGATAATATCAAGGTTACGCATAAAAATATTAATATTTTTCTCTTCATTTCAAACTCCGTTTATCTTCAGTATTCTTCTATTTTTCCTTTAGTTACTCTTCCGAGTATTAGTTTTCTTTCAGGGAGCTGTGTATCCGAAATCTCACACGCTTCCAGATATTTTTTCTCCAGTTCGCTCATGTCTTTTATGTCTGAATAGAAAACAGCCATTGGTTCCCCCTTTTTTAATTCCTCTCCGGGCTTCCTGAGAATTCTGATTCCGGCCGAATAATCAATCGGGTCGGTTTTTTTACTTCTACCTGCACCTAGATTCATGGAAATAATTCCGATGGTTTTTGCATCTATGGAAACAACGAATCCATCTTCAGGTGAAATTATTTCGTGGGTGTAAAGTGGTTTTTTCAAGCCATCTCCATTTTCGATGACCGATGCATCACCCCCCTGAGCCACAATCATATCACATAACTTTTTATAGGCTGAACCATCTTTGATTTTTTTACGGGCTGTTTCAGTTGCCTCACCAATGGTTTTCCCGGAAGTCATGTGTATCAGCTCTGCAGCAAGTGCCACTGACACATTGTAAAGATCTGATCCTACATGTTCTCCTTTCAATATTTCTGCTGCTTCAAGAACTTCCAGTGAATTTCCTATTGTTCTTCCCAATGGATTGTCCATCATTGTTACAAGAGCAGAAACCCTGCGGCCGTTGGCCGTTCCGATATCGACCATTTTTTCTGCAAGATCAAAGGCTTCCTCAGGATTTTCCATGAATGCACCGGAACCCGTCTTTACATCCAGGACAATGTTCTTTGCCCCGGCTGCAAGTTTCTTTGACATTATACTGGTTGCTATAAGTGGAATGCTGCTGATGGTGGCAGTTACATCTCTCAGGGCATACATTATTTTATCCGCCGGGACCATATTTCCGGATTGACCCGACAGGCATAATCCTGTTTTTTTATAATTATCCTCGAATTGTTCCATGCTCATATCCATAATGATGCCTGGTATTGATTCAAGTTTGTCAACAGTCCCGCCGGTATGACCGAGCCCTCTTCCTGACATCTTTGCCACAGTAAGTCCGCATGCTGCAGCGACCGGAGCAACTATCAATGAAGTCTTGTCACCTACTCCTCCTGTACTGTGTTTATCCACCGTAATATATTCATCCGAGAATTCTAGGGTATCGCCTGAATTTGCCATGAGCATACAGAGTTCGGATGTTTCCCTTCGGCTCATTCCATTGAGATAGATTGCCATCATCAGTGCCGTCGTCTGATAATCAGGGATTTTATTGCTCACTATACCGTTTACAAAGAATTCAAGCTCTTCATAGGTAAGAGCTTTTCCATCACGTTTCCTGGCAATGATATCAAACATTTTCATGGCATTCACATCCTTCATCAGCGATATGTTCATTTTACATCATTGGCACAAATTTTTCCATAAAGCCAATTTCTTCATGTTAGAATATAACCATATAGCACAAGGGGGATATTTTTATGGAATATTACAGCAATCCAGGTAATCTAGGCATTAACAGACTCGAGCCACACGGAGCTTTAGTTAGCTGGCCTGATATGGAAACAGCACTAGCACAGTCAAGGCAAAGGAACCCATACTTTAAAAGTCTTTCGGGGACCTGGGACTTCTTCTATGCAGAAAGTAAGTATGAAATTCCCGATGACTGCCATAGCATTGAATATGATGTATCGGGATGGGACACAACTCCCGTTCCTTCCTGCTGGCAGGCAAGAGGCTACGGAATTCCTCACTATACAAATTCAGTTTATCCCATTCCTCTTGAACCTCCATATATACCGGATATAAATCCAACCGGAATATACAGAACTGAATTTTCAGTTCCCGCTGATTTTGAAAACCGTAGGGTAATTCTTCACTTCGGAGGTGTAAATTCAGCATTTACAGTGTATATAAACGGGGTGGAGTGCGGATATTCACAATGCTCCCACATGCCTTCTGAATTTAACATTACCCCCTATGTTGAAACCGGTCTGAACCTGCTCTCAGTCGAGGTCTATCAATATAACTGTGCCTCTTATCTTGAGGACCAGGATTTTTTCAGACATTCAGGTATTTTCAGGGAAGTATATATTTATTCAACACCTGATGCTTTTATCGAAGATTTTTATGTCAATGCAACCTTGGGTGACGACTTCATGACCGGCCTAGTCAATGTGGAATGCCGGATTTCCTCAAATCACGGAAACCTCAGATACCTGCTTTTGGATTCAGAAGGACATCCGGTCATAGATGAATCCATCATTCCGGGCATCACCTGTACATATCAGGTTGATTCCCCGCTGCTTTGGTCTGCCGAAAGTCCAAACCTTTATACCAGCATCCTTGTACTTGACAATAATGATTTCAGGTCATGCAGGACAGGATTCAAGAGAGTTGATATTCTGGATGGAATCTTTAAAGTCAACGGCAGAGCAATCAAGATCAAGGGTGTAAACCGACACGATACCCACTATCTGCTTGGGCATGCCATGAGCAGAAGTTCCATGTATGACGATGCAGTTCTTATGAAGCAGAATAACATCAATGCGGTCAGGACTTCCCATTATCCGACAGATCCATATTTCATGGACCTCTGTGATGAAATGGGGCTTTATGTCATCGATGAGGCTGACCTTGAAGCACACGGGTTCTATTATGATGACCCGGAATACGATGTTTCAGACAAGGAAGAGTGGAAGCCTCATTTCGTTGACCGTGCAAAAAGGATGGTTCTTAGGGACAGGAATCACCCCTGTATAATTATGTGGTCCCTTGGAAATGAAACAAGATATGGCAGCAATCACCTTGCAATGATGGATGAAATCAAAAAATATTCAGGCAATATACCAATCCACTATGAAAGAGCTGAATACAATGAAGGACCGGATGTTGTGAGTGTGATGTATCCCGAGATATCAAGGATTGTTGCTGAAGGCGAGAAAAAGGATCACCCCAGGCCATATTTTCTTTGTGAATACGGACATGCAATGGGAAACGCTTCCGGAAACCTGAAGGAATACTGGGATGCCTTCTATAAATATCCCCGTCTCATGGGTGGGTGCATATGGGAGTGGATTGACCATACCCAGGTTGCAGTGGATGATGACGGGATTGTCTTCTATGGCTACGGCGGAGATTTCGGCGATGTCCCTAATGATGGGAATTTCTGTATGGACGGGCTTAATTATCCGGATCGAACACCTCATCCCTCCTTGATAGAACTTAAAAAAGTCATGGAACCTGCAAAAGTCAGAAAATCCGACAATGACACATTTGTTATTAAAAACACAAATGTGTTCAAGTCTCTTGATTATCTTGACTGCAGGCTTGAGCTCATTAAAAATGGATATCCGGTGGAAGAATCAAATCTTGATGTTACGGGTATAGAGCCCGGTACCGAAAGAGAGTACAAGGTTCCATTTGCCATTTCCTACGATGCCGAATTTTGCATAAATATTTACTTCACACTCAAGGAATCCACTCTTTATGCCATCAGAGGGTTTGAGGTTTGCAAAAGTCAGCTGGTATATGAACGGGATTCCTCCCTGTTCCCCATCGAATTGAAAGGCAATGTTTCAATTGAAGAAAACGGAAGGGACCTTATTGTCTCAGGTGATGATTTCTATCTTAGATTTGATAAATTGACAGCCTGTCTGACCGACTGGTTCCACAAAGGCACATCACTTCTGGATTCAGGACCGGTTCCCAATTTTTTCAGAGCCTCTACTGATAATGATAAAACCAGAATGAAGAAGCTCTGGAAGGATATGGGTCTTGACCGGATGTACGGCAGAACCATTGATTTATCTACTGCGGAAGTAGATGGAAGGGCTATAATAAAAATATCCACACTTCATTCCTGTTCAGGTCAGAAGCCACTTTTCAGGGTTGACTCAACTTATACTGTTCATGCCGATGGAACTCTGGACTTGCATACAGATTTTACCCCTTTGAGAAAAACCGATTATATTCCAAGAATAGGAACCGCATTGAAGCTTCCACTGGAGTTTTCAAGTATGAACTGGTATGGTAAAGGACCGCACGAAAGTTATATTGACAGGCAGGAAAGCGCTGTGCTTGGAGTTTATGAAAGTACCGTCGAAGAGCAACCTGAACCTTATGAGTATCCCCAGGAAACCGGCAACAAGATGGATACCAGGTGGATGTCATTTACAAATCCTTATGATTTTGGAATTATGATGATAGCAGAAAAACCTATTTCAGCCAGTGCCCTCTTATACACAGCCATTGAACTTGATAATAGAAATCATCAGAAGGATCTTGTACCTGACGGCAGCATCTGTGTTAACCTCGATGCTGCTCAAACCGGTGTCGGCAATCATTCCTGCGGTCCTGAAACCCTTGAGGAATATCGGCTGTATCCAAGACATGAGGAGACAAATATACGTTTCATACCCTTCAATCGCATGGAAACCTCAGAAGACGAACTTTTTTCCATTCACATAAAGTAACAATTATTACTTTTCGAGTAAACACCCCTCGGGTGTTTACTCGAAAATAAGGCTTAACCTTCCCAATAATCCTCTAAATTAAGAAACAACCGCCGTAGGAACGGCGGTTGTATTGGAATGCACCTAAGTGTGTCTGGTGCTATTTGGGGGTCTATGCTAGTGCTGTTGTTACAGCATTTTGGGTTTCAAACACATAATACCCTTTAAATATCATAATTAACCAAAAAAACTCTGCCTTATACAAAGCAGAGTATGAATACTACAAAAAAGCCTTTCTATTTACAGTGTCATGATACACTTTTCCATGTAAATCAAGGTAAACTCTTCCTTGAATGGCTCTTCCTTATATACACGGAACCCAAGCTTTTTATACAGGGAAATATTTTTTTCACTCTGACCTCCCGTAAATAACCAAAGTCTTTCCACTCCATTTGCATGTTTCTCTATTTCACACATCAGCTTTCTGCCGATACCCATATTCTGATAATTGTCGTCTACACTTAGCCTCTTGATTTCTGCATTTGTTCCATCACGCAAAAGCCTTATGCTTCCTGCAAGCTTTCCATTCATCTCTGCAACCAGTACTGTCAGATTTATATTTTGAAGGTCTATTTCGCTTTCCTTTTCCACCATCGGCGGGATATCAAATGCATCATATTTTAAAGCCTGCACCATAAAAGCTTTTTTCTGTATTTCCAGTAGTATTCCCAAGTCTTCCTTTGTTGCTTTTCTGATAATGATATCCATGTCAATATAACTCCAGAAAGCTTTTTACTGTATACCTGACCGTAAATGCATCAAGCAACTCAACATCCTTGCTTTTACTATTGTAAACTGCTTCTGCATCCTCTAGCCGCAGGAATCTGGCTTCAACTGTGACCGGATCTGCTATATCATATAATAATGCTTTGTCCATGTTTGCAACAGCTTCCTTTACTCCAATAAAAATCTCATCAACAACCCTTGAAGGGTGTTTAAGTACTGCCAGATTTCTACCGAGGGCTTCTTTTGTGATGACTGTTGATACCCATGGCATATCATCATTTATCTGTTTTACCAATTTGCTGTCCCCTGCTATGAAAATCAATGGTGCTCCAAGCAATCTGGTGGCACTTGCGGCATCTATTTCAACTTCCCCAACTGAAACCCCATTCATCTTTATATATTGATATGTAACAGAGCTGCATGTGTGCGTAAGTATACCAGCAAAGGTGTCTGCCTTTGGGTGATAGCCCAGAAGCAGTACTGCATCAATATCCTTGTCATAAAGACCCGGCCACCTGTGCTTTGCTCCCACGCCTGCTATTATATCAACCCTTGTATCAAGTTCAGTGTAGTCCATGTTAAGGCTTCCATTATGGTTATCCCAGACATACACCTTTTCTGCTCCGGTATCATACAAAGCCTTCACAGCTGAGTTTATTTCTCTGACAGCCTGCTTTGAAGCAGCAAGAAATTGTTTTGATGAATTACCCAGGCCTTCTTTAGGATATCCGACAATACCAGCTATACCTTCCATGTCACATGCAATTGCATATTTCATTGTTTCTCCCCCTCTCTATTTCCTGTGATTTGCCACTGCTTCATTAATCATAATTGCCCTGTTATAAATACGAAGAAAATCCACTTTGTCTGCTATCTTTATTTCATTGTTTCCATTTACATGTCTTAGATTGGGATTGAAACGGCCCCAGCCGAACTGCCTGCAGCCATTACCATCCTGAAACCTGCCGTTAATAACATAGCTGATGACCTTTGGCCCTCCATCAACAATTATAGAAACATTGCACTTATCCATAAATTCAATTACATCACTTTTCCATGTACACCCTGTTCTTCCATCACTCAGAAGAACATAAATTTGACCTTCAGCAGTATATTCGACCAATAATCCACTGCCGTCCTCAGCTCTACTGTCTGCAATAACTTCCCATGGCCCGGGTTTTTGGTTCAGTGAAAATTCAATTGTGAATCCATTGCGATTATCTCCAGTACATGATGCCGGTCCCGAATGATCAAAAAACAAGAATGGTTCAATCTTTGGGATTTCGTGAATTCCAGAGCCACCTTCAAAAAGAATATCTTCACTGCTGCATGGTTTTAAATTCCTCCAGGAAAAAAGCTTCTTAAGAAAATCTGCATCTATTTCATGAGACCTTGCTATGTCCTTTTGGGTTTCTGTTACATATGTTTTTCCTGAATCCTGAATAAGATCCGGATAACTGATCCTTATGTACGGATCGTCATCATAAAGTAATATTTCTGGCTGCGACCACTCAATTATTCTGCCGTTGGTACCATCAACTTCAGCTCCTGCAAGACACCATGCCGGATTCCTGTCATCATACCATTCGCCCCCATTGTTATGGAACCAGTACAGAAATTGGCCGTTGTTCAGTTTCCAGACAAAATTAGCTGCTCTTGGGTGCCTTACAGGCATATATTTTGAAGGTTCCCAGTTTCTTCCTCCATCCCTGCTGTAGGAATATCCCGGCCTTCCATCTATGGTGCGAAAAACAGTGAAGAATGCTCCGTCACTCAGACTTACATAACTGTGTTCTTCTGAAACCGGACCCCCGCCTATGGGAGTTCTGATTCCGATATCCCCTTCCGGTAGAGTTTCAAAATATAATTTTGTTATGTCCTTTTCAACCATTATATTGTTACTTTTTATTAGAACTCCCTCGCTTTTGGCAAAGAAACCATTTCCCATTTCCCCGACCTTATGGATGGATAAATATGCATCCTCACCATATATAAGAGGTTTGCCAACATTCCAGAAAAACATGATTTCCCCCTTATATGGGTTCTCCATGTCCCACCTGAACCTTCTGATGGGAACCTCACCTCTTTCATCGGACCATGTAATTCCATTATTGTCAGAATAACGAAAAACATAATACCCCTGAGAATCCACCCTGGTACATATTCCTCCGTTGTAGGGAGGGTCAGTGGCAACTATTTGCCTGACATTATCTTTATTGTAGTTGTAAAAACAATAGATTCTTCCGAAGCTGGTTTTCAACAGAACCGAATATGAGTTTTCAGGAGCTCCATTTGGTTCCATCCTGTTTATATCAGACCATGTTCTGCCCATGTCAAGGCTTCTCATGGTCATGACATACTGTCCAGGAAGACCTTCTTTGCCTTCACCGGTTGTTAGGCTGCATATCCATGCACCATCGTCGGCTTTGATCATGTATGGTTGATCACTGTAATATTCGGTAGGTATTTCGAGCCCATTTCTAATATTTCGCCAATCCATTTTTTCTGTCTTCCTTTCCATATATGAAAGTAACAATAAACCCGGTTGCGCATACAGCAGCCACCATCATATACCCTATCTCTATACTAGCATATCTTACAACCATTCCCATAAAAAATGGACCCCCAATGATTCCTAATCCATATATTGCCTGAAGGTATCCCATTGCCGTATCCTTCATACCTAACCCGATATTTTTTAACCCCTGTGCCATCATCACCGGGAGTATGAATCCCATGGAGAACCCCACCAATGCCTGCATAATATACAGTTGAACTGGATTGGATGTGAATGGCATGATTGCGAATGAAATGGCTGAACCCAGAAATGCACCCAGAACTGTTTTCTTGGGCCCGAATTTCCTTTTCATTATTCTTCCGCTCAACATCGCACTAAGAACACCCATTATTGTGAAAACTGCAGTAAGTATACCTATCATTGCATCACTGACTCCCATATCCCTTGCCATGATTGGAGTGAATGTATAAGTAGTTGCAAATACAGCAAACTGGAAAAATATCATTATCACAGAGGACATATAAAGGTCCCTGTCTTTGATAACCGACAGAATTTCCCTTGTTGAACGATGAACCTTTTCTTCATGCTTTCTATCCAAGGGAAGAAACATCCATGGAATCAGGCATAATCCGGCTGCAATTCCTCCTGCCAGAAAAGCCCATTTGGATCCAACGAACTGTGCAATAAATCCCCCGATTATTATCGCAGCGGTTCTGCCAAGTTTGAATGAAGCACTCATGTTACCCATGGCATGGTGCGAGTCCATCTCATCGAAAGTTTCTGTCATGTATCCGGGAAGAATGATGCTTGAAGTTGCTCCAATTCCAGCCATTATCCTGAATACAAGCATATATTCAGGTGTCGGTGACAAACCCAGCCCGATGCCACTGATCAGACAAAACAGAATACCGGCACCTATGAAATATTTCCTGTTCTGCACCCTGTCGGATAAGAAGCCTATCGGGATTCGCAGGATTAACTGTGCGACTCCATATGATCCGGCTATAGTTCCTATCATCACCACATCAGCCCCCAATGATGATGCATGATTTGAAAGTACGGACCCATATGAATACAAAGAAAACCAATACATGGCTGAAATTGTATAGAAAATCCAAAGTGTCTTCCTTTTAATGCCGCTCATGTTACCCTCCAATATTTAAGAATAGTAACATATGTATTCTCAGGCAACAATAGAACATGGATAAGCAATTCCATGATTACTATTTTTCACCACAAAGCAACTCATTTTTAATGATTTAGATAAGCAGGCCTTTGATTGGCTGGTTTGTTATCAATAACAGGAAGTTTCCCGGATGAACTACTATAACATTCTAAAATAGCACAGCGGATATTGTTTCTTCTACCCATCACTCCCCGCTGTACCTGAA
>JAFGIJ010000140.1 GCA_016929655.1 Clostridia bacterium
ATTTTTTCTTCAACACGTATTGGGAGGTAACAGTGTGTGTCATTGACGAGTATCTGCAATCTTATGCTTTCGTCAAATAAATCAGTACCTTCCCTCTCAATGGCATCTGCCACTACTTCACCCTCGATATAGTCCATTACCAATGTCCAGCCTTTGGTTTTCAAAACCTGATGTATCCTTGGTGTAATGAAATCATAGTTTTCAATCATTGACAAAAGCATGGCCTCATAGAATGCATCGGATTTTTTATCTGGATCCTTGAAAACCTTCAGGGCAAATTTATCATGGACATATACTTCTGCCTGTGCTCCCTGAAATCTTGGGAGATTATCATATATACAAAAGTTATCTAAAATATCCATAAGCAAAACCTCTTTATAATTCACAACAAAAGTGTAACATATTACATGCCTGATAGGTTCGGAATCTTCTTCTGTACAAACACTGCAAACCAGGAATTCTGTTATATTTCAGGTGTAAAAACCCCATTATCCTATGATAATAAAATCATCCATTTGCACCGCCTTTGTTTTACATCTTTACAAAAGGTAAAAACTGTGTTAAAAGGCTGTGTACATAAGATATAATTGTGATACAATATTGCGTGGCAATAAAAAAGGTGCTCAGATTTTATCTGTTTACCGTTTGATAATTAATTCAAGAAGGAGAAATAACATGAGCAAGGTTTTTAAAACCATGAACGGAAACAATGCCGCTTCCCATGTAGCATACGCTTTTACAGAAGTAGCCGGCATCTATCCGATAACACCTTCATCCGACATGGCTGAATTCGTCGATGAATGGGCAGCCAACGGCAAGAAGAATATCTTCGGCCAAAAGGTTAAAGTTGTCGAAATGCAGTCGGAGGCAGGAGCTGCAGGTACGGTCCACGGATCACTTCAGGCAGGTGCTCTTACAACTACATTTACCGCTTCACAGGGACTTCTGTTAATGATTCCCAACATGTACAAGATATCCGGAGAACTTCTTCCCGGTGTATTCCATGTTAGCGCACGTGCAGTTGCAGGCCATGCACTTTCAATCTTTGGAGATCATTCTGATGTAATGGCAACAAGGCAGACAGGTTTTGCCCTTTTGGCATCAGGTGGTGTACAGGAAGTTATGGATCTGGGTGGAATCGCTCATCTGGCAGCAATTGAATCAAGGGTTCCGTTTGTACATTTCTTTGATGGTTTCAGGACTTCACATGAATTCCAGAATATCGAAGTAATGGATTATGATGACTTGAAGAAACTAGTAAACTTTGAAGCAATAAAAGAATTCAAGTCCAGAGCGCTGAACCCGGATCATCCGGTACTCAGAGGTACTGCACAGAATCCTGATATCTTCTTCCAGGCAAAAGAATCTTCAAATAAATTTTATACTGCAGTTCCTGAAATAGTTGAAAAATACATGAAGGAAATCAGCAAAATAACAGGAAGAACATATAACCTGTTTGATTATATCGGAGCTCCTGATGCAGAACGTCTTGTTATTGCAATGGGTTCCGTCTGTGACACCATTGAAGAAACCGTTGACCGTATGGTTGAAAATGGTGAAAAGGTCGGCCTTCTTAAGGTAAGGCTTTACAGACCATTCTCAATCAAGCATATGATGGATGCCATACCTGAAAGCATCAAAAAGATTGCAGTACTTGACAGAACAAAAGAATCCGGTTCAGTCGGCGAACCATTGTATGTTGATGTAAAAAGTGCCTTCTATGATTCAGAAAGAAGACCAATTATTGTAGGCGGTCGTTATGGACTTGGTTCCAAGGACACAACTCCGGAACAGATTGTTGCAGTATTTGAAAATCTAAAAGCAAAAGCCCCCAAAAACGGATTCACCATCGGAATCAATGATGATGTAACACATCTTTCACTTCCTTTGGGAAATCACTTCGACACTTCACCCAAGGGAACGGTAAGCTGTAAGTTCTGGGGTCTTGGTGCTGACGGAACCGTTGGAGCCAACAAGAATACAATCAAGATCATCGGTGACCATACTGACATGTATGCACAGGCATATTTCTCCTATGACTCCAAGAAGTCCGGAGGTATTACAGTTTCTCACTTAAGATTTGGTAAGAAACCAATTAAGTCAACCTATCTCATAAGCAGGGCAGATTTTGTAGCATGCCACCAGCCTTCATTTGTTGACAAGTACAAAATGGCACAGGATGTAAAACCCGGAGGAACTTTCCTTTTGAATACCGGCTGGGGAATTGATGAACTTTCTGAATATCTTCCCGCTGATATGAAGCAGTATATTGCCAACAATAATATAAAATTCTATACCATTGATGCAGTTCATATTGCCGAAAGCATCGGCCTCGGCGGCAGAATCAACATGGTCATGATGTCAGCATTCTTCAAGCTTTCAAAAGTAATTCCTATGGATGATGCAATTAAATATATGAAGGATGCAATCGTCTATTCTTATGGAAAGAAGGGCGAAAAGGTTGTCAACATGAACAATGAGGCTGTTGACCAGGGAGTTGGTGCGCTTGTAGAAGTTGCAATACCCGAAAGCTGGAAAACTGCTGTCAAAGATGAAGTTATATCAAATGACGACACTCCTGATTTTGTCAAGAATGTTGCAAACGTAATGAATGCACAGCAGGGCGATACACTTCCCGTCAGCACTTTTGTTGGTAGAGAAGACGGAACCTTCCCTGCAGGAACTACAGAATTTGAAAAGCGCGGAATCGCTGTCAATGTTCCCGAATGGCAGATTGATAACTGTATTCAGTGTAATCAGTGTGCATATGTTTGTCCTCATGCTGTAATCAGACCTGTTCTTGTAAGTGAAGAAGAACTGGCCGCAGCACCTGAAGGGTTC
>JAFGIJ010000141.1 GCA_016929655.1 Clostridia bacterium
GTATCAGCATAGTGGCAAGCCATACTGAATTAACCATTAATCCACAAACCAAAGATTCAGGATCCCCTTCCTTTATATATGCATAAATCCAGTAAAACGGCGTTGCATATCCAACCGTCATAAGAAATTTATTTCCAAACAAATCAAAGAACATAGGTATCAGAAGTATTCCCAGTCCCTTGGCTACTGTCAGTCCCTGAACCTTGTTTGCAGCTATTGAAAACAGCAGAAGTGTGACTATGACTCCTTCCATGACAGCAAGCAGGACTATTCCGGGAATTATTACTGAACTGCTGTAATAACTTGAAAAAAGAATGAATCCTGGGACAAGATATATCAATGATACTACAATTGGTATCAGCATCCTTGAGAACAGATATCCTCCGAAACCTGCCGGAGTTACAAGAATCAGATCAAGGACATTGCCGTCCTTCTCATCAAGCATAAGAAAACCTGCCAGTGTTCCCGTCATATAAGGTGTCATTGCAATAATCATTGCAAAAATATATACGTTGTACAGTGATAGGTCAAAACCTGTTTTTTCAAACAGCAGCTGACCTGCAACAGGAAATCCGAATCTAAAAAGCAGCATCAGAAATATCGGAAGAACTGCAAAAAGTATCATTATTGGTTCCCTTGCCATCAACTTTAAATCATATTTAAATCCATTCTTTTTCATCTTCTTATCATTTCCTTGTCAAATTTTCTTACTGCAGGAACAAAAATAATAATGCACCATGAAATCATAATGATGTAATCAGATAAAAAATTTGGGCTTACTCCATTGCTGTATGCAGAAAGTACAAGTCTGAGTCCTGCAAAACCAGGAAGAAGGCGAAACGGTAAAGCCCATGTTTTTTCTATGAATCCTATGGCCGGCACAACAATAACCATCATATATGGGATCATTCTTATGAAATAATCATTCATACTTCTGCACTTTGCAGATGCCAAAATTCCCAGAAGTGAATTAAACATGGATGTTAAAATTACCGCTGATATCAATACAGGTCCATTGAATGGTTTTGCTGATGATACTGAAATCAGCAAGGAAATGATTACGGCAAGGAAAACCATGGAGAGAACCTTTGCAGAGATGTATTCCAATGTTCCAAAGGGCGTTATGCCGATATAGCCGGTGATTCCCTGCTGCCTTTCAAGCATTACAAGCCCGCCTGTAAACATGAATCCCACCATTGCCGGGTCAAGATAAATCAGTACAGGTATCAGAATTACAGCTGCTTTGTCACTTACTTGGTATATTGCAGCAATATAAACCATGGCAAGAACCAAATATATAAAATAGAAGCCCTGCCTGAATTGGAATCTGATATCACCCTTCAATGCATTAATAATCCTTTTCATTCAAGTCCCCTTCCGGTTACCATAATGAATATGTCCTCCAGACTTGCATCAAGTGTCTTAATTGACAGGATGCTGTCCTTCCTCAGTATATTCTGAAAATCTTCATTTTCAGATAGTCCGGTCAAACTGAATATGCTTTTTTGAGCACTTTCTCCGTTTGAATGTTCCACTACCAACTCATTGCTTCCATACTCCCTCATAAGATTTGAAGGACTGTCTATCAACGGCAGTCTGCCTCCTACAATAAATGCCACGCGGTCACATAATTCGGCAGCTACACCCATATTGTGGGTTGTAAGGAATATTGTCTTTCCTTGTTCTCTTAATTCCATGATGATTTGTTTGATAATTGCTCCGTTTGACGGGTCCAGGCCTGAAATGGGTTCATCCAAAAACAGAATATCCGGATTATGCAAAAGCGCTCTGGCGAAGTTCAGTCTCACCTTCATGCCCTTTGAGTATTCCTCTACCTTTTTGTCCATGGCATCAAGGATACCAATCCTGTCGAGCAATTTTCTCATATCCAAAGGTTTGCTTTTATAGTATCCACCGAAAAGTTCCAGGTTTTCTCTGCCGGTCAGCTTCAGATACAAATTTGGAACTTCAAAAACAACTCCTATCTTTTCGTAAAACGAATTATCCCAGTTACTTCTTTCCCTTCCATCGACTTTTATATTTCCGGTATAGCCCTTCAAAAGTCCTGTTATCAGTTTCTGTGTTGTAGTTTTTCCTGCTCCGCTTGGTCCCAGGAAACCAAATATTTCACCTTTATTAACATCAAAATCCATACCGTTGATGGTGTTTTCCTTATTCCCCGGATATTTGAATTGAATATTTTTTATTTCAATCATATGCCACTCCCTCGCTGTAGCCTTCAATCAACCCGATTGATCCCATTAAAAAGAACAGCATGTGGCTCTTAATGAGATAATTGATTCCTGCTTCTTCCGACTGGTTCTTCAGAATGTAAAGAATACCATCAAGGAACCCGTTTGCCAGCATTCCCGCTGTATTATCCAGAGCCGGAATCTTTGTTCCTACCTCCATGACGTGACCGATGAAATGTTCTTTGATAAATTCCAGTACCACCTTTCTGCTGTTGCTGTATTCGGTTCCCTCACTGCAAGCCACCCAAATATAGAACTTCCTGGTGAAGACAGCCCTCAACTGATCACTGTACCCATCAATGGCCCGGCAAAATGCAACAGGTTCCATTTCCACTTTCATCCAGTCAGTATTAAATTCATCCTTGTGCCCATTGAAAAAATCATCAAACTTAATGATTTCTTCCTTTACTATCTCCTTGAACAAATCTTCCTTATTTTTGAAATAGTTATAGAAATTTCCGAGTGTTGTACCTGCAAGTCCGGCAATTTTTCTTACAGAAGAATTCGTAAATCCCCGTTCAAAGAACTCCCTTTCCCCTGCTTCCAGTAGTTTTTCCCGAATTATTTCTTTCTTGATTTGCATAAAAAATCACCCGTTCCTTTTTATAATCGGATTATACATGCGGGTTTAATAAATATCAAGTGTTCTTTTTTTGTTTTTTAAAAGAAAAACCCGGAATCATAAACTCCGGGTAAAATCATCAAAAAGACTATGTTCAAAGCTTCCAGCGTACTATTCCACAGTGATATCTGGTATGCTGGTCTATCCCATCGGCATAATATGCAGTTACGATTGTTCCATCCTTAAGCTGAACCGAAGATGGATACCCCATATCCCCTGTTTCTTCAAGAACAGTCAAAACAGCCGGAGGTGACCAGTTCTCACCGTTTTCGTCGCCAATCCTATACATAATGCTTTTTTGGTTCAGCCTTGAACCATAGCATGCCAATATTCTGCCATCATTCAATTTGGTCAAAGCAGCCGGTATCTGATTTGGAAGACTGATATCCTCAGAATAACTCCAGGTCTTTCCCCAGTCTCTGCTTTTATAGAGTTTCAGCCTTTGGTTCTGGGCTGTTCTGGCAAGGGCAATAACCCTGCCCTCTCCTATATACATTATTGATGTTTCGTTGATACCTTCATCAATTTCATGGAATTCAGTCCATGTTTCTCCATTATCCCTGCTGATCAAAATTCCCGCACGTCTCGTACATTTGTTGAACTCAACAGCTTTGTTTGTTCCAAGGACATAGATGGATGCTGCCAGCACATTGTCTTCCATTTTTATTATTTCACCATATGGAATTATTGACTCATTATCAAAAGCAAAGTCCAGTTTTCTGACCCGGTAGGTTTTACCCCCGTCAGAAGAATTTGCGACCGTCGGTAATACCAGTTCTGATTTGAAAAAATAATTCTCTTTATAATACTCATAATCATAGATTACTGTGGGTCTGTTTGTATAACCTGAAACAATCGTTATAAACTCGCCATCGTGTGTGAATCCGGAATTGTGATTCATCCTATTGCAGCCTTTGTCATGAACAACAGGAATTCCTGTAAAGCCAAAACTCTCTCCTCCATCGCAGCTGACATAGCAGTCAACATCCCCTTCTACCATTCCATGGCAGGGCTTGTTGAAGCCGGTCATGTAGATTTTTTCATTTTCACCCATTCTCAACTGCGGCCATAAGCATTTGTTGTCAACTGCAATGAATCTTTGCATAACTTCCATGATATCCCCCATTTCATCGGCTTGTGCCTGTGTTGCAGTCATTATATAATATGTCAGACAAATAATTGCAAAAAACTGAGAAATGGTGAAAATTATGAAACTCGGAATAGTAGGCCTTCCCAACGTCGGTAAAAGTACACTCTTCAATGCCCTTACCAAGGCAGGTGCAGCCGAGGCTGCCAATTATCCTTTTTGTACAATAGAGCCAAATGTAGGTGTTGTACCAGTACCTGACAAAAGACTTGATTATCTTACAAAACTGTATGATTCTGCAAAACAGACCCATGCAATAATTGAATTTGTAGACATTGCCGGCCTTGTTGAAGGTGCCAGCAAGGGTGAAGGACTCGGAAACAAGTTTCTCTCTCATATACGTCAGGTTGATGCAATATGTCATGTAGTACGATGCTTTGAGGATGAAAATGTCATCCACATCGACGGCAGGATTTCCCCACGCAGAGATGTGGAAATCATTAACCTGGAATTGATATTCTCTGATATTGAAGCCATTGACAAAAAAATGGAGAGAACACAGAAGCTCATAAAAACCGGCGATAAAATCTATGTAAAAGCCATGGACTATTACGGTCGCCTAAAGGCACACCTTGAAAGCGGGAAACCTGCCAGACTATTTGAAACAGCCGAAAACGAAATGGATTTTCTGAGGGACTTGTTTCTTATGACTTCCAAACCGATGATGTATATAGCCAATACTGACGAAGATGCTTTTATCAACAAAAATCCCCTGGTTCTGGAACTGGAGGAAATTGCGGCCGAAGAGGAGGCTGAGGTTGTCAGGATCTGTGCACGGCTTGAGGAGGAAATCAATACTTTTAATGAAGAGGAAAAACATGAATTCCTTAAGGAAATAGGCGTTGATAAAACAGGACTTGAAAAATTCGTTTCCAAAAGTTATGCACTTCTTAACCAAATCAGCTACCTGACAGCCGGACCAAAGGAAAGCAGGGCCTGGACCATTACAAAAGGAATGACTGCTCCGCAGGCTGCTGGAAAAATTCATACTGATTTTGAAAGGGGCTTCATACGTGCAGAGGTTATTCCCTTTGACACCTTGAAGGAATGCGGCTCCATGCCCGCTGCCCGGGAAAAGGGACTTATCAAAAGCGAAGGCAAGGAATATATCGTCAATGATGGTGATGTTATTCTGTTCAGGTTCAACGTCTGATATACTATATCCATTATGAGAACAGCAGGAATCGTATGTGAATACAACCCGTTCCACAACGGGCACCTGGATCATCTGGAAAGAGTAATAAAACTTCCCGGGTCAGATTATGTTGTATGTGTAATGAGTTCAGACTTTTTGCAAAGAGGTGAACCTGCAATTCTACCCAAGGAGTACCGTGCGGAGGCTGCCATCAGGAACGGTGCAGATCTTGTGATTGAAATCCCTGTTGTATTTTCCTGTTCCAGTGCTGAGTTTTATGCATCCGCAGGAGTATCTCTCATGGCCAGGCTGGGAATAGTTGATTCTGTTGTCTTTGGTTCGGAAAACCCTGATATTTCCGTCATGAAGCGCTTTGCAGAAATACTTGCTGATGAGCCACCGGAATTTTCAATTCTATTGAAAGAAAAACTCTCTGAAGGTGTATCCTTTGCAAGAGCAAGGCAGCAAGCTCTGGTTGAATTCACCAGGATAGATAATGCTGAAGAAATCATAGAGGGGTCAAATAATATACTGGGCATTGAATATATCAAAGCATTGGTAAAAAACGGGTATCCCATCAAACCCATAGCCATTCCACGTATTGCTGAAGACTACAAACAGACATATATAGAAGGCAGATTTCCCAGTGCCACAGCAATCCGCCGTTCAATCCTTGATGAAGGACTCGAATCAGTGCGGGATTTCCTGCCGCCTTCAACATTTGATATAATGAACGGATTTTATGATGGAAACAAACCTTTCATAAATATAGAGATGCTCAAGGAAGCTGCTTTTTACCGGATTGCCTCTCTCTCTGCAGATAAGCTGCAGAATTACCCAGGGGTAATTGAAGGGCTTGAAAACAGGCTTAAGTCAAATCTTGACAAGGCTTCAACTCTTTCTGAATACATAGATTTATGCGCTACTAGAAGATATCCCAAAACCCGCATATCAAGAACCCTTGTCTATATCCTTCTTGATATTACTTCAATGGTTGCAGAAAGCATATGGAAGAAAGGGCCTCTGTATGCCAGAATGCTTGCAGCAAGTGAAAGGGGCATGGATCTGATTCCGGTAATCGAAAGGAATTCAAGCATTCCTGCATTTACTTCTTTCAAAGCCTTCTATGACAATGCATCCGGAGCAATGAGAACTATTCTGGATATAGAAAAAAGGGCCTCTGACATTTATTCAACATCAGCTGGGTTACCCACCGACCGGGAATACACATTGAAATTCAATATATACTAAAAGACCTGCCCGGCAGGTCTTTTATTTAAAGATCAAATGAATTTAATTTATTGCAGCAATCGCTTCATCGGCTGCTGATGCTGCATCAGGTGCATATACATCAGCTCCAACACTATTTTTAAAACTTTCGTTAACCGGAGCTCCGCCTACCATAATGGTAAACTTGCTTCTAACGCCTTTTTCTTCAGCATACTTGACAACGTTTGCCATCTCACCCATTGTGGTTGTGAGAAGTGCAGAACATGCAATAATCTGTGCATTCTGCTCAATTGCAGCTTCAACAAATTTGTCTGCGCTTACATCAACACCAAGGTCTATGACTTCCAGGCCTTTGCCTTCCATCATCATCTTAACCAGGTTTTTGCCGATGTCATGAAGGTCTCCCTTGCATGTGCCAAGAACAACTTTTCCGGTAGCCTTTACTCCATCATCAATAAGGAGTTGCTTTAGAAGCTCGGATCCTGCATTCATAGCTCTGGCAGCAACCAGTACATCGGGAACATAAAGTTCGTTGATTTTGAACTTCTGTCCAACTATGTTCATACCATGAAGTAATCCACCATCAAGGATCTCCTTGGCAGACATTCCATCTGCAATAGCCTGTTCAACAAGCTCCTTAACCACCTTAGCGCGGCCTTTCTGTAATGCTGCAGAAATTTCCATTAAATCAGTCATCTTATTGCCTCCTAATATATTGATTGAGAATATGCTCTTTTCTCAAACATTTTAACATTATTTAAGTAAAAAACAAGTAATTATTCAATATTTTTTATACAATGTTGTCATTTTGCCTCTAACGGTATTTTTTGTATGGTATATATATATAAAACCAACCAAATCCCCAAAATTATTAGTTGGAGTCCCATAAATAAATATTTAGGAAACTCTCAGGTCCGCCTGGCAACTTTCACTGTCATTTTATAAAAACAGATTCAATTCCCAATAACTCAGCAGTTTTTTCGAGTATACTTCCTTTATGTCCTACAGCAAGTGCACAGTGATGAGTCGGGGCTTCTTTAAACCACTTATCCATATATTCCCTGGGCAATGAAGGAAATCTCACATGTGTCGAAGTATTCCCAATCATCAATGTTTGCTCATCAATAGCTTCACCTTCACTGATTATCATCTTCAGTGTTCCGGCATATGTCTGGGTTATTCCGAGCGTTGTTACATCCCCTGTCTTTACATTTGCTTCAACAGAAACTCCACTGCCCTTCTTACCATGGTACACACCCATCCCTCGTAAAATAGGTTTTCCTTTAGCTATTGATATATGAAATGGTCCGTCGTGACCAAGTATTATACTTCCGACATTATAGTCAACTGCAACAATCTCCGTAAAACTTCCCCCTGCACCCAGGGTGTCACAAATTTTCATTGCAACAGCTGTCTTTAAATCCCCTTCTCCTGCACATGGTATTCCTGCAGCCGTCAGCAGTGAATGACCAACAATAAATCCACTTTGAATGCGCTCATAATAATTGTCATTATTTCCATGATAATAATAGGTCAGCGAATCAAGATCATATTCTTTTACCAATTTTTCCTGTGCGATGGCAACTTTAGCTGACCACAGAATCTGCTCTTTACTTGGCTTTTTGGCTAATGGATCCGATGGTGAGTCACCGGAGATCGAAAAGAATTCCTCTATTTCAGTTAGTTTCTGCTTTACTTCATGTTCGGAAATGTGTTTTAAATGCTTTTCAATGTCATCCATCTCAATCAGTTCTATATGTAATCCCAGGAAAGCGGACAGCATCGTATAATCACTGTACATATCAAGCATACCGCTGTAATTGTTTCCGAGGAATCCAAAGCGTGCATATTTGAACATGCTTTTGACTTTTGCAGCCTGACACCACTCATCTATGTCTTTCCAGGCTTCCACTGATTCCGGTCTATGTTCGGTCGCTTCATCTGTTTCGGAACCCTGGGGAGTCCGGCTTTGTCCAAGTAGCCCATTTACAATTCTATATTTTATGCCTGCTCTTTCAAGTGCATTTGCAAACTCGGGTACAGGGCAGGCACCGCAATGAGCAAGCCATTGTCCTGTGGAAGTATTCAGGTAGTTCATCTGTGCCGTTGGCTGAAGATTCAATATAATAAGAGGGGCACTGCAAATCTGATGAACCGGCAGTATACATGAGCTTGTGCAATAGGTTGCAGAATACATGAAAATGATGTCAACATTATTTGAATTAAAAAACTCACCGGCTTTGCGTCCTTGTGTTTCATCATCAACCATTCCGAAATTATATACATCCCCGCAAGCCGATAGTTTTTTTTCAACAAAATCCGTGTAGCGGACAAGCCGCTCCCTAAGTCCGTCAAACTGTGGCCAATAGGCCTTCAGACCCACACCATATAATCCAATCCTCGGTTTTGTTGTTTTTCTTTCTAACATTTAATTTCTTTCTGATCTTAATTTCATTAAACTTCTCAAATTACAAATCCCGGAACAATTTTTAATTACAATCTATTCATATCCACAGATTTTCAGGAATTTTTTATATTGCTTCTCCCATGAAACAGTATCAATCGGGCTATAAGTCTTTATTTCAAAGGAGTCTCTGACCACTTTTCTCAGTTCAGAAAGGCTGCTTATTTCTCCTGTACCATATGCCTGCATCAATATATTACCCGCTGCTGTAGCTTCGACCGGTCCTGCAATAAGTTTCAATCCCATTGTATTTGAAGTGAACTGATTCAGCATCTCATTCTTGCAGCCACCTCCTGTTATATGAAGAGTATCGATTGTTTTCCCCGTTGCCTTTGCAAGACGCTCAAACATATATCTGTATTTGAGAGCAAGGCTTTCAAATACAATCCTGGCAATCTGTCCGACATCTCCTGAATCCACTGATGGTTGCCCGGTTTTAGAAAGATATTCTGAAATTTCCACAGCAGCATCTTCCGGATTCAGGAAAACACTGTTATCAGGGTCTATCACTCCGGCAAATGGTGTTGCTTTTTCAGCCCGACTGACTATTTCACTGTAGTCGAGATCAGGTTCAAATCTGTTCCAGACCTTTTTACAGCTCTGAATAATCCAAAGACCCATAACATTCTTAAGGAACATAGTTTTCCCCAGAACACCACCGGAATTTGAAATATTCATTTCATAGCATTCCTTGGTTGTTATAGGTTTATCTATTTCCATTCCAGTTATAGACCATGTCCCCGAGCTTATCATTGCCCAGTTTTCACCCATTGCAGGCACTGCTGCAAAGGCACTGGCTGTGTCATGAACCCCGGGTGCTATTATCTTTGTTGAAACTGACAAACCTACTTCTTTTGCAAGATCAGCTCTGATAGTACCTATCTCTTCACCTGCCTGTACGATTTTGGTCTGCATTGTTTTTGGTATATCATATGCTTTGAATATCTCGTTGCTCCATCTGCGTTCTGTGGTGTCATACATCTGGGATATTGAGGCAATCGTATATTCTGCACAAACTTTTCCGGTCATAAAATAATGAAGGATATCACCAATGAAAAGTATCTCCTGAGAAATATCCAAGCCTGGATCTTTATCCCTCCTCATTGAAATTACCTGATTCAATGTATTAATGGACAGAAACTGAATCCCAGTCAATTCATAGACCTTTTGGTGTCCCATTTTCTGCTCAATGATTTCATCGGTTCCTTCATTTCTCTTGTCTCTATAGTGGTATGGGATACCAATAAGATTACCCCTTTTGTCAAGGAGTCCAAAATCCACTCCCCAGGTATCAACTCCAATGGAAGATAGTTCAGGACCATATTTTTCAACATAGATCCTCATTGCATTTTTAAGCTCGTAAAAAAGACGGTACACATCCCACCTTAAGCTGCCGTTGACACTCATACCCTGTGTTTCAAACCTATGAATCTCACAAAGTTCCAATTTACCGTTTTCAATTTCACCCACTATTGCCCTGCCGCTTTCGGCACCAAGGTCAAAAGCCAAATGTCTTTTTGTCATTATTTACCGACCACTTTCCTTAGTTCTTTTTCATTTATGGGATAAACTCCGAATTCCTTAACTGTATCTAAAAAAGCCTGGTAATTTACAGGACTTATTCCCCCGTGAATTGAATTGCTTGATGAAATAATATGTCCGCCGCCGATTGAACCTTCCAGAATACATTGTATTGTTTCTTTGCGAACCTGATCCAATGGCTTACTTACAAGAGTCTCCACACAGTCAACATTGCCCTTGAGCGAAATCCTGCTGCCATATGTTTTTTTCATGAAACTCATATCCATATTTCCAAGGGGATCAATGGGATCAAGGCAATCTATACCTGAATCAACCAGTTCGGGCAATATGGCACGAAGGTCTCCATCCGAATGCTTGATAACCAAAAGACCAAGCTTCTTGAAATTACCTACCAATTCCTTGAAATATGGATATACCTGTTCAAGATACATTGCAGGGCTCATCAAAAGACCTGTATTGTTTGCTATATCATCACCTATTACTATTGCCTCTACGCCTATTTCCACCAGATTCTTTGCTATCTTTGTACTATGTTCAACACACATTTTCATCAGTGCTTCTATCAGTTCCGGATCGAGGTAAAATGCCATGAGGAAATCTTCGAATCCCATCAGATCCCTTGGCTGTGAAATAACATCCTTTACCCTTGCAACAACTGCAATATCATCCCCAACCTTTTCCAGTGCATTTTTTATCCTGTTGAACCGATAGTCTGCATCAGGATCGGGAATGACAAGCTTCTCAAAGTCCTCCATTGTCTTAACAGGATTACCAACAGGATTGGGATAATCATCATAAGATACACGGGTTACCCCCCACTCATCTTTGTAATGCCTGCTGTCAATGATTTCTTTTGTATAATCAATTGAAACGGCAATTCCGTCAAGTCCTGCCCTGACAGCAAACTCTATATCAGACTCTGCCCCATTCATATTCCTCATGACCTCAGGATGCAAAATCCACTCCATCGTTGGTACCCTGTCCGGAGTTTCCCTTTTAAGTGCTGCGATAATCCTATCTCTTCCTGTCATCTTCATCCTCCCAAAGTGTTGATTCCATCATCCAATCTTTCGGAGGCTATTTTCTTTGCCCATCCGCCATTCCTATAATTTCTTATTGGATCAGTATCATCAAGGTTAAGTTCAAGTCTTGCCTCAGCAATCAGAGGTTCAACATCGGTATTAAAGGCATCCATGACAATTCTATTACTTAAAATTGTATCGTTGTTCAGCTGTGATTCCTTTAAAGCAACCCTATCGATGACCAGTGATTTCACATAGGCCCTCTGTATGTTCATTACGGAATATATAATTCCTTCGATACTTGGTTCAATATTATGTGATTGGTCCAGCATATAAGTGATGTCCGTATTCAAACCGTCTTTGGCTGCATCAACAATCTCCTTGAATATCAAAAACAGTTCAAGTGGCTTTACTGTTCCTGAAATCAAATCATCGTCAGCATATCTCCTGTTATTGAAGTGGAATCCACCAAGTTTTCCTTCATCCAGCAGTATGGATATAATCTGCTCGATATTGACTCCGGCCAGATGATGTCCAAGGTCAACCAAAACCTTGGCTTTGTCCCCAAGCTTATCACACATAAGCTTGCTCATGCCCCAGTCCTGAACGTCTGATGTATAAAAGAAAGGTTCAAAGGGTTTATACTCCAGAACCATATGCATATCTTCATCCAGAGCATCGTAGAGCACCTTCAGTCCCTCAAATAGCCTTTGCTTTCGTTCCCGGAGACTGTCTTGTCCGGGATAGTTTGTCCCGTCAGCAACCCACATGCCAATGACTTTGCTTCCCATTTCCCTGGCGATTCTCACACAGTCAACAAAATGCCGGTTTGTCTGCTCACGCACCTCTTTTATCGGGCTGCAAAGACTTCCGTATCTGAACTCCTGACCGGCAAATGTGTTTGGGTGAACCGTACCTATTTTCATACCTTTACTTTTGGCATACTCTCTTACAGGTATATACTGACCGTCATCAGTGACGTCCCAGAGCACATGGCTGGCCATGACAGGACATGTTCCCAGAACCCTTTGTATCTCTGCGCAGTCATCAATCTTATCCCACACAGTACGGGCAGCTCCCTTGTCCCTGAATGTTCCGTAGCGCGTGCCTGAATTTCCTACAGCCCATGACGGCAGTTCTACGACCAAATCTTTAAATGCTTGCTTCACCGACTCAGGGTCAATATTTCTTTCCAGCAATTCCTCTTTCAGAATTTTTTGTCTCTCTTTTAAATTGTCCATAAGAATCCTCCGATTTATTACATGTTGAATACTTTTTTAACTAAATTCACCCATTGGGGCAACCGTTTCATATCTCCATGGATGTCATATACATCCCTTACAACCAATTCCACAGGGCACCCATGTTTTTTAACGGCTTCATAGGTTAGTTTCAGATCATTCTCCATCAAATCCCAGTTGCCCTCATTGCTGATATGGGCTGGTGTAGGTTTTCTGCAATATACATAATCTTTTCCAAGAATTTCAGCTACTTTTTCATAATTGTTCCAACCTGATACCGAGAGGGTTCTTAAGCCCGGAAGTGCCTTTTGAATATAAGTGAGCCTGTCATCTATTGCTTCACAGCATCCATAATAGGCCATTCCGAACATATTGGAAACCTCAGCAATATATGAGAGACAGAATTCGTTGAACATTGAAGGCGAATACATAGCGGACTCCTGTGATTCCGGCCAGACCCAAAGGTCCTTGAGCTCCGGTTTTTTATCACTTCCAACTGCCGGAAGGTCAGATACATATCCGTATCCGCTGGGTCCTGCAAACTGGTTGTCACTGTTGAAATCCAAAAGATTGTTATCAATCATCCAGTTAAAAAATCTGATTCTATCATCTGTCAGAAAACGCATAAGCTCATGAAGGGCTTCCGGATGGTCTATCGGCCACAGAAGCAGGTTGTCATTGCCGATGAGCTTGAATGCATCCATCGTTATGCCTACGAAATTGTTACCGGTAAACGGGTTGAATCCGGTTTCTGTCAGAAAATTATCATAATTTCCGATTTTTACAGGAAGGATATCTCCGAAAATCTCCTCAATGGAATCCTTGACTCCCAGTGTTTCATTAACATTCACACTGAAATCCCTTTGCTTGAGTTTTTTTATATCAGCGGGGGTTTTTATCGGGAAATTTGAAAGGTAACCCATTGAGTTCTCAGCATGGTGTTCAACAATCTGAACTCCATAATCTGACCTTACCAACTTCCAGGGTATACGAAAGTATTCTTCAAGTACTATGTCATCCCCCAGATCATTGTACTGTTTTATGCCATAAACAAGAGTCCTCTCAACATTCCGCAGAAACTCATTTTCACATTCCAGTTCATCTTCCACAACAAATCCGGAAACAGCGAAGGTTTCAAACAAAATCATGGGTCGCTCAGGTTTTAAATCCCTGAGTGCTTTCCATTGCCTTTTTTTAATTTTCATATCATCGCTTTTTGCAATCTGAACCCATTGGTTGGCAAGGTCCCTTAATCGTATTTTTTCCTTAGATGAGGCTACTATTTTTTCAAACTTCCTGGAGTGCTCATCCTGAATATTACTCATAATTGTGTAATCCATCATTTTCCCCCTTGTTTGCAATATTAGGAATTATTAATACACTCCATACTTATACAGGGCATTGAGCATAGCATCATAATTCCTAAGTGGTATATCGTTCATTATGCTGTGGTTGGTAGAGAGTATATATCTTCCTCCCACCATCAGCTTTTCCAAATGTTCCTTGACTTCAGCTTCAACTTCTTCGGGAGTACCAAATGCCAGTGGTCCTGCTATATCTATGTTGCCGCTGATTGTGATTTTATCTCCATATTTCCTTTTAATTTCATAAATGTCATTGCTGTATGGCTCAATGGGATTTATTGCATCTACATCAAGTTCCATGATGATATCCTGAAAGATATCCATAACTTTTCCGCAGCTATGGAACATGATTGGAACACCGGCTTCCTTGGCTGGTTTTATAAGTTTCTGCATTCTGGGCAACCACAGTTCCTTGAAAAGCACGGGATCCAGAAAAGTACCCTGCTTGAAGCAGACATCATCTGCCAGAAACAGAAAGGTCAGACCTGCATCCAATGCAATATCAATGGCATGAAGGTAAAAATCCACACACATATCCAGCAGAGCTTCTGCCAGTTCTCTGTCGGCATATATACTCAGGAAAAAATCATTGAACCCACCGAGGAATTGATAAGAAGACTGAAACAGCGCTCCTGTCAAATAAAACAGTCCAATATCCGTTCCTTCTATAGCCTTCTTGTATATATCAAAGTATTTCTTCCTTGGAGCCAAATCAAGCTCCCAGTCAGGTTTAATTACTTTCTCCAGATCATCCATGGTTTTGATTCTGCCGTCATTTATTATGTGGAGATCACCTTTGTCATCCTTATATTTTGCCGGAACCCAAATAGATTCAAAGCCTATTACATCCTGTCCCGTATAATTGACTATATCAATATAATCATAAGGATCCATCGGTGGCGCAAAAAAAGTATCGTCCGACGCGCCTCTTGAAGCAGCAAGCGTAGAGCCTGCATCCCTGCCCAAAATGGCTTTAACTACCTTGTCTTCGATTGCAACTTCGAAATGCGGTACCCTGTCAGGTATTTCACCCAGCATTGTCTGTACCAGTCTTTCTTTATTTGGTTTTCTCAACTTTTCAGGATTCATGTTAACCTCCTTAAATTCGGTATTACTTCAAACTGCTTACAAAACAGTTGTCCAATAATGTTCTCTGCCTCCACATTACAATTATTTGATTATAGTTTTTTTAATGCTCCGCTTCTGATGACATCAATGAATACTGCAAGCAGCAGTACACATCCGGTAACAACCCATTGTACATATTGTGCAATTCCCTGAAGCTGAAGTCCGTTTGTAATGACCTGAAGTATTATTACAGCAAGTATGGTTCCGGATATCTTTCCTTTTCCACCGGCAAGACTTACTCCCCCAAGTATTACAGCAGCAATAGGAACCATTTCAGTTCCCATACTGGCCTGTGGCAACGCTGCTCCGACCTGGTATGACAGAAGCGATCCGGCAATGGCTCCCATCAGTCCACTATATACAAATGCAATGAAGGTAACTTTTCTACTGTTAATACCGGATAGATAACTTGCCTGCTTATTGCCTCCTACCATATATACCTTCCTGCCGAAGGATGTATAGTTCAATATGAAATAGGTCAATCCCAGAATAACAATTGCCACAATTGCAAGATATGGGAACGCCCAGTCTCCATTACCCAGTCTTCCTCTGCCGATTGCTATCAAATTCTGGTCACTGAGCATAATGGTTTTTGGTGAGATAAGCCATGCAATTCCCCTGAAAATCTGCATTGTTGCAAGGGTTGTTATAAAAGCCGGTATCTTTGCAAAGGTCACCAGCGCTGCATTGATACTGCCGAGTATGATTCCGCAACCGAAAATCAGAAGAATTACCAGCCAGGCAGGAGCCCCGGCCAAACTGACAAGAGCACATATGATTGCAGTCAATGCTCCAGTAGCATTCTGCGAGAGGTCAAGTCCACCCATTATCATTGCAACGGTCAGACCTGATGACCTGATTGCCATTGCTCCGGCAAACATCAGTACGTTCATCAGGTTTTTAGGTGTTAGAAAATATGGTGTCATAATAGCCCATACAATGCAAAGCACAATCAATGCAATTATCAAGCTGAGAGTATTACCCATATTCCCAAGTTTTTGTTTAAAATTAGGGTTCTCATTCATTTTCAGCACTTTTCTGTCCATTAATAGTTACCTCCCACAGCACATATGTAATATATCACTTTGTTTATAGTCACTTCTGTTTAGCTCTCCTACGATATAGCCATCAGAAAAAATAATCATCCGATCTGTAATGCCAATGGTTTCAGGTAATTCCGATGAAACCATTATTATTGAAATCCCCTGTTTGCAAAGAGCTTCCATGACTTTGTATATCTCAACCTTTGCCCCTACATCAATACCCCTTGTAGGATCATTCATTATCAGCACTTTGGGGCTGGTCAGCAGCCATTTGGCTATAACAACCTTTTGTTGATTTCCTCCGCTCAGGGATATGACCTCAGTATTCCTGGAGCTGGTCTTTACTCCCAGTTTTTCTATCCAGGTATCACAGCGTTCCAGTTCAATCTTCGATTGAATGATACCGGCCTTGCTTACCTCATCAATGACCGTAATAGTAAGATTGTTCTTTACTGTATTAACCAATACCAGCCCATCTTGTTTTCTGTCGCTTGGAATATATCCGATTCCGTATTCTTTGGCTTCAATTGGATTTTTAATTTGTATTTCCTTACCCTCAAGGATAATCTGTCCGGATTCAATCTCCCTTATTCCTATAATACCCTCAACTGTCTCAGTACGCCCGGACCCTATTAATCCGAAAAGACCAAGGATTTCTCCCCTTCTTAAATCAAATGAGATATTCCTTGCGATACTGCAATTGAGTTTTCTCACTTTGAGAATGGTTTCACCTATTTGATATTCTTCCTTCGGATACATTTCCTCAATCTCTCTGCCTACCATAAGGGTGACAAGCTCGTTTGTATTTGTATCTGAAATATTTCTAACTCCTACGTTCTTGCCATCCCGCATTACCTGAACCCTGTCAGCAAGTTCAAAAACCTCTTCAAGTTTATGTGAAATATATATTACAGAAACTCCCTTTGCCTTGAGATCATTGATGAATTCAAAGAGTCTTCTGGTTTCTACCTCATTAAGAGCGGACGTAGGTTCATCCATGATAAGTACCTTAACGTCCTTTGATACTGCTCTCAGTATCTCAATCATTTGTTTTTCAGCAACTGACAGATCACTCATAAGGGTCATAGGATTATAATCCATGTTAAAGGATTTCAATAGTTTTTCTGATTCGTTTTTCATCTTTTTGTAATCTACTATTTTCAAAAAACCCTTTGTCTGTGTTCTGCCTAAAAATAAATTTTCGGCTATGGACATATCGTTCAGATAATTAAGTTCCTGGTATATTGTTGCAACTCCTATATCCAGTCTGTCCTTTGGCTTCATGCTGTTGGGAATTACCTTTCCATCAAGAACAACCTGTCCGGAATCTGCTGTAAAAGCCCCTGATATAATCTTCATCATTGTTGATTTGCCGGCACCATTTTCCCCGATAACTGCCATTATTTCCCCTGGTTTCACAGTTAAATCCACATCATCCAGTGCCAGAACACCCGGAAACTGTTTTACTATATTTTTCATCTCAAGTATATATTCTTGACTCATATTACCTCCAAATCAACAAAAGACTTTTGCAATGTGATTTGTAAAATCTGTAATTCAGCCACCGCAGAACAAAACGTTCTGCGGTGACTCTTGTTATGCATCCTGCATAAATTTTTCTGTTAATCTACGCCCATTTCTTCTTTTACTGCATCGATATCATCAATTGTCAAGAAAATGTGATCCATTGTTGTAACTTTCGGCGGGTTTTCACCGGCCATAATTGATACTGCCAAAGGTACTAGATATTCACCATACTGACCTGGGAGATAAGCTACTCCACCAAGCCACATTGCAGCTTGTGGTGATTCCCATGCTGCAAGAGTCTGATTACCATTGTTATTTGTTGCCAGTAAGCAATCTTCCCATCTGTCTGATGTAACTGCTGCTGAGAAAACGCCCTGTCCGGTTTCTGTGTTAACTGTACCTACACAAACTTTTGTAGCATCCGGATGTGCAGCAAGCCAGTCAGTAAATTTTGCGTTAGCTGCAACAGTTGTGTCAGATCCGCCACCACCCATTTCAATCCATGTAACCTTGCTGTCAGGAACATCAATTCCACCTTCTACAAGGCCTGTCTGCATTTCTGAAAGTCTGAGTCTTACAAGGTCTCCGTTTTCAGAGTTAAAGAAAAGTACGAGATGTTCTATTTCTCCGCCCCATCTTTCTTTAACTGCTTCAGCAAGACCTAAACCAGCGGTTTTTCCAGCCAATGCATTGTTAGCTCCGAAGAACCAGGAAAGTTCTCCATTGGGAGCTTCATAAACTACGTCTACCCCTATAACAGGGATACCTTGCTGAGCACAATAATCAACCAAGTTACCACCAACCTGAGCATTAACATTAAAGTCTATTATAATGTCAGCACCCTGAGCTATCAGGTTGTCAGTATTCGGGAGAATCTGCTCTACGTCAAAATTGGACTCAGTAGTTACAATCTTGATACCTTCTCTGTTGGCGACTTCCACTGTGTTTTCTCCAACCATCCTCAGAAAGTCAACCGTTATTGAGCCATTGTTAAACCCGATGGTAAGCTCATCCTTTGGAACAATGTTATACACTGTTCCAGCATCTGATGTCCATGTAGTAGGACCCTCTTCTTCTGCCGTTTTGCAGCCAACCAGCAACAACAATGAAATTGCCATAACCAGTGCTACAACTGCCATTACCTTCCTGTTCTTTAACATTTTACTTCCTCCTCTTTTTTTTGCATCTAATTAATAATCCAGCAATTCGCCATCCAACTGCTGGTTTAGATCAAATATTTTTTCCGGAAAAGCAATATCAACATCTTCAAACCAAGGAACTAACTTGTCATCCCATCTTTTGCACACATCTGTAGATCTGAGTTTAAGATTGCTGGCTTCGAAATCTTCGCATTCCATGAATATTATTGATTGGTTTTTATGGAAATAGATAATTTCATCATCTATACCTGAGTCCCGGATTGCCTCAAGCATTTCCCTCCAAGGTTCCTTGTGTATTTTTATATATTCCTCAATGTATGGTTCCTTGACTTCAATAATCAGACAATATCTCTTTTTCATAGAATTTTTCTCCTTTCAATCTGTGCTTCCCCTGACAATAAACTCAGGTTCGAATATGATTTGATCTTCAATATCATTTTCGCCATTGATCTTTGCCAATAATATCCTTGCAGCAACTTCACCGATTTTTCGTGTGGGCTGGGAAATCGTTGTAAGGCTTGGTTCAACGATTGTAGCCAGTGCAATGTCATCAAAGCCGACTACACTTACATCCCCGGGGATTTTATATCCTGCACCATTCAAGTATTTTATTGCCCCTACTGCCATGATGTCTGTCGAAGTCATTATTGCATCCGGTGGGTTCGGTTTGTTCATTAAAAACAAAGCTCCTTCGAAGCCCACATCAAGATGAGTCTTTCCGACTTCATTGTCCGGGCATTGGTAAACAAGTTCCTCGTCCGGCTCGATGCCTGACTCGATCAATCCCTGCTTATAACCTTCATACCGATGCTGTACAACACTTATATAAGGAGGTACACGTATGTAACCAATCCTTCGTTTCCCTTTGCTGACAAGATACCTGGCAGCTTTTTTACTGCTTTCAAAACCTTCACTTAACACATATGGCACATCAATGTCCTTGTCATCAATATAGTCCATGAATATAACAGGCATCTGCTTGCTTAGTTTGGTGAAGTAATCAATGTTGTCCTTGTTTCGCTTATAGGTATTATAAATTATGCCGTCTACCTCTCTCTTTCGAAGTTCCTCCGCATATATCCTCTCGCGTGTAGAGCTTTTATCGGTATTGCATATCATGACCATGTACCCGTTTTCCAATGCAACCTGTTCAATTCCCCTGTACATTTCTCCATAATACAAATTTGAATAATCAGGAATAAGCATGGCAAGCATCTTGGTTTTGCCTGTTTTGATGCCTTGGGCAAAATAACTGGGGCTGTAATTAAGATTTTCAATTGCATGCAGGATTTTATCCCGTGTTTCACTTTTGACAACACCATTACCGGATATAACCCTTGATACGGTTGACCTTGAGACTCCTGCAAGTTTTGCAACATCCAATATTGTTGACACTATTCCCCCCAAAATCAAATTGGAATCGATTCCAATTCGCATCATTTTTTTGATTGGGAACGATTCCAATCAAACATATACAAAGTTTAATATAGATTTAACATCCTGTCAATTATAAATATTCATGCCTTGTATAAATTTCATCAATTGCATTCAACCAGCTGATACATGATCGCATTGTCACAGTTCTTGAGTTTTCAAGGTACATTTGCATATCATCACAATTCCCCTGCCTTATCCCGGATAAAGCAGAGACTGTAGTTTTATGTTGACTGCCGTACAACCAATTCTGACTTCAGCATGACCACACCGGGTTTTTCCTGGACATTCTGTATTCTGTCGAGCAACAGGTCAATGGCCTTTACTCCAATTATTTCCTTGGGCTGGCGCATCGTTGTAAATGGTTTCCTCAGATAAGCCGCAAACTCAATGTCATCATAACCACATATACGAATATCTTCCGGTATTTTCAGACCTTTTTCCAGTATTGCCTCCATTGCACCAATTCCTATGATATCGCAGCCACAGAACACGGTTTCAACTTTCTCACCCCGTTCCAATATTTCACGCATGGCTGTATATCCTTCCTCTATTTCAGGCCGCATGTTGTATACCAGCCTTGAATCATATGGGATATGATAATTTTCATGTGCCTTGATATATCCCTTCAAACGATCCTTTGAACTTGTTGATGATTTGTCCATGTTCAGAAAATGTATTTTTTTGCTTCCCGTCTTTATTAAATATTCAACCATGTCAAATGCACCACGAATGTTATCATTTCCTACAAATGCATCTTCCTTGTCTTCGCTTCTGCGTACCAGAAATATATAAGGTATCCCCAGTGATTCAAGAAATGGCTTGTCTATCTTTTGTATCAGCATGGAGGATGCCAGCAATAGACCGTCAATTCTCTTTTCCAATAATAGATTAATTGCTTTTTTTTCGGTTTCACGGTTTCTGTTCGTGTTTGCAAGTATTATGTTATATCCAAATCTGGCAGCTTCTTCCTGTGCGCCTTTAATTACTGAACCCAAAAATGAGTGGGAACTGTCCGCAACTACCAGACCAATCGTTTTTGTGCAATTGTCCTTAAGGCTTTTGGCTACAAGGTTTGGCCTGTAACCCATCCGTTCTGCTATCTTCTTGACTCTTTCCTGGGTTTCGCTGCTTGTACTGCCTTTGTCATTCAATACCTTTGAAACAGCAGTAGTTGACAGCCCTGCTTCTGTTGCAATATCCCTGAGTGTAATTTTTCTGTCAAGCCTTTTCATATTCCATCAGCCTCCCAATATGCCTATAATTCCTGAATTCATATATTTGTCGTGCAACCAGCATTGCTGTCAGCATATTTCGATACCCGCCAGTTTTTCATAAAACCTGGCAATACCGCCATGGTCATTCCCGCCTTCACCCTCTCCGGATAAAACCTGCATCATCTGCAGAACCTGTGTTGTCAGGAATATCGGAGACTTAAGTTCATTTGCGGTCTCAACCACATTCTTCAGATCTTTTATATGAAGGTCTATCTTGAAACCAGGTTTGAAGTTTCTGTCAAGTACCATCGGCACCTTTGCCTCCAGTACTGTAGAGCCTGCCAACCCGCCTCTGATTGCATTGAAAACAAGTTCGGGGTCTACACCTGCCTTGACTGCCAGGGTCAATGCTTCTCCCATGGCAGCTATATTTACAGCTACTATTATCTGGTTTGCAAGTTTGGTCATGTTTCCACTGCCGATAGCCCCCGTCAGAACCGATGACCCTCCCATTACTTCAAAAAGTGGTTTTGCTTCATCAAAATCGCTCTGCTCCCCACCGCACATTATAGACAGGGTACCCTCTATTGCCTTTGGCTCGCCTCCTGATACAGGTGCATCTATCATGCGCATACCTGCTTCTTTAAGTGCAGCCTCACATTCCTTGCTGGCAAGTGGGGCAATTGATGACATATCAACAACCAGTGTACCTTTGGATGCATTTTCAATGATACCACCTTTTCCCATGACGACTTCCTTAACCTGGGGGCTGTTAGGGAGCATTGTAATGATGATATTGCAGTTTTCTGCTACTTCTGATATTGAGGCACATGCATTTGCTCCGGAAGCAGTTATTTCATCCACTGATGCCTGTACAATATCATATACATACAGAACATAACCGGCCTTGAGCAAATTCCTGCACATGGGTTTTCCCATTATTCCCAGTCCGATAAATCCTATTTTCTTATTCATTTTATTCATTCCTTTCGTATTTACTGTGACTCATCTTTCCAATAAATCATATAATCAATTGAATTTTACTTATTCAAATGTGAATCGGCTGTCCCTCTGCTGCATGAGCCGCTTCCAGGATCGCTTCACTGATGGTTGGATGGGGGTGGATAATCTTCGATATTTCATCCAGAGTACATTCCAAAGACATATAACCCACAGCACTGCTTATCATTTCCGTAACATGTGTTCCTATCATATGAATGCCCAGGATTTCACCATACTTTTTCCCTGCAACAATCTTTACAAATCCCTCAGCAGCTCCATAGGCTGCTGCCTTGCCATTTGCAGAGAATGGAAATTTTCCGGTTACAACATCTATCCCTTTTCCCCTGGCCTGACTTTCAGTTAATCCGGCGCTGGCAGTCTCAGGAAAACCATAAGTACATTTTGGTATATTTTGATAATTCATGGGTTCTATTTCATTCCCTGCAATTGCATTTGCGGCAATAATGCCCTCTGCACTGGCAGCGTGGGCCAGCGCAAATTTACCTGTGATGTCTCCTATCGCATAAACTCCTTTTACATTTGTGCACATAGAATCATCTGTTTTGATATATCCCTTTGAATCCAGTTCAACATCTGTTTTTTCAATACCAATCATGTCGCTGTTGGGTATTATTCCGGCTGCAACCAGTACATACTCACAATTCAGTATTTTTCTTCCATCCTTGCCTGTTAATGTTACACAAGTTTTTTTATCCTGCATTTCTACATTTGTAACCTTGGTTTCAGTAAAAATCCGTATCCCTTTTCTTTCATATTGCTTTCTGGCTTCCTTTGAAATATCTTCATCCTCATTGGGTAGTATTTCAGGCATCATTTCAACAATGGTTATATCAGCTCCGTAGGAATTCCATATTGATGCGAACTCCATGCCAATGGCACCACCGCCAATGATAACAACACTTTTTGGGGCAGCCTTCAACTGAAGGGCTTTTTTTGAGTCCAATACACGGTCTTTAGAAAAATCTATGCCTTCAATGTGCATTGGTCTTGAACCTGCTGCAATGATAATATTTCCAGCCGACAGGACTTTTCCTGTACCCTTCAGTCTGATTGAATTATTTGAGTTGAATACGGCTTCATCCTTGATCAGGGTAATATCATTCTTTTTCATAAGAAATTCTGTTCCCCTGACAAGTTTTTCGCTTACTTTCCTGCTTCTTTCATATGCTTTTTCATAATTCAGCTTTATACTGCTTTCATCCAACGAAAAGCCGAACTCATCTTCATCATAAAGGTGTGATATGAC
>JAFGIJ010000142.1 GCA_016929655.1 Clostridia bacterium
GGAATTGAATGTCCTGCACAGAAGTTCAGAAGCATAGTGCATTTTTGTTCAAAACCTGCAATGAACATTGACGGATTGGGCCCATCAATAATTGACCTCTTCATCAAGAAGGGCCTTATATCAACAATTGCTGATTTATACTATCTTTATAATAAACGGGATGAAATGGTTACGCTTGAGGGGTTTGGGGAAAAGAGTTCAGAAAAACTCATTGGAGCTATAGAATCGACTAAAACCAATGGTCTTGCAAGGCTGTTGGTCGGATTTGGTATCAGGCATGTAGGAGCAAGGGCAGGAAAACTGATTGCAGAGAATTTTGAAGATATGGATTCATTGATGAAGGCAGACCTTGGTGACCTAACGGCGATTGATGAAGTAGGCGACATTATGGCAGAAAGCATAGTGCGCTTTTTTGAGAATCCACAGACAAAGCACTTGCTTGACAGGCTGAAAGATGCCGGAGTCAGCATGAAATCATTGGATTACGGTGCTGTCAAAACCGGAGTATTTCTCGGAAAAACATTTGTGCTGACAGGTACCCTTACTGGGTTAAAGAGGGATGAAGCGAAAAAGCTCATTGAAGATAACGGAGGAAAAACATCATCTTCGGTATCGTCAAAGACTGATTTTGTTCTTGCCGGCAGCGATGCAGGAAGCAAACTTACAAAAGCACAGGAACTCGGTATAAAAATTATCAATGAAGAAGAATTTTTGCAAATGGTTGGAGATGTAAATGACTGAACTTATTAATAAGCGCATGATAGCAAAAAGACCAGAAGAAAAAACAGGGGTTTACTGTTTTATATTTGAAACAAAGCCGGGCACTTTGATGAAGTTCTATTCCTACATCAAAAGATCCGATACCACAGAAATATCCTATGTGCAGTTTTCAGAAGATAAGGGAAGTACGTGGAGTAACCCTAAAACCATAGTTACCGGAACAAAGACCAATACGGGAACTGAAAGATATTATTTCAGAAACTCCATAATTCATGGCAATAGGCTGATATCAATGAAAATCAGAGGTGTTTTACCTACAGATGATCCATTGGAAGGGCTTAAACACTGGAGTACATGGTATGCAGTATCTGAAGATGGTGGAAGGACCAATATAATAGAGGAGCAGGTTATACTTGAAGGCGGTGAATATCATAAAGACCATCCGGTACCCGGAGTGTGGCAGGGTAAAAACAGCCTGATGATGGGAGATAGGACTGAGCTTCCTATAATTACAAAATACCAGGCAAATCCTGATGACAATAATATAATTCTTCTGCCAGTACAGATTACTCCTGTGGGCAGTGACGGCAGTTATTATAATCCGGGAGGAGGTTATACATACCATTATTCAGCAGTTATCAGAGGGCGCATGCAAAAGGATGGGCATATAATTTGGTCGGATATGTCTGTACCTGTGAATAACAAGCCCGAACAATCTACAAGGGGAGCTATCGAACCTACTATAATTGAGTTCAGGGACGGGCGGATACTCATGGTTATGAGAGGAAGCAACGGTGGTACCAAGGATCCGGATTGCAAAATACCAAGCTACAGATGGTACTCCATATCATATGATGGTGCAAGGACTTTCACCGAACCAAAACCCTGGACATATACTGATGGTATGACATTTTTCTCTCCTTCTTCATGTTCACAGCTGATGGAACATTCAAACGGCAGGTATTACTGGATTGGAAATATAAATAAAATGAACTCAAGGGCAAACATGCCGAGGAACCCACTGTACATAGTAGAGGTAAACCAATCTTCGTCGATGCTCGAAAAAAGCAGTTCATGCATTGTTGCAGATGTAGAGGAAGGGCAGAGCTCAGAAACCACTTTTTCCAACTTTTATGCAAGAGAAGAAGGTGGAACTGGTGATGTACTGATATATATGACTTCTTTTCACACTGATCCTGATAATATTTTCGGTTCAGATGCATACGAATACAGAATCAGGATGAATTAGCTATGAAACTAATAGAAAAAAAACTTTTTACAGAACAACCTGACAAGACCACCGGTGTTCTGTCAATGGCTGCACATTGTTCCATTGACGGAAAGCTGATGAAATACAGCACATATACCGGTGCCTCTGATGCCTTCAGGGATTCTGAAATATCTTTTTCAGAAGACAATGGAGCTACATTTCACAACAAGCGAAGTGATAGAACCAGATGGAAGACAGAAAAGGGCATGATGACCCGGTATTTCAAACTGACAGCCCTTGACCGAAGAAGTGACAGGTTTTATATGTTCTATAACCGGGGATTGCTTCCTTCAGACAGACCGCATGATGGCCTTCAAAATTGGCAGATGTACTATAATATGTCTGAAGATGGTGGAGAAACAATTGAATTTGAGGAACCTCTTATTATGATAGGAGACTATTCCATAGACCATCCAATAGAAGGTGTTTATATCGGGAAAAATAATTTTATGGTTGGGGATTGGCCCTGTGAACCAATCCTGACTGATGACGGCAGGATACTCTTGGCTGTACAGTGTACGATGTTCAATGAAAAAGGAGAAATATATAACCCAGGCGGAGGATATACTTACCAGTACAGTGTCCTGCTGCACGGCAGATTTCTGGAGGACGGCAGAATTGAATGGTTTGATATTTCCAATCGGATTGAGGGAGATCCATTGAAAACTACCAGAGGAACCATAGAACCATCCGTTGCCATGATGCCTGATGGAAGGATTCTCATGGTTTTACGGGGAAGCAATGGAGGGGCACTGGATCCTGAATTCAAAATTCCCGGTTACAGATGGTATAGTGTTTCATATGATGGTGGAAGGACGTTCCGGCAACCAGAACCTTGGAAATATGACAACGGGGAAGTTTTTCATTCTCCTTCATCTTGTTCAAAGCTCCTTGCACACAGTAATGGTAATTATTACTGGATAGGCAACATATGTGAGGGCAACAGCAGGGCAAATATGCCGCGCAATCCGTTATGCATATGTGAAATCGACCTTAATAGTCTTTATCTTAAAAAACACACCAAGTATGACTTTCTAAATAGAGAAAATCATCAATTTGAGGATGTTACCTTCTCGAATTTTCATGCCGCAGAGGAAAGGGGCACGGGAGACATAATTGTTTTTTGTACGGCGTTCTGGCAGGATAAAATAAATATGTATAAGAATTCTGACTCATATATGTACAGACTCAGGCCATAATGTTTTGGCGGGATAGTTTGATTTTTTGTTGCATAGGAAAGTTAAATCTGTTTAAATATATAATGTTGATTTGACGAAAAGGCTCCGGAGGAACTTTTTAATACTTAGGCTCGTTTAATAGGGTAAATAGTCAACACTTATATGCGGAGGAAAAATTTTTGAAAAAAACCACTTTATTAATAATATCAATGATATTGGTTCTGGGATTGCTTTTCGGTTCATGCGCAGGGAATAATGTAACTGAGAGTGAAACCCCGGATCCCACACAGTCAGATAATCCTTCCAAAGCACCTGAAAAAGAGAATACTATAGCCAATATTGTCGGACTCAAAGGCCCGACTTCCATGGGTATGGTTCGTCTATTTGCGGAAATATTAAGTCTTTCTGACTATGTCGGAGTTGAATTTGATGTTGTTACATCACCTGAAGTAATAACAGCAGGCCTTTTGAACGGGGAAATAGATATTGCCGCTATACCGACAAACCTGGCTGCTATTATTTTTAACAAAACTGAGGGTGACATAATTATGCTAGGTGTAAATACACTTGGAGTAATTCATATTGTTGCGGACAAGTCACTGGAAATAGATAGCATTGAAGATCTTCGTGGTAAAACCATCGGGGCTACCGGAAAGGGTTCAGTGCCTGAATATGTACTTAATTATATCCTCGAAAAAAACGGATTGGTTCCCGGTACAGATGTAAATATTGAATACAGAACAGACCATAGTGAACTTGCAACTCTTGTAGAACTCGGTGAGGTTGACATAGCAATGCTTCCCCAGCCATTTGTAACCATAGTCACGCAGAAAAATGAACAGGTTGAGCTGGCCATAGACCTAAACAATGAGTGGAACAAGGTAGCCCCTGAAGGCAGTGTGCTTCCAATGGGATGCCTGGTGGCAAGGACTGATTTTTTTGAAACATACACTTCAGAAGTCATGCAGCTCCTAGTGGCTTATAACGATTCAGTCAACTGGGTAAATTCTTATCCTGAAGAAGCCGCTGATCTTATAGTTGAATATGAGATTCTACCCACAGTTGAAATTGCAATTGCTGCCATACCTGAAAGTAACATCAGATATATATTTTCGCAAAACTCAAAGGACTTACTCAATAACTTCTTTGAGATACTATATGAGTATGAGCCAAAATCCATCGGGGGAGCAATCCCGGGAGATGAATTCTACATAAATTAGGTGGTATAACACATAACCTGAGACCAGCCTTGAGGCTGGTCTTTTCTGTGCCTATATTTACGTCTGTTTAAAATATTTACGTCTGTCTAAAATATTTACGTCTGTCTAAA
>JAFGIJ010000143.1 GCA_016929655.1 Clostridia bacterium
AGACTGTTATGTTACTTGAAAAAACAAGAGAATTCATTGGGAAAAGTAAGTTAAATACCATAATCTTCTGGGTTCTTGTAATAGGAATTTTGATTGGTTATTTCAGTATATTTTTTCAAAGAGGCATTGAGGTTGAAGATAACTTCCTGATAAAGCACAAATCAGAAGGGCAGATTCTTTACAAAGGTAGTGATTTCTGGGGAGACCTGAAGGTTTTTGTAGCCGGAGTAAGAAATAAAGATGCTTCTGCAAATATTATCTATGAGTTGCCGGGAAATATACAAAAATACTACACTGTGTATTTAGAAGAAGCAGATAACTGGTATGCAGGGGTTAAAAAAATAGAAGATGGTACAGGAAACACACTATTTGAAGGTTACTCGAGTCATAATGGCAGCTGGGTCGATTTATATAATACTGACGGGAGTTCAGCATATTTCATGGGGGAACCTAAGATAACGGTAACTTACTCAAACAGCACTAAGAGTTCACCATACACTCAGGATTATAGTATAGCTTTGAGAATAGTTGCCGGAGTTGCGATTGGAACTGAAGAACACTCAAGGGGTGATTTTGTACTGCTTTTAGCAGCGGTGCTGATTATGTGTGTTGTGTTGCTGGATTTCTTTATGCCTTTACTTTTCTTTGAGTTAAAGACTGTCTTCCTGACCGACGATGCAGAGCCTTCGGACATATACATCTTCTTCCAGCGAATGAGATGGAACATATTTCCGCTGCTTTCGGTAGGATTATTGATTGCAGCACTATTCGCTAAACAATAATTATTCACACGCATTAGCAAGGACACAAAAAAAATGAGCAAACACCCTAGAGGTATTTGCTCGTTTTTGTATTTGCCAGATGTTGCTACCGGTTTTAAAGTTCTTATGATCTATAAATATACCGATTTACAATATCCTCCAGCATTTCCTGTCTTCCGGACTCGTTGTGAATCTGATCATGTTCCATGGCATAGGCTGCAAGTTTTTCAAAGTCTGTGGTTCCATCTGTAATCTCGCGGCCGATCCCGCTGCTGTATGAACGGTAACGGTTACTGACGAAATCCTCAAGGACTCCGTCCGAGATTAATTTTTCTGCAACCAGCAATCCCTTGGCAAATGTATCCATACCTACTATATATGCTATAAAAAGATCATCCGGCTGATAAGATCCTCTTCGTACTTTGGCATCAAAGTTCAGACCACCAGGAGTCAGACCATCGTTCTTCAGAACCTCATACATTGCAAGTACGGCATCATAAATATTGGTGGGGAATTGGTCTGTATCCCATCCCAGGAGCATGTCTCCCTGATTTGCATCGATACTGCCGAGCATCCCGTTGATTCTTGCGACTGCAAGTTCATGCTGGAAGGTATGGCCAGCAAGTGTTGCATGATTTGCTTCAATGTTCAGCTTGAATTTATCCTGAAGATTATATTTCCTCAGGAATCCGATGACGTTCATTGCATCATAATCATACTGATGCTTGGTGGGTTCCTTGGGTTTGGGTTCAATTAGAAGCTGACCCTTGAATCCTATCTTCTGTTTGTAATCATATGCCATGCTTAAAAAACGTGCCATATTGTCAAGCTCAGTTTCCATATCAGTGTTAAGAAGGGTTTCATAACCTTCCCGGCCACCCCAGAATACATAGTTTACACCACCTAGCCTATGGGTGATTTCCATGGCTTTCTTAACCTGGGCTGCTGCAAATGCAAATACATCAGCATTCGGAGAAGTGGCTGCACCATGCATGAACCTTGGATGTGAGAACGCATTGGTTGTACCCCAGAGGCATTTGATGCCGGTCTCCTTCATTTTCTCTTCTATGACTTCAACCACAATATCAAGGTTGTCAAACTTTTCCTTAAGGGAATTTCCCTCAGGGGCAATATCCAGGTCATGGAAACAAAAATACTCTATTCCAAGCTTTGACATCAATTCAAAGGCCGCATCGACCCGGGCCTTGGACAATTCAAGTCCTTCCAGACCATTGTATGGTCTTTGCATGGTTGCATTTCCGAAGGGATCCTGACCACCGCCGGTCATTGTATGCCAGTAACTCATGGCAAACCTCAGATGATCCTTCATTTTTCTTCCCGCAACAAGTTTTTCCGCATTATAGTACTTGAATGCAAGAGGATTTGTTGAGTCGGGTCCCTCATATTCAATTTTGTTAATTCCTTTAAATAATTCTATCATTCCGTTCTCCTTGTTTTCTTTACTAAATTATATTACCCTCAAATTATTGATGTAATGGATATATTTTGCTTATACATGGATATTTTTTACATATTCATCCTATACCATTGCCATATTGAGCCTTTGGTAGAATAATTGCCTTAACCCATATGCTATACTGATTTTATTGAAGGAATTATAGAATGAGGAATCTTGTTAAAGTAACACTGACATTTCTGACAGTCATTGCCCTTGGAGCCTTGACTGCTTCCATATACTATTACTCAATAGTAGTAGCTGAGGCCGGAGGGAATCAGGATAACATTGAGAATCCGACAATTGTTATCACATTGATTATGTCTGCCGGTGATTCTGAATATACAAAAAGCATCAAAGCAGGAGTAATGGAAGCAGCTGCAGAAAACAATGCTGCAATAGTTTTTCATGAAATAGACGACCTGTCAGGTGGCCTTGGGTTTTCTGATTACATAGACATTGCACGACTTGCAGGTCATGA
>JAFGIJ010000024.1 GCA_016929655.1 Clostridia bacterium
CACAGGACACAATCAGAAAAGTTATCTATGATACCATGCTGATCGAAGAAAGACAGAGATATCATCATATAATTGCGGCAAGAATAGAAAAAAGCCACAAAAATGAAATTGAAAATTACTATGAAATACTTGGACTTCACTATTTTAATGCAGATATGCCAAGGTTTGCAAAAAAATATTACCTGAAATCTGCAAAAAAGCTAATGCACAATTATATTTATAAAAGTGCAGTTGATTATTATGACAAATATATTGAGTTGGAAAAATTGTCTGACAATCCTTCCGAAAATTCGGAACTTGTTGATGCCATGATATCTAAGGCTGAAATTAAAATTAGTATCTCTGAATATGAACCTGCCCTGGTTTGCCTGTCAGGTGCTGAAAAAATAGCGGTTCAGGGTGAAAATATAAATAAGATAAGGCTTATGAAAGCAACTGTCATGAAGGAAACTGCAAGGTATGAAGATGCACTTGCAATACTTGACCAGGTTGAGCCCATGCTTGGTAAAAGCAGCAACCTATTTGGAAAAGCACTGCAGCTCAGATGTGCAATTTATATTGTTCTGGGGAAACCTGGAATCATAGATTTGGTCATAGAATCTGAACAAATTCTTTTAAAATCCAGGGATTATTCATCATTGGCTGAAACAATGAGCCAGGCCGGTATCAAGAATTTTTTCAGCGGTAATCCTGACAAGGCAATAGAATATTTTGAGAAAGCACTGGATTATGCCAGAAAAAGCAACAACCAAAGTGTTATATCAAAGGTTTCAATTAATCTGGGCATTATATATCACGCAACCGGTGAGATTGACAAATCATTCATATACTTAAGCAACTCAATGGAGGCATCGGAGAAAATCTCAAATATCAAAAGCTACCTAAGTGCTGAAATAAACCTGGGCATATTTTATATGGAAAAAGGCTTATTCAGCAAATCTATGGATATGTTCGATGATGCAATCGGGAAAAGCAGTGAATTGGGTCTTCATTACCAGACATGTCTCGCATTGACGAATAAAGCAGATGTGGAATATGAAATAGGAAATTATGAAAGTGCAGGCATGCTGTATAAAAATTCTCTTGAAATAGCAGAAAAATATAATATGACAGTTGAGACAGGATTGAATTATCTGGGAATGGCAAAAACGGAAATAAGCATGGAGTCTTATACAGAAGTTTCAGAACTTCTTGAGAAAGCACTGAATATTTTTACGGAGGCTGAGGAAATACCATCAATAGGAGATTATCATTACTACAAATCAATTTATCTATATGATAATAATAAGAATGAAGAGGCCCTCGAAGAAATTAACAAAGCTATTGAAACTGCTGAAAAAATCGGCGAAGAAGTAAAGCTTACAAAAGCCATAAGAAAAAAGGGTGATATACTTGTAAGGCTTGGAAATTTGGAAGCAGCTGGAAATGAATATGATAAAAGTATAGTTTTTTCTGAAAATACCGGATCTTTTTATGAGATGGCAAAATCATATTTTTGCAGATACAAGTATCTGGCTGCAATTGGTCAGAAAAAAATGGCTTTGGAGGACTTGTTTAAATCAAAGCAATATATAAATGAAATTGATTATTGCAAGTGGACAAATGGAATAGCAGAAGAGGAATATAGTGTATAGAAAAGGAGGCTTATATGAGTATCAGGGACAGAATGTCGGCCAATGAATTAAGTATATTGTTCTCAAATCTATCAAAGGGCTGTGAGAAACAATATAGGAAGGAAGAGTCGGAACTTTTTGAAAAATTATCCGAGTTCTATGAAAGTCAGGAAGAAAAACCCGAAAAATCCAATTTAGCAAAGCTTGATTCAATGATAAAGGAAGATATCAGTTGGTTTTGGGATGCCAAGGAAATTGCACGAGCTCAGAATGACAGGGGAGCACTTCGGGCTTTGGTCTGGGGTGAAAAAGTTTCGAAAATTGTAGGGTCAATTATAAGCAGATATATTAAAAATGGAAATTCAATCCTCGAAGAAACTAATATACACGTATGTGAAATCTGTGGATTCGTTTATCTGGGCGATGAGCCTCCTGAAGTTTGCCCCGTTTGCAAGGTGCCTGGGTTCAAGATAGCAAAGGTAAGGAGGTAATGATATGCATGCTGTAAGAAATATAAAATTGTGTACAAAGGACTGCCTGTGCCTTTATGTTTGTCCCACCGGAGCCACCGATACAGAAGACGGGCAGATAGATGCACAAAAATGCCTCAGTGGGTGTCGGTTATGCGTTGATGCATGCCCCTCACATGCCATTTCACTTGTGCCAGAAGAATTCCCTGCACCACAGAAAAAAACTGAAGCTACAGTGGAAATGCTTGTAAAATTGATGAAAAGCAAATCCGAGCAGGAAAAAATTGCAAAATCTGTAGCAGAAAAAACTGATGATCCAATACTCGCGCAGCTTGCAAATGCATTGTCTGCATCCAATAGAATCATGGCTGAGGATTTGATCAGAGAAGCCGGATTTCTGCTGCCACAGGGAAGTTCTGTCAGGGAGCTTCTTGAACAGCTTAAAATGGAACCCAATGCACCTATTGAATTGATTGAAAGGCTCCTTGAATTATTATAACCACCAAAGGTTATAAGGATTATTGTGAAGCAGAACACAAAGACGCTGTTTTTCGTTATAATGTTAAGCAGGAATCGTAAGGAGCCTTGGATTTGCTTATGAAGGATAGCATCAACAGAGAATATGAAGCGGTAATAAGAAAAAAGCACAACATATTTTGTGAGCTCGGGTTCATATTGGGATTATTTTCTTTTTTCTATTCCGGATTCTTTGTTATCCCTGTTCTATCTGCAGTGATAAGCATTGTGGGGTTGGCTACCTACAAAAATTCCAGGCACAGGGA
>JAFGIJ010000144.1 GCA_016929655.1 Clostridia bacterium
ATATGCATTATGTCAGGAAACTGCAGTCGATAAGGCTTTGAAAATGCAAGCAGGAGGAGCAACGTGGAAGAAGTGAAAAGAATAATTATCGTAGGTGCGGGACATAGGTCAATAACATATGCAAAGGCTATATTGGAGTCGGGTCTCAATGCACAGATTACAGGTGTTGCCGATCTCGTCGAAAGCAGAAGGAATTATACTGCAAGGCTTTTTTCGTTGATGCCGGAGCAGTGTTATTCATCAGTGGATGAACTTGTATCAAAAGGGAAGATAGCCGATGCAATCATCAACGGGACCATGGACCACCAGCATGTAAGTACTTCAATTCCACTTCTTGAACTCGGTTATGACATGCTGCTGGAGAAACCATTTGCAGTGGATGAAGAGGAAATGTGGCGCTTGGTTGATTGTGTGAAGAAGAACAAAAACAAGGTTATGATATGCCATGTCCTTAGATATGCACCTTTTTACTCAGAAATATATAAAAGAATAAAGGAAGGGGTCATCGGGGACATACTGAACATCCAGACTCAGGAACATGTCTCATACCATCACATAGGCATTGGATATGTACGGGGTAAATGGAGGAACAAGGAATGCTGTAGTACAACCATGCTGCTTGCCAAGTGCTGCCATGACATGGACATGATAATGTGGCTTCAAAATGATGTCAGACCGTCAAAGGTTGCAAGCTTCGGCAGCAATACCCAGTTCCATCCCGGCAATGCCCCGGAAGGTTCCGGCACAAGATGCATGGTTGACTGTGCGATAGAGGAAAGCTGCATTTACTCCGCCAGAAAGCACTATATTGACCACCCTGACAGATGGAGTTTCTATGTCTGGGACTGCTTTGAGGATGGATATGAGGCGACGATTGAAGAAAAAATACATTCCCTGAAAACCGACAACATATATGGTAAGTGCATATATAAATGTGACAACACAACCGTGGACCATCAGTCAGTGATGATGGAATTCGAAAACGGGTCAACGGCTACCCATAATATGATAGGTGGTGCCGCAACAGGCAGAAGGGCCATCCACATCGTCGGTACGCTGGGTGAGATATTTGGTGCAATGGAAGATGAGAAGTTCACCATACGGACGATAAACCCTGCCCCTGGATGTGAGTATGATGAAGTTGTTGTAAATCTGGGTGAAATGGGTGACACAACCGGTGCTTTTGGTGGGCACGGAGGCGGGGACTATCGTCTGGCGGTGGATTTCATCAACTTCATATCCGGAAAACCTCATTCAGATTCATGTACAAGCATAGAGGAATCCATCTATGGCCATTTCGCAACATACAGGGCGGATTCTGCAAGGGAGAAAGGTATCATTGAAGACACACTGACTGTTCTTTTGGAGAGAGGTTGCTGAGGAGTCTTTGCCACATGGAGATTTGAACGATATGTTCTCTAGGTGTATAATTAGGTTGATAATCAATTCCTTACGGGGCAGAAATTATGAAAGATAAAGATCTATTGATACTGACATTGATAGTAAACCTGCTGATATCGCTGGTAACATGCTTTCTGGCAGCGCCTGTTTACCCGGAAACATTTATGTTCGGATTTCCTTTTGCTTATTTGACAGTCTACAACTTTTCGAGCTTCCTGTTTGATAGCCTTGCTTTTCTGTTGTCATTCTTCCTTACATTCTTTGCATTGAAGGCTATCATAAGAGCGAGCATTAAAATTAAAATAAAAAGTCAGAGCAATTAGCCTTTTTCAGTGGTAAAATGAATCTACATTCACAGTATGGTGTAGAAATGATGAGTTGTTTCCCGGTGTTTGAAAACACCGGTTATATATGGCAGATGGGGCTGTATCATAAATATATGATTACAGCCCCTTGCTAATCAAGCTGGAAAACAAGGGGGAAAACATGTTTGAGAATTTATACAGGAAACAGGATTTCAGGTCAAAAAGGATAAGCTCCTATGATAAAACAGGTGGGAATGCAGATTCAATAAGCATTGCTCCTGGAGAAACAAGGGTTATTGCAGATATAGAAGGCCCTGGGATAATCAGCCATATATGGATGACTTCCTTTGGCAAATGGGGCCCTGATGACGACAGGGACTTTGATTCCCTGACACTTCGCAAGATGCTTCTTAGAATTTATTGGGATGATGAAAAGGAACCATCGGTTCATGCACCTGTAGGAGATTTCTTTGGTCTTGGTCATGCCAGGGCATATACGTACCAAAGTGTCTTCTTCAGTACATCCTGCAATGAAGCAGTTGAAGGAACCGAAAATCCAAGGGTTGCAATGAACAGCTGGATTCCAATGCCCTTTAGGAAGCGGGCAAGGATAGAACTTGTCAACGAACAGGAAAAGCCTGCCATAACATATTTCTACATAGATTACCAGGAACACGGGTCATTGCCGGAGGATTCCATGTATCTCCATGCAAGCTGGAAAAGGTCTGTCCGTAATGATGTGGTCCGGGTTGATGACGGGAAGAACCTCAGTGACAGGGACAATTATCTGGTCCTTGAAGCCGAGGGAAAAGGCAGCTATATCGGGTTGAATATGAGCATTGATAACATTGAAGGCGGCTGGTGGGGAGAAGGGGATGACATGATCTTCGTAGACCGGGAAAGCCGTGATGAATGGCCGCCTGATATGCACGGAACAGGAACAGAGGATTATCTGTGCCAGGCCTGGGGGATGCAGAAGACCGCTCATATGTACAGCGGGCAGCCATGGTGTGAGGTCAATGAACCGGGTAACGGACATCATTTTACCGGGAAGGTCTGTGTCTACAGATATCATGCCGTCGATCCGGTTCCTTTCAACAGGAATATAAGGGTAAGCATTGAACACGGCCATGCAAATGACAGGGGTGATGACTGGGCCTCAACGGCTTATTGGTACCAGACGGAACCTCACAAACCCTTTGAGCCTATGCTTATAGTCGGGGAACGTCTGCCCGGACCCTCGGTAATCGGTAAAATCCAGGGCGAGTGAGATTAAGGAAAATGGTTGTCCGCGGGTTCGGTTTCACTTTTTGAATACCGGGAAAACTATACTTATCATTTGTGAAGGGTCAGTCATGGGACTGTATGGTAAATATGATGGAAGTGTTCGCAGAATACTTGTCCAGTATAGATGATGATGAACAAAGGAAGAGGGTCGAAGGTATCCTGCAGTGGATAGCCGATGAATATCCGCATTTCGGCCAAAGGATTGGCTGGAACCAGCCGATGTTCACTGACCATGGAACGTTCATCATTGCTTTCAACGTTGCAAAAAAACATTTGAATGTAAGTACGGAACTTGCCTGTATAGAGCATTTCGCTGACGAAATATCAAAGAAGGGCTACAATCGGACAAAGATGTTCCTTCAGATCAAGTGGGATGAGCCGGTAGACTTTAGCCTTTTGAGGAAAATGATCGACTTCAATGTTGCAGACAAGAAAGACTGCAAAACCTTCTGGAGGAAGTAAGTCAGGCATTACTTCTGTTTTTTTATGCACATAGATACGATATAATAGTTCGGGGAGATTAATATTTTGACATCAGAAAAATATGCCATAGCTCTTGCGGGCGGTGGAACAAAAGGATCATATCAAATTGGGGTATGGAAGGCACTTAGGGAGCTGGGTGTCGAAATTTCTGCTGTGGCCGGAACATCCATTGGTGCAATAAACGGAGCAGCGATAGCACTAAATGAGTATGAAAGAACCAAAAAGTTGTGGGAGCACCTAGATCCTTCGTACCTTGTGGAATATAAACCGATTGAGAAGGAGTGGTCATTTCAAAAAAAATATGAAAATATTGTAGAGCAGTTAAAGGATATCACTAAAAAGAGGGGCCTTGATATAACTCCCCTCAGAAAAATGCTCGAATCAGTGATAAAAGAGGATGTAATAAGAAACAGTTCCATCGAACTGATTGTTTCTACAATATCACTTTCGAAACTAAGGCCGATCTACATGAGTGTTAAGGATATGCCACAGGGGCAGGTCATAAATTATATATTGGCAAGTGCAGCGCTTCCAATTTTTCAAAGAATAAAAATTGAGGGCAATACATATCTTGATGGAGGGGCTTACGATAATTTGCCTATAAATGCCTTGCTTGAGAGAGGATATAAAAACATAATAGCTGTTGATATGTCAGGTGGACTGGGAATAAAGCAAAGGGTAAAAAAGAATGATGCCAATATTATATATATCAGGAACACCTCCATGCTGGGCGGACTTCTTGAATTCGATGCGAAACAAGCCAGAATAAATCTTAGGCTGGGCTATCTTGATGCAATGAAAGCATTTGGGAAGAATTATGGTAAAACATATTTCCTTACAAAATCCGATGTTGAAAAATATACATATCCCCTAACTCATGATGAAATGAGATATATCTTTGACCAGGTGGGAAATGGTAAAAGGGACAGTGAAATTAACAAAATGATGATTAAAAGGCTTTTGAAAAATCTCAGGGAATATACAAATAACAGTCTCAACCCTGCCAATGCGGTGATGGCAGCTGCAGAAATTGCAGCGGAAACATTTGAAATAGACAGGGTGAGGGAATATTCATGCGAAGCACTGGTTAAAAAGATTATAAAGACTCATAAAAAAGTAATGAGTGGATTTCTTCCAGAAACCCATCAAATTGACCGGCTGCGTTTAAGATTATCAAAACATCTGGTCAAGGGAGATGAATTTCCCGGGCCACTGTTGCTTATGACCATGCCGAAACTATTTATAACCAATATATTCATATATCTGATGAGGAAGAGAATGAAGTAGCAGCAGTTAGTTATTGGCAAATCAACATGATATGATTATGGCGGATAATGACAGGAGGTACTACCTTGGAAATATTAAGGAATAAAAAAGGGTTTATATGCGACATGGATGGAGTGCTTTATCATGGAAATCATCTTCTTGACGGAGCAAAGAAATTCGTAGATTGGCTCAAGACAGAGAAAAAGGAATTTCTGTTTCTTACAAACAGCAGTGAAAGGTCTCCAAAGGAATTGTCCCAGAAATTATCAAGACTTGGGATTGAAGTTGGAGAAGAGCATTTCTATACAAGTGCTCTGGCAACTGCATCGTTTGTAGCCTGGCAGAGCCCCGGATGCAGTGTGTATGTAATAGGTGAAGCGGGTCTTATAAATGCAATATATGATGTTGGGCTTACAATGAATGACGTTTCACCGGAATATGTAATAGTAGGTGAAACCAGAAGCTACGGTTTTGAGAAAATTGAAAAGGCTGTACAGCTTGTTCATAAAGGTGCAAAACTGATTGGAACAAATCCGGATAAAACCGGACCGACAGAAAAAGGTATAATGCCTGCAACAGGTGCATTGATTGCCCCGATAGAAATTGCTTCTGGCAGGGAAGCATATTTCATAGGAAAACCCAACCCACTGATGATGAGGTCAGCACTTAAAAAACTAGGTACTGCAGTAAAGGATACTGTCATCATCGGTGACAGGATGGATACTGATATTGCTGCAGGAACCGAATCAGAAATTGATACAGTACTGGTTTTAACAGGTGTTACTCTGGAAGAAAGAATCAACGATTTCTCATATCGCCCCAGATATGTACTGAATAATGTAGGCGAAGTAATCGACTAATCTAAAAAACGGTCACGTCATCCGACGGATAACGTTACAACCAATCATCCTTTACAACCAATCATCCTTGGGATCATTGGTTGTTTTTGACCAAACATCCTTGGGATCATTGGTTGTTTTTGACCAATCATCCTTGGGATCATTGGTTGATTGGTTAGATATAGCGCAAAATGTGTTTGTCGACATCGCTGTCATTTTGGGGAACAGGCACATCCTTGAAAAGCTGCCAGTTTTCAGTGTGTTCAAGAGTTCCATCTGGTTCAAGGATAACCAAAGGTGACAATGTTTCCATTTCAAGCATGAAATCTATTGTATAAGTTTCATAGCTGGAGCCGGAATAATCAGGATAAAGAGCTCCTGTGATATGATTGAACTTTTTAACAAAGAGATTACCATGATTTGCATAAGCTGCCCAGCCATCGTTATTGGAAATACCAAACTTGAATGCTTCGGTACAATCGGGATCCTGTTTCAATAAAATATATTTCCGGCCCCATGTAACCCTATGGTCATTCATTTTTGTGTAAGGCCATAAAGAAAGCATCCTATTTGGAAGAAGTTCGGTATCAAGTTGATACTGTGGAACGATTTCAGTTCCACCTGTTGCCATTACTGTGAGTGCCCATGCTGCAAGCTCAACATCCCACATTCCTTTGTTGGTCAGGAAATGGTTTAGAGTAACTGCCGATGTTTCAGGATGCAGGGTTATTTCCATATCTTTTTTTATCCCTGTTGTAGTTTCAACAGGCTGCGAAATTCTGATTCCGTTTTCTATAACTGTTACATCAACAGGGAAGTTGTCAGGAAAATATGAACGTGGCTTCCCTTCCGGACTATGCCATAGCCTGTGACCGCCATATATAAGCCACTCATCACCACCTGTATTGCCTTGCTGTTCCTTGACTTCACACATTTCATTGGCTCCGCCAATGAAACCGTACCTTACGATTCTGGGACCAATGTCACTGGTTACAACCAAGTCCACCAAGCCATTTTCAATTCTGTAGCAATTCGGCCATCCTGCAAATTTGACTTTACTAACTGTTGTCATATAAACCTCTCATTACATTCTTTTTGAGCTCTCTGATGAAAGTGCAGATCTTTCACAATCATCTTCACTCAGCGAAATCTGATATGTAAGCCTGCTGCCCTTCATTTTCTCTGCGGCAAAACACAGTCCGTTTGTCCTGGTGTCAAGGAATGGATGATCAATCTGGAATGGATCACCTGCAAGTATTATCTTGGTACCCGCACCGGCTCTTGTAATTATTCCCTTGACCTGCTTTGGTGTCAGATTCTGAGCCTCGTCTATTATAACCCATTGCCCAACAATGGAACGACCCCTGATAAAGGCAATAGCTTCTGTATTTATTATTTTTCTATCAAACAATTCCTGTATTTTATCACGCAGTTCATGTTCATGGTTGAATTTATCTTTGTTTTCAGAGTCCAGGAGTATTTCCAGATTGTCGATGATAGGCCTCATATATGGGGCTATTTTTTCTTGTTCTGTACCAGGTAAGAAGCCGATGTCTTCATCCATCTTGACATTGGGCCTGCAAACCAGTATTTTTCTATAGGCGTGCTCTTCAACAACTTTCTGAAGACCAACAGCCAGGGAGTAGAATGTCTTTGCTGTACCGGCAGGCCCTTTTAGAATAACAAGAGGTGCTTTGTCTGAATCAGTCAGCAAGGCTTCCTGGATGAATTTTTGGTGTGCATTCCTTGGATTTACACCAAAGGGACGGTCTGTTGAGTGGATTAATTTTACAATTTTATTTCCGTCAAATCTTCCAAGTGCCGTATGATTCAGATTGGTAAGTGAATGTATTATTAGAAACTGGTTCATTACCAGATTCCCAGAAGCCATTATTGAATTTTCATAATTGATGTATACGCCTTCAAGGTCAAGGCTGCCGTTTATATAGAAATCGTTGATCTTTTCATCATCTGCATAAACGTTGCAAAGCCCGGTGTATTGTTCTTCATATTGAGGGACTTGCTCAGCAAAGAAGTCCTGGGCTGTAACTCCAACAATGTCTGCCTTGATTCTTTCAAAAATATCCTTGGAAATAAGGATTGGTTTCAATCCTTCATCCTTAAGACCAAGACAGACTTTCAACACCCGATTGTCATTCTTTTTTGGGTCCCAGCATTCAGGTAGTTTGACATTTTCGCAATTGAGTTCAATTCTTAGAATACCACCACTGTTAAGCTCAACACCCTTGCTGATATCACCTTGGGTTCGCAGTTCATCAAGGATTCTGGAAGTTTCCCTTGCATTAGCACCCAGCTCACTTGGATCTTTCTTGAACTTGTCAAGTTCCTCAAGTACCACTGCCGGGATTACAATGTCGTTGTCTTCAAAATGATAGATTGCGTAAGGAGATTGAAGAAGCACATTGGTGTCGATGACAAATGTTTTTTTCATTGGCATACCTCCGTCAAGAATAAAAAAGCACCCTCGCAATACCTGCGAAAATGCTCACATCAAATATATAACGGCTCTTCCATTGTATATTCCCTTGGTTATCATTGGTTTTATGTTGGTCAATATAATCACCTGTTGTTTACATTATAATATACATTAAGGCAATAATCCACAATATTATGATTATTAATAAAGATTTAACGCTATATATTGTGTTAATGTCAGCTTACAAATAACACGGTGTCTTTTAGTGATATTAACCAAAGGTATATAACTAATTTTGCACTGCTTGCATAATTGACGGTAAAAAATCAAAGTGATATAATCACCTTGGTTAATTCTGATTTTTCATGATTTCCTAAACAAAAAAAATAATATCCTAAGACGGAGAGGTGTTATATGCAGGATATAAATATACTGAAAACGAAAAAGCTTGAGGATTTACGTTATATCGCCAAGATGATGGGCATAAAAAGTATCACCAAGTATCGTAAAGGTGAGCTTATAGATTTCATATTGGAAGCAGGCGGTAAAGAGGAAGAGAAGCCAGCTGAAATAGTTTCTGAAACAGTTGATGCGGAAGAAGTACCTGAATTGATTGATATTGAAGCATCTGAAGAAATTGAACCGGTTACCGGAGATGTGCGAGAAGATGAATCCGGCAGCAGAAGGCGAAGAAAGTCGAATAAAGGATCTGCACCGGCAGAGATACAGGATCAGGATCCGGTTGAGGGAATCCTCGAAGTACTCCCAGATGGATATGGTTTCCTTAGAAGAGACAATTTTACATATGGTCCAAAGGACATATATGTATCACCTTCACAAATAAGAAAGCTTAATTTAAGGACAGGAGATAAGATTACCGGTATCGGAAGGGTCAAAACTGAAGGAGACAAGTTCCAGGCATTGCTTTTTGTCAATACTGTCAACGGAGATGATCCCGGAGAAGCTATAAGAAGAAAGAATTTTGACGCGTTGACACCAATATTCCCTGATGAAAGACTTACGATGGAAAAAAATTCCAAGGAGCTTTCAACAAGAATCATTGACCTTATAGTACCGATAGGAAAAGGCCAGAGGGGACTTATAGTATCACCACCCAAAGCCGGTAAAACAGTTCTTCTTAAAAAAATTGCAAACAGCATATCCAAAAATTATCCGGAAGTTCAGCTAATGGTTCTGTTGGTGGATGAAAGGCCAGAGGAAGTCACCGATATACAGAGGTCAGTAAATGGTGAAATCGCATACTCTACCTTTGACAAGGTTCCTGAAAATCATGTTAAAATTGCAGAAATGGTTCTTGCAAGAGCGCAAAGGCTTGTTGAACAGGGCAAAGACGTTGTTATCCTTATGGATAGCATTACCAGACTTGCCAGGGCATACAACCTTACAATGACTCCCACAGGAAGAACTCTTTCCGGAGGTCTTGATCCCGGAGCACTGCACAGCCCTAAAAGATTCTTTGGAGCGGCCAGAAACATTGAATTCGGAGGAAGTCTTACAATAATTGCAACTGCCCTTGTAGAAACAGGAAGCAGAATGGATGATGTAATATATGAAGAATTCAAAGGTACAGGTAATATGGAATTGATTCTGGACAGAAAGCTTTCTGAGAAGAGAATATTTCCTGCAATAGATATAAGTCGCTCGGGGACCAGGCGTGAAGACCTTCTTCTGAACCAGAAGGAACTGGAAAGTATCTGGACCATAAGAAAAGCAATGAGCAATATGGGAACTGCAGAAGTTACTGAATGGTTCATAGATAAATTGATGAGAACAAAGACCAATGCAGACTTTGTAAATAACATCAATACCAAGGACGGTATTACAAAGAGTGAATACTCATAATAAACTCTTGTAATCCAAAATTCCTTGTGTTATAATACCCCTTGCGTCATTCATCTGATGTTGTTTGAGTGACTGTAAAAGCCCATGAAAGAGGTGAGAGGATGAAAAAGGACATACATCCGAATTACGGAAAAGTAAACGTGCGCTGTGCATGTGGAAACGAATTTGAAACTGGTTCAACGAGCAAGGATATTACAGTGGAAATCTGTTCCAACTGCCATCCGTTCTACACCGGAAAACAGAAACTTGTCGACAGTGGCGGCAGGGTTGACAAATTCAAGAAAAAATATGGTATGAAGTAAACTGCAAAAGGCCGATAATACCGGCCTTTTTTATTAGAGGTAAACAAATGGCTAAAAAAACAAGTATAGGTGGAATGGCTCTTTTAGAGGGAATCATGATGATCGGCCCTGAGAAGAAATCCGTTGCAGTAAGAAAACCTGATGGTGAAATTGACATCAAGACAGAGCCTCTTGCTCACAACAAGAAAATAAGGAAAATACCTCTCGTCAGAGGTGTTTACGGTATATTCACCCAGATGGTTTATGGTATAAAATCCCTTATGCATGCAGCTTCGCTGATAGAAACTGAAGAAGACGGAGATGGCGAACCTTCAAAATTTGAAAAATGGATGGATAAGAAGTTCGGCGACAAAGCATTCAATGTAATGATTTATTTCTCTGTAGTCATTGCTCTTTTCTTTTCAGTTGGCCTTTTTATACTACTGCCTAACCTTTTGGCTGGACTGGTTCCAACCGGAAGTGTAATTTTAAACAACCTTATTGAAGGAGTTCTTAGAATTGGTATTTTCTTTACATACATAGTACTGGTTTCAAAGATGAAGGACATCAAGCGTGTATGGATGTACCATGGAGCAGAGCATAAGACCATAAGCTGTTATGAGAATGGTGAAGAGCTTACCGTTGAAAATGCAAGGAAATATACAACCAAACACAAGAGATGTGGAACTTCATTCCTTTTTATTGTGCTGGTGGTAAGTGTACTCGTATTTTCATTCACAGGATGGAACTCGATGCTTTTGAATCTGGTAATCAGACTTCTGCTGATACCTGTTGTAGCAGGTATTTCATATGAAATAATCAAGATTGCCGGAGCCAGTGATGGTTTGTTCTCCAAAGTGGCCAGTGCTCCCGGCCTTTTCTTCCAAAGATTTACAACCAAGGAGCCTGACGATGGAATGCTGGAGGTAGCAATTGCGGCATTCAAGGAAGTTATACCGGAGGAAGAGGGCTCCGATAAATGGTAATAGGTGACTTGCTAAGGGCAGCGGCAAAAAGACTTGACAATAATGGAACCGGGGATTCATACAACGAAGCCCTGGTTCTTTTGACAATTGCCATGAACTGCAGCAAGACATATATATATTTGAACAAGAACACAGCTGTTGGAGAAGATATCGCTGAAAAGTATAAGGGATACATTGAAAGAAGGGCAAATGGAGAGCCCGTAGCATATATTGCAGGTACTGCTTGGTTTATGTCCCTTGAATTCAATGTTGGACCGGCGGTTCTTATTCCTCGTCATGAAACGGAGGGCCTTGTTGAAAAAGCTTCCGTGATTATACAAAATGAGTATCCCGACAAAGCAGATGTGCTCGATATGTGCACTGGAAGCGGATGCATAGGAATTTCAACTGCAGCTGTCTTTGACCATGTAATTGTTCACCTTTCTGATGTGGATGATGATGCCCTGAAAATTGCAGTCAGCAACATCCAAAAGCATAACCTTGGTAAAAGGGTTACTGCAATGAAAAGTGATCTGTTTGAAAATCTTGCTGGTAATAAATATGATCTGATTCTTTCCAACCCTCCATATGTTGCTGAGGATGATGAGGGGTATCTGGATGATGAGGTGCGGAGGTATGAACCCCCCATAGCATTGTTCGGTGGGAAGGATGGGCTGTATTTCTATAAAAGGATTGCAGAAGAAGCCGGTTCATACCTCAATCCCGGTGGCTATCTGATTCTTGAAGCCGGAATCGGCCAGGCCGAAAGCATTAAAAGGATACTTATACGAAACAATTTCACATTAATTGATATTCAGGAAGATATCAGTGGTATTCCCCGTATTATAACTGCCAAAAAGTAACAAAACCTTGCTCTTACCTATGATATAATTCATTTCAGAATGCTGGAGGAATAAATGAAGGATGAAATCATTCTTGTGGCAGCGCGGTCTCCTGAACTTGCTGATAAGATCAAGGGCGTACTCGAACAGGAATTTTTCAATATCACAGATACCTGTGTATCAGGAAGTGAAACACTGAGAAAAGTCAGGATGTATAAACCTGATCTTGTTGTTGTTGACTATGAACTAGGCGATATGACTGGTTTTCAGGTCACCGAGGTAATCATAAATGAGTCCCTTGGTTCAGTGATACTTCTGGCTAACCAAATGCAAAAGGACTATGCTGAACAGTATTTTGAGTATCCATATATGATCAGTCTACGAAAGCCAATAAACAAGGCAGTGCTTTTGAACTCGGTGGAGATTGCTCTGAAAAGCAGGCGGGGCATTCAGTCGCTTGAAAATGAAATTATACGGCTTAAAGAAGATATTGATACAAGGAAAAGTGTAGAAAAAGCCAAAGGTATATTGATGAAAAGCCTTGGTATAAGTGAAGATGAAGCATACCAGAGACTGCGTAAAAGAAGCATGGACAGCCAGGTTCCGATGAAGACTGTGGCTGATATAATAATTTCAACGATGGGATAAATTGATGAAGAAGGAAAAATATACATTTGACGATTTGCAGAAAATCATGGCAAAGCTCAGGGGTCCGGAAGGATGCCCCTGGGACAGGGAGCAAACCCATGAATCATTGAAAAGACATATGCTTGAAGAAACTTATGAGGCACTGGAAGCCATTGAGGCGGCAGATGACGAAATGATGAAGGAAGAACTTGGTGACGTGCTTTTGCAAATAGTGTTCCATGGATGCATTGCAGAGGAAGACGGCAGGTTTGACACCTCTGACATAGTTGATGCAATAAGCAGAAAACTCATAGAGCGACATACACATGTTTTTGGAGAAGATATAGCCAAAGATTCAAAAGCAGTTTTGAAGAACTGGGACAGAATCAAGAATAAATCAAAGGGGCTCAAATCTCATACAGAAAAGATAAATGCCATTCCAAAGACATACCCTGCATTGCTAAGAAGTCTGAAAATTCAGGAAAAAGCTGCAAAAGCAGGGTTCGACTGGAATGAAGTTGACGGTGCAATAGAAAAAACCATGGAAGAAATCAATGAATTCATGGAAGCATGCCAAAACAAAGACAAACAGACAATAAAAAATGAAATGGGAGATCTGCTGTTTTCATTGGTCAATGTATGCAGGTTCATGGACATTGAACCAGAAATAACTCTGCAGGAAACATCAGACCGTTTTTCGAGAAGGTTTGCTTATGTTGAAGAGAGTGTTCATAAGATAGGTAAAGTGATGGAAGATATGTCCCTTGCGGAACTTGATGAGTTATGGGACAAGGCAAAGGAAGAAGGCCTGTAATGAGATTGGATAAATTTCTAAAAACATCAAGGATGATAAAAAGAAGAACAATTGCTGCAGAGGCATGTGACAATAAGCGGGTTTTGATCAATGGAAAAGCTGCAAAGGCTTCTGCCAAAGTCAGTGTCGGGGATGAAATAGAAATTTCATTCGGCAGCGGTACAACCAGGGTAAGGGTACTTTCGGTTTTAGAACACGTTACCAAAGAAAATGCCGGAGATATGTACGAAATTATTTGACAACATAAATTACGTATGGTAATATCAACAGGCAAGAAAACAAAGTAGAAGTAATCCGCTTCTCACCTGTGGGGATTGTATTCCCGGGTCAATAAAAAGATGATTAAGCTTTTTTATTCAGCGGGTTGTTTCTATAGCCCGTTGTTTTTGTATGAAGGACTATTGGAAATGGGTATGTGCCCGCAATTTAATGGAGGTGAAAAATATCGCTAAAGGAAATCAAGGTCCTACAAACCACATGAGAATCAATGAGGAAATTGTAGCAAAGGAAGTCAGGCTTATCGGACCCAATGGAGACATGATGGGTATCGTTACACCGGACAAGGCCAGGCAGATAGCTTTCCAGAATGATCTGGATTTAGTGGAAATATCCCCGAAGGCAAATCCACCTGTATGCAAAGTCATTGATTACGGAAAATTTATGTTTGACCAGACTAAAAAGCAAAAAGAGGCTCTCAAACATCAAAAGGCAACAGCCATGAAGGAAGTTTGGCTGAAACCAAATATTGAGGAACATGATTTTAGTTTCAAGACCAAGAATGCCAATAAGTTTCTTTCCCAAGGGCACAAGGTTAAGGTAAGTCTCAGGTTCAGGGGCAGGGAAATGGCATACACCAATATGGGAAGGGATCTCATGGTGAAATTTGCAGAAGCATGTTCAGAAAATGGTGAACTAGACGCAAATCCGAAGCTGGAAGGCAAAAATATGCTGATGACACTTTCACCAATAAAAAACAAGTAATGACAGGAGGAAAAAACAATGCCCAAGATTAAAACACACAGTGCTTCAAAGAAAAGATTCTCCAAAACCGGTAGTGGTAAGGTGAAGATGAGTCACGCATTCAGAAGCCATAGACTTGTATCAAAAAGCAAGAAAGCAAAGAAGTCGCATAGGCTCGATGCATATGCAACTGATGCAAATAAGAAGACTATCGAAAAACTCATACCATATAAATAAGCTATTTGGCGGTACCGGGCAGAAAGATTCGGTATCGATTTGATATAAGAGGAGGTTTTAGAAATGGCTAGAGTAAAAGGCGGTGTAACAACACGCGCAAGACATAGAAAAGTATTGAAGCAGGCAAAAGGTTACTTCGGAACAAAAAGTATCAATTACAAAGTTGCAAAACAGGCAGTAATGAAATCACTGCAGTATGCATACAGAGATAGAAAGGCCAACAAGCGTAATTTTAGAAAGATTTGGATTACTAGAATCAACGCTGCAGCAAGAATCAACGGTATGTCATACAGCAAATTCATGGACGGCCTTAAGAAAAGCGGAATTGAACTCAACAGAAAAGTTCTTGCTGACATGGCAGTAAATGATCCAACTGCTTTTGCTACACTCGTGAAGCAGGCAAAGAAGAAAGTTTAAAATGCTACGGATTGTGTCAAAGGACAACAATAAAATAAAAAGGCTAAGAAGCCTTGCAAAGAAAAAGGTTCGTATCAAGGAGAACCTTTTTCTTATTGAAGGCACAAAAATTGTTGGCGAAGCAATGTCATCAGATTTTTTCATTGATACTATAGTAGTATCCGACAGTTATATTTTTTCCAATGAAGATTCTGTAAATGTGTATGAAAACGCAGGCTGTGAAGTTATTTCTGTTCCCGATGATATATTTACAGGTATTTCAACACTGGTTTCTCCACAGGGAGTACTTGCTGCTGTGCGAATGAATGAGAGACCGCCGGAAGATATAACAAACAGCCGGAAACCCATTGTAATTCTGGATGGAATCAGTGATCCGGGTAACCTTGGAACCATAGTTCGTACAGCGGATGCATTTGGTTTTGGAGGAATTCTTTTTACTAAGGAATGTGTTGATATTTATAACCCAAAAACTATTCAGGCCACAATGGGGTCCATCCTACGAGTCAGCCACTCATATATTAAATATGAAGATATTGCACAACTGAAGGAATCCGGTTATACACTATACGGTTTTGACCTCAGGGGTACAGCTCTGTCAAATGGGTTCAGATTTGAGGGAAAGTGCGCTTTGGTAATCGGAAATGAATCAAATGGAATATCTGAGCTTATGAGAAAAGTTTGTGATGAGCTTATCAGGATTCCAATGAACGGACATGCAGAATCACTCAATGCTTCAATTGCTGCAGGAATAGCAATGTTCCTTGCCGGTGATTGTGGTAGAATATAAAAACCGGAGGTGCATTATGGCAAAGATTGGTTTACAGCTATATTCAATAAAGGAAATTGCTTCAAAGAACTTTTTGGGAGCAATTGAACTGGCCGCAGGCAGTGGCTACAAAGGAGTAGAGTTTGCAGGTTTTTTCGATACTCCAGCCAAAGAAGTCATGAAATGCCTTGAAAGCAACAATATATCTCCATGTGGCAGTCATACATCCATTGACCTAATTACTGATGAATTTGACAAAACAGTCGAATATAATCTGGCAATAGGGAATGAATATATAGTAATACCGTGGATTCCTGAAGAAATGAGAAACAGCCGGGATTCATGGCTTTCTACAGCTGAAAGACTAAACGCATTGAATGAAAAATTGAAGAAAAACAACTTAAAGCTTGGCTATCATAACCATGCTTTTGAATTCGAGGAGTTCAATGGTGAATATGGATTTGATATTCTTGCTGAGAATACTTCAGATGATATAATCCTTGAGATGGATCTATACTGGGTTGAGTACCCGGGATTATCAGCAGTTGAATATGTAAAAAAATACAGAAACAGACTTGAACTTCTTCACATCAAGGATTTGGCAGAAGATAGAACAAGCACTGAAATAGGAAACGGAAAAATTGACTTTGCAAAAATAGTAGAAGCAGCAGATGCAACTGAGTGGTTTATTGTAGAACAGGAGCACTTCATAATACCTCAGGACAAATCCATTAAGATAAGCAGCGAGTACCTTGGAGGTTTGATTAAATGAGTGGGCTGGATGATTTGAAATATAATGATGATGGGCTAATTCCGGTCGTTGCGCAGGACGTGGAAACAGGTCAGGTACTTATGCAGGCTTATGCAAAGAAGGAGCAGTTGCAAAAAACCCTGGAAAAAGGCACCGCTCACTATTTCAGCAGAAGCAGAAACAAAGAATGGCATAAAGGTGAAACATCCGGTCATTTTCAAAAGGTAGAACAGGTTAAGGTAGACTGTGACAACGACTGCATACTGTATATTGTGAGGCAGGAGGGTTCTGCATGTCATACAGGAAAATTTTCATGTTTTTACAGAAGTCTGGACAAAAAGGGAGATATCATTGATGAGTGAAAAAAGTAAAATACTTAATGAATTATACGAAGTAATTGCCGACAGGAAAAAGAATCCCAGGGAAGGTTCTTATACAAATTATTTATTCGACAAGGGAATTGATAAGATACTTAAGAAAATTGGCGAAGAAACATCTGAAGTAATAATAGGCTCAAAGAATGAAGGCAAAGATGAAGTTATTTATGAATCCGCAGACCTTCTTTATCATCTTATGGTCCTTTTTGTTGAAAAGGGTATTACACTTGATGAGTTATATGATGAGCTTCAGAAGAGAAGATAATCAATCATCATAGCATATGACTTTATTCCGTCCGGATTTTTTGGCTGCATAAAGTGCTTTGTCGGCTTCCAGGCAAAGCTTTTCAGGACTTTTTTCATGGTTGCCGATAGCTGAAGAAACCCCAATACTCACTGTAAGATAACCAGTAGAGGAATTGACATGCTCAATCTGTGCATTTTCTATATTTTTGCGAAGTTTTTCACCGACCAGACAGGCTGCATCAAGTGAAGTAAATGGAAGAATTGCAGCAAACTCCTCCCCTCCGTATCTGAATATAACATCTGTAGAACGCTTGAGGGTTTCTGCCATAACTGTTGCTGCCTTTTTAAGACAAATATCACCCTCCATGTGCCCGTAAGTATCATTGTATTTTTTAAAATGATCAAGGTCTATCAAGAGAAATGACAGTGGTTTTTGCGACCTGCTTGATCTTTGCCACTCGTTCTCTAATTCCTCATCTAATTTTCTTCTGTTATATATACCTGTGAGTGCATCGATTTCAGAATGCTGCTTTAACATATCATTTTGTTCCAGGAGCATTATGTCCTTTTTGTAGTTGGAAATTCTCATTTTGTATATTAGAGTAGAAATTAATATCGAAATAAGGCAGAAGCTCCATGAGTCAAATAATATATTAGTTGATGCGGTATAATTGAAAGACCTGGTTGTTACAACATATAATGTTATTAGGATCTGTGATGGTATCATTGTAACTGAAATTTCCCAGAAATTGAGATATGGAATTATACCTATGGACATCATGATTAGTATATAAGCACTTGGCAGGAAACCTTCAGTGTGCTCAAAAAGAACCAGAAAAACCCCCCAGATCAGTACAAGCATTAAACCGGTGATTATAAAAAGCCTGATGAAAGTCATATTTTTAATCTTAGCTTTTTTACTGACATAGACAAAAAACAGCAAATAGATTGATAGAAATAAGATGATTCCGGCATAAAGGAATAAGATGGTTGAATCTGCAGGGTTTGCAGGATTTATAATTCCCCCCAGAAGCAGCCAGGCCAACATGATTATTTCTATAATAAGAAAAACAAGACCTGCAAGCTTCAGCCGGCTGATGTTGTCCTTGAGATTCGAAAATATAAATCTTCTCTGTTCATCGGCTTTAAGACCGGGAACCTTTACCAATAAATTGTTTTTCAATTAATTTCCCCCTGAAGTAAAATAATTATAATACAAAACACTTAGATTGTGTTAAAATAGTCATATAAAAATCATAAAGGAGTTTTGATGTCGGTATTAATTGCAGGAGTTCACGTAACAGAATAATGTGCCGGTGCACGTAGATTTTGTGTATGAATTTTCGTGGAGCCGGTCCACTGCCTTTAGACTGCTTCAAAACAATAAATTTTCCATTTAAATGGTAAGGTGGCGGATATCTGATCCGCTTTTTGATTGTTGAGATATATGAATGACCTGCACTGCTGTCCGGGGGTATAGAGGACTTAAGTGCAGGTTTTTTACAGGAAGGTAATTATGACAGGAAATACTCACAGAGAATTGGAATTCAACAAAATACTTGAGATGTTAAGAGAGCAGGCTTTGTCTGATAAAGTCAAAGAACGCATTGAACTTATGAGACCTTACATGAATGAAAGGGAAGCCATTAGGCACATGGAGGATACTACCATGGCCAGAAAAACCCTTGAAACAGTAGGGAATCCTCCTCTTGCATCCATGACAGAGCTGCTTATGGCAGTTGAAATGATAGAAATGAACGGAATGCTGAATCCTGAGCAACTAGTAGCAGTTGCAGTTTTTATATCCACATGCAACAGGATGAAAAACTATTTAAAAAGAGCTGCTTCTGCGTCAGAATCAATTTCGAACACAGGTTACTCAATAAGTGACTTATCTGCTTTGCAAGGTGAAATTGAAGTAAGTATTAGAAACGGAAGAGTAGATGACAAGGCGTCAAGTGAACTTTCTTCAGTAAGAAAGAAAATTGCTATGCTTACAGACAAAGCAAAGGACAGGCTTAACAGTATCCTTAAGAGCAATGAGCAGTACCTGAGTGATGGGTTTATTGTAAGCAGGAATGGCAAACTGACCATTGCTGTAAAAAGAGAATACAGAAGCCGGATTCCAGGTAGTGTCATTGATAAATCAAATACGGGAGGGACGGTTTTCATTGAACCCGATTCTGTAGGGAAGATACAGTCGGAGATTGCAAATCTGCTTGTGGAAGAAGATATTGAGATTAAAAAAGTTCTTTACACACTTACCGCAATGGTAGAAGACGAACTTCCACGAATAAAGATTAACATGGAGGCAATGGAAACACTGGACTTCATCTTTGCAAAGGCGAAACTAAGTATACAAATGAAAGGGATCCCTGCAGAAATCACCGGTGGCAGCAGCATAGAACTGACCGGTGGCAGACATCCATTGCTGGACAGTGGAAAAGTTATTCCCTTGGACTTTAGGATTGGTTACAGGGATTCATCAGGAGAGTTAATCAAAGCAATAATTATAACCGGCCCGAATACAGGGGGAAAAACCGTAGTTCTCAAGACAGTAGGTTTGTTTTCACTCATGGTACAATGCGGGCTTCATATACCGGCAGAGAAGGCAAGTTTTTGCATGAGGAACATGGTTCTTTGTGATATTGGAGATGGACAGAGCATAACCGAAAATCTTTCCACATTTTCTTCCCATATGACCAGAATAATAAACATCCTTGAAACCGCTGATGATCAATCGTTGGTTTTATTGGATGAATTGGGTTCAGGAACCGATCCGACTGAAGGAATGGGAATTGCTGCAGTTGTACTGGAAGAAATGATGAAAAGAGGTTGTTTGATTGCAGCCACTACCCACTATCCGGAAATAAAGGATTTTGCCAGAAATACAGCCGGATTTATCAATGCCAGAATGGCCTTTGACAGGGAGAATCTGGCACCTCTGTATAGACTTGAGATAGGGGAAGCCGGAGAGAGCTGTGCACTATATATAGCCAGAAGAATAGGGCTTTCCCTTGATATAGTTGAAAGGGCACATAGGGCAGCATATCATCAGTACAAGGGAAATACAGTAAAACCGCTGGAGTTCAATGCCTCTGAGTTTTCCGGGATTGCAAATACGGAAAGAAGGAAAGCAGTTAAAAAACCAAGATTGTCATTAATTGACAAAGACAAGACTGAAACTCCTGATTTGTCAGATAAGTTTGCAATAGGTGACAGTGTTATGGTGCATCCCCAGGAGTATACTGCAATAGTTTTCAGGAAAGTGGATAAGAACGGCATGGTTGGAGTTCAGATAAAGAAGAAAAAATATCTTGTGAATCACAAAAGAGTTGAACTTAAAATTCCTGCCGGTGAACTATATCCTGATGATTATGACTTCTCAATAATTTTTGATACCGTTGACAACAGGAAGGCAAAACACAGGATGACAAAAAGACACAGGGAGGATCTGGTAGTCACATTTGATGAAGAATATGAAATATTGTAATTGTTTCATTGATTCTATAATATAAATATTATGTCAGGGTGATAACAGCATAATAAGCCTAATAATTACGACAGACGTAAATATTTACGTCTGTCGTAATTATTAGGCTTTGGGTTGGAATTATTTTTCTTGACACATAAAGCCGGGATTAGGTATAATATCTTTTGCGTATTTATACGCTCTGCGGATGTGGCGGAACTGGCAGACGCGCACGGTTGAGGGCCGTGTGAAGCGATTCGTATGGGTTCGATTCCCTTCATCCGCACCACTGAAAGTACTGCACCATGTGCAGTACTTTTTTGATGTTTTTAGGTGGTAATACAATGAAGGAAACTATGAAGCTTGAAATCCTTGATCCTCTGTTCTGGATAGTCAGGCTGGAGAAGAACAGCATTATACCGGAGTGGATTTCAAATGAAGTATTTTTTTCAATTACAAAAACTGCTGAGGAATTGTCTGTGGTATGTCTGCAGGACAAGGTTCCGGATGGTATAACCTGTGAAAGGGGTTGGAAAGCAATCAAGGTTGCTGCAATCCTTGATTTTTCATTGGTTGGTATAATTTCAAGAATCAGCAAGACCCTTGCAGAGGGCGGCATCAGCATTTTTGTAATTTCTACCTATGATACAGATTACATTCTTGTCAGGAATAGAGATATTGAAAATGCCACTGGTCTGCTGATTAATAGAGGTTATAAGTTTTGACATCTGTTCCAATCAAAAGAATACATGTGAAAAATAAGAAATTTCTTGTGATATAATCTATTGGCAAAGGCGGTAATGATGACAAAAAACATTTTCCCCGACAGGGGCAGTGTAAATACGGAAGACAGGTCAAGACTCACCGGTGTCAAACCGCAGGTGTTTTGGTTCTATGGTCTGTCAGGTTCAGGTAAATCTGCAATAGCCCGAAGAGTGGAAAAAACCCTGATAGAAAAGGGCATGCTTTGCTATTGGTTGGATGGTGACAATCTTCGTGGGGGACTTAACAGTGACCTTGGCTTTTCTGCAGAAGACAGAATTGAAAATATCAGAAGAGCGGCAAATGCTGCAAAACTGATTGCCGATTCGGGAGTTGTTGTAATTGCAACCTTCATTACTCCACTGAAGGAAAACAGAACACAAGCCAGGAGAATAATTGGTGACATTTTCAATGAAATTTATGTAAAATGCAGTGTGGATATCTGCCGTGAGAGGGATCCCAAAGGGCTATATGTCAGGGCATTCAATGGAGAAATACAGGATTTTACAGGAGTGTCATCACCTTTTGAAGAGCCTGGTACTGAAATATTTACCATAGATACAGAGAAACAGGATGAAAAAGAATCAGCTGAAAAAGCCATTGAGTATATAATCGAAAGGATAATAAGGGATTAATAATGTCAGGAATCTTTAAATACAATCAGGACAAGAAGCAAAAAGACGAACCGAAGGTAAACGGGAAGTTTATGGGGCTCATCAATCTCATTGCAAGAAAAGCATGGGATTTGTCTAAATTGAATGTCATTAGCCTTCTATTGAATATTCCGTTCTTTGCCTTGATGTGGCTAATAAGCTATTGGTTTATACCGGCAGAGGGTATGGAGATATTCAACTACAAGATCTACAGTCCCCAGGATGCAGCATTGATTGACCTTCTGTGGAGATTATCCATAGGAAGTATCATGATTGCAATACCAGTTGTGGTTTTTGGACCGGCAAATGCGGGTGCTACATACATTTACAGAAACATGGTGAAGGGTCAGCCTGTGTTCATCTGGAGCGACATCATGAAAACCATGAAGAAATTCTTTTGGAAATCAGCGCTGATTACTGTAATTGATGTAATTATGCTTTTCATAATTGCCATGGGACTTCGATTCTATTCAAGCTGGTATGAAATTGCATTCCCCAATTTACACAACTCCATGATAGAAACTATATCAGTGATGATAATCCTGGTGTTTATGCTTCTATTCATAATGATGCATTTCTATATATATCAGCTCCTCATTGAATATAATCTGAAAATTCACCAGTTATATAGATATTCATTTGTATTTTCATTGCTGAGGCTGATCCCAAATCTTATGATATTGATTGCCTGTCTGGCTATAACCATAGGGCCATATACTATCCATATCATGGTTGGTAACGGGCTGTTGATATTTGTTACCCTGGCTCTGTGCGGCATTATAATAAACTATTACTCCTGGCCTGCCATTGAAAAACATTTTGAGCCTATTGCAAAAAAATAAACAGCTGAATGAGTGGTACTGATGACTGAACAAAGGATTTTTGAAATAATAAATGAAGTTTATGGCTATGAAATCATAAGCAATCCGGTACTGGAAAAACTCAGGGAGTCCAGGGATATCATAGTTTCTGAATTTGGGATAGAATCCATATACGAGTTTCTTTCTTATGACATTACAGAATTTTCCGAAGCCCGAAAGTCCATACATGTAAGACGTTTCTACCAGGGGTTCAAGAAGATATTCAATCTTGAAACCTTTACATTTGAATCTTTTCATAAGATTCAGGCAGGGTGCCTGTATTCTGCACTTACATCCGGTATCATGAGGGGATATGGGTCCTATGACTATACAGGGTTTGTAAGTGAAATTCTTCAAATGGTAAGATCCGGTGAATCGGGAAGTGCAGGGATGACCCCTTTGGATATGCTGAGTGAAATATCAGGGCAATTTGAGTTGTTCAGCAGGATATCACTCGGTATTTACAGTCTTCAGATCTTCACTAAATATGGAATATGCATGGATAAACTCAGGTTTACACCTCTTATGAACTCGCGCAAACTGTTCCTGACTGTACTTAAGAAGTTGGAGGAAGGCAAGGACGCAGTAGCTGAGATTCAGAAAATCCTTAAGCTGAGGATTCCCACCGATGAGAAAATAAATGAAGTTCTGGATGAGTACATTGATTATGCAGTGAACGGTGTAATGGAAGAGGGAATTCCAATCAGCAGGTCCAGGTCAAGCAGAGAACTAAGTGATTCCGTTGATGAACTCAAAACACAGGCAAGGAAATCATTTACATCACTTTTCATTGATATTGAAGGATTGAGAAGATATCAAAATTCTATAGAAGAAAGACTTGGAATATATAAAAGAAACAAAGACAGCAGTGACATTTCCATACTTTATATTTCAATGCTTGAAAAGTTTGTTTCAGACTGTGCCAAATTAAGCTACTATGAGGACATCTATTTTATTAAACGTCTCAATGCAATGTTTGTGAGCAAGGTAAAGGAAGTGTTTGAGGCACAGATGGAAGAGGAAAAAAGTGAAATCAGAGAACAGTGCATTCGTATAATTGAAAGCAATATCGATGGATACAGCGTACATGAACTAGATGGAGTACTCAGTGCGTTGTCACTGCACAGGGATGATTTTTCGGTGCAGTTTTCCGTTGAATCTGATGACATTGAAAGAACATTGGATGAACTGAAGATTTATCTGAGACAACAGCTTGAAATAGTCTATGATATCAGAAGAAACCTGAAGGAAAACCTTTTGGAAATTCTGAGGGCAGACATACTTGAGGATGGATCATCCGGTATATTGGTAAATGTAATAAGCAATTTCACAGACATCAAAGAATTTCTATTGGAGGAGGAGTGATATGACAATCATGGCATCAACGCCAAGCAGACTCTGCTTGTTTGGGGAGCATCTGGATTACCATTCACTTGAGGTCATTACCATGGCAATTGACCTTAGTTTTTATGCAAGGATTTCAAAAAGAAATGATGGACATGCAATTATCAAAATAAAGGACGAAAGCATTGATACTTTGAATCAGGATAACAGTGGGAATAAATATGAGATTTATGAGTATGACCTTAGAAACCCTCTTATTTATGAAAACACAAGGGACTACTTTAAAAGTTGCTTCAATGTAATAAAAAACAGAGGCTGCGATATAAGCTGCGGCTTCGATATAACAATGGACTCAGAAATACCAATTGGCAAAGGCATGTGCTCATCCAGCACCATGATTGTTGTGCTTATCAAAGGAATTCTTGAAGCTCTGGATTGTAAACTAAAGGACGACAGGATGGAAATAGCTCAGATGGGCTATGAGGCAGAAGTAACCGAGTTCAATGAACCGGGAGGCAAGATGGATCATATGGCAAGTGCCTTCGGGGGTGTCTGCCATTTTGATTTTGCTGATATAAGAAATCCGGTCATGAAAAGACTTGACGGGTTACCGCAGGGTGGATTCGTACTTTTTGACACTCTTAGGAGGAAGGATACAATCCGGGTACTGGCAACAGCAAGAAAGCCTGTTGAAGAAGCAGTACGAAAACTTGGTGTAAAAAGCATCGGTGAACTTTCAGAAGAGGAAATATTTGACTCGGGTCTTGATGAAAGCCTGACCAGACCTTCGGTTGCAGCCATAAGAAACTATAAAATACTCAGGGAATTCCTCCGTCTGTATAATTCAGGCAATCTATCTCCGGAAAAATTTGGACAAATGCTGTATGATCATCATAAAAATCTCAGGGATGGATTAGGTATTTCAACTAACGAAATTGAAGAGATACTTGACACAGCAATGTCAGCAGGCGCACTTGGAGGCAAACTCAACGGAACCGGCGGTGGAGGCTGCTGCTATATTTTTGCCACTGAGGATAAACTGCAATCAATTGTCAGTGCCGTTGAATCCAAAGGCTACCCCGGTAGAATAATACACACGGCAGATGGTGTATCTGCAAAAAGAGGGGACTGATATGAAGGCAATAATTCTAGGCGCAGGAAAAGGAAAGAGGCTTCAGAGTGAAAAACATGACCTGCCGAAGGTTATGCGATCAGCGGATGGAAAACCAATTCTTTTTCATGTTCTTGAAAGTGTGGATTTCTGTGAAGAAATAATCATTGTTGTTGGATATAAAAAGGAAAAGGTTATGTCCGCAGCCGGTCCGGGTTATACATATGTAGATCAGGTTGAAATGAAGGGGACAGGCCATGCGGTTGCAGTTACAAGGGAAGCATTGAAGGGCTATGAAGGACCGGTTCTGCTTGCATTCGGAGATATGCCTTTGTTCAGGAAGTCAACCTACAAATCAATGTTTGAACTTCATGAAAGTGAAAAAGCAGAATGTACAAACCTGACCTGTATTTATCCAATTGATGAACAAATTCCACATTACGGCAGAATAATCAGGGATGAAATCGGTGATTTTCTGGAAGTTAGGGAGCACCGTGACTGCAGTGAAGATCAGAAAAAGATAAGGGAAACAAATGTTGGGGTGATGGTGTGCAATGCACCTGATATGTATGAATATCTGTCAAAGCTGGATTGCAATAATTCCCAGGGTGAATATTATCTTACTGATTTACCCAGAATAATCAGGCAGAGTGGTAAAAAGGTAATAATGAAGACAATACATGATACATCAGAAGTGGTTGGGGCAAACACACCGGAAGAACTTGAGATGATAGAAAAGATATTGAAAGAGAGGAAAGCCGGCAATGATTAAATTCGGAACAGGTGGCTGGAGGTCTATAATAGGCGAAGATTTTACAAAGGACAATATAAGGATTCTTGTGCAGGCTCTTTGTAATGAAATGAAGGATTCCGGTAAGGACGACAAGCCGGTGATAGTTGGTTATGACAGACGTTTTCTTTCCGACCTAGGTGCCCGTTGGATGTGTGAGGTTTTTGCAGGAAACGATATAAAAGTAGAATTCATTGATAAAAATGCACCGACACCAATGATTATGTTTGAAGTTAAAGCCAGAAAATCACATTATGGTGCAGCTGTTACAGCAAGCCATAATCCAGCCATTTACAATGGTATTAAACTTTTTACAGAAGGTGGCAGGGATGCGTCCATGGAAACCACTGATGTCATCGAGGAGTATATAAGCAGGGTTGAAAAAATCAATTCAATGGACTTTGAGGAAGCAGTTTCAAAGGGATTTGTTGTAAAAATCGACCCTTCCAATGATTTCATAGATGCAATTCTTAAAATGGTTGACGAAAAGGCAATCAGGGCAAGAAATCTGAAGGTTCTCCTTGACCCGATGTATGGTGTTTCCAAGACAAGCCTGCAGACGATTCTGCTGACACTGAGATGTGACCTGGATATCATAAATGACAGACATGACACTCTTTTCGGAGGCCGGTTGCCTTCACCCTCAGCAGCAACACTGATGCATCTTCAAAGGGATGTTGTTGAGCGGGGATTTGACATAGGCCTTGGAACAGACGGAGATGCAGACAGACTTGGGGTCATAGATGACGGGGGCAGGTTCATCCATCCAAATGAAATCCTTGCACTGCTTTATTATTACCTCAATAAATACAAGGGTTGGAAGGGTGACTGTGTAAGGAACCTGGCAACCACAAATCTGCTGGATGACATGGCTGAGGATTTCGGTATGCATTGTCATGAGGTGCCGGTGGGATTCAAGCATATAAGTTCAGCCATGGAGAAGCATGATGCAGTAATTGGAGGAGAATCAAGCGGAGGGCTAACAATCAGAGGGCATATAAGGGGCAAGGATGGAATTTTTGCTGCAACGCTGCTAATCGAAATGATATGTGTAACGGGTAAGAAGATTTCAGAAATTCTAAAAGAAATTTATGATAAATATGGTTATAGAACAATGGTTGAAAAAGCATATGAATTCAAACATGAATTGAAGGAAAAGCTTATGAATACACTTTATATCGATCGTAAGCTTCCGGATTTTCCTTTTGAGGTTGAAAAGATAAGCTATATGGATGGTGTAAAGGTTTATTTCAGGAACAAGGGATGGATAATTGCAAGATTTTCCGGTACTGAACCGCTTCTCAGGGTGTTCAGTGAAATGCCGGACGAGGAACAGGCTGAGAAAGCCTGTGAGGTCATGAAAAGATTCCTGGGGGTGTAGCATGAAGGTATTGGTGACAGGTGGCTGTGGTTTTATAGGCTCACATATCGTTGACCTTTTGATTGAAAAGAATCATGAAGTCCTTGTTTTTGATGATTTGTCATCAGGGACGATGGAAAATCTGAATGCTAAGGCAGATTTGTTTACGGGAGATCTGACAAATAGAACGGAAATCGATGCATTTTTCAGGATGCAGAAACCTGATGCAGTAATACATCACGCTGCACAGATTGATGTGCAGCAATCCATGAAAAATCCTGCCTATGACTGTTCTGTTAATATACAGGGAACCGTTGATTTGCTTGATTTATCTATAAGATCTGGAGTCAAAAGATTCATATATGCTTCAAGTGCAGCCGTATATGGAAATCCTGAATACCTGGGAATTGATGAAGAACATCCCAAAAATCCTGAATCGTTTTATGGATATTCCAAACTGGTACCCGAAACATATATCCGTATGATGTCGTGCGCATCCGGAATGGGTTATGCAATATTAAGATATGCCAATGTGTTTGGACCAAGGCAGAAATCCAGAGGTGAAGGCGGGGTAGTGGCTGTTTTCACCGAAAGAATGAAAGCTAAAAAGGACTGTATAATATTTGGTGACGGGGAGCAGACCCGTGATTTTATATATGTAAAAGACATAGCCAGGGCAAATCTTCTGGCACTGGAATCAGATAAGGATTTTACGGCCAATGTAAGCACATCAGAGGCAACTTCCGTAAACCGGCTGTTTACACTTATGAAAGATGTTTACAATTATGAAAAATCTGCTGTTTATAAACCTGCCCGGGAAGGTGACATAGAGCATAGCTGGCTTAGTAATAATAAAATAATTGCCATTTTGAACTGGAAACCTGAGTATTCCCTTAATGATGGAATTAGAGAAATGAGCATCAATAATGATTGACAGGCGAATATGAAAGTGACGGCAAACTGGCATTCATTGAATTTGACATTAATGGTGTTGCTTATGCATACTTATTTGACGGAACATATTTAAAATACAAAGGACAGAAAATAATTGAAGAAAAAGAATCGGTAATTATGAAAAGACTTATTGAAAGACACAGACACTTTTTGATGTATGTACTGATTGGTGCCATAGCTACAGCAGTGGATATGCTCATATTCTTTCTGCTTAGTGATGTTCTGGGTCTTCACTATATCACCTCAAACATAATCAGTGTGTTCGTTGGAATTTTCACAAGTTTTGAATTGAATTCACGCTTCAACTTCAGAAAAACAAATTTGAGGGTGAGACGTTTGATTTCCTTTACCATTGTATGTCTTCTTGGAATGGCCATGGGATCTTTGCTTCTTGCTTTATTTTATTCCCAACTCGGTATACCAAAATATGTTGCAAAAATACTCTCGGTTATTCTAGCCGGGGTTTTTCAGTATCTTTTCAATAAGAATATAACCTTCAAGAAATAATCAATGCAGATAGACCACAAGCATATCCATGTAATCAAGGGTTTCAGGATTGATTTCACCGGCTTGGGTTATTAGAACTGTGTGCGGAGATGAATCTTCAATTTCAAACACCTTGGAGGGCATTCCATCCTTGATGTAGACTTTTGTATCATAGACCTCAAGCTCCATGGTTGTTCCGTTGTCCAGGGTAAAGCCTACTTTATCTCCGATATTCAATGTTTCCAGATTGTAGAAAGCACCGGAAACACCGCCATAATATTTAAATCCAAAGAAAATGCTATTTCCGGTTTCACCCGGCATATAACTTCCTTCGTACCATGAAACTATCCTTGCATCTGGGTATGCTTTTATTTTTTGGTCCTGATCCAGACCCACATTTTTGACTTCATGCTGGATATTCGAAATGCTTATTCGAGCAACAGAAGCTGCTTCATTTCCGGTAACCGGAACAACAGGCAGTGCGGTTGGAATGGGAGTAGGTACAATCGTTGGTTCTGTTGTCGGTTGGACAGTACTTATTGCTGTCGGGGAGGCAGACGGTGTTGCTGTGGCTGTTTCAGAAACATTATTGTTCTTCTTGAGAAAATCAAGGGTTCCGTCGAAGACAAAGAAATAAAGAACAGCAGCAGTTGCAAAAAACAGAACAACGGCCAGGGAGATAAAAACATATTTCCGGGGTGATGGAGGTTTTTTCAGCATGTGTGAATATTCAGCCCTTATAACATCGCATTCATGTTCCTTCGGACAGACTCCGGAGTTGAGGATTTGATCATATGGACATGTTTTCCCAGTGACCGGACATGTTGTTTTCATTTTTGTCTCCTGGGTTTCAGTATATCATATGAAAACAGGCAGCAACAATAACATGAACAGCGATTGCGGCAAAGGAATCCTTGACAGTATAGTGTACCTAAACTAAAATGATATAGCGGCTTGGGGCTATAACTCAGCGGGAGAGTGCCACACTGGCAGTGTGGAAGTCGTGGGTTCGATTCCCATTAGCTCCACCAA
>JAFGIJ010000145.1 GCA_016929655.1 Clostridia bacterium
CCGGCATTGTTGACCAGCACATCAATTCCACCTGAAAGCTCCAGCATCTTATCAACTGCAGCTATGATGGATCCTTGATCCCGAACATCCATATAAATGTATGTAATTCCATCTTCCTTTATGCCATCCCTGTCCAGGTTCCTGGTTGTACCAAAAACATTATGACCTTTATTGGAAAGATATATGGCACATTTCCTGCCTATGCCTGATGAAACACCTGTTATCAATATATTTTTTTTATTCATTGCTACCTTCCATATGTTTATTTAACTATATATTAACACAAGTGACAATCTGTTAATATGACCTGATAATAATTTCCATTGCCTATTTAGGTCATTGGTGGTAATATCATTCATAGAAAACACCTACCAGGGGGGAAACATGGATATATTTAAACGTTGTTATGACTTCATAGATGCAGATATAGCTATCGAACAGGGCATTTACCCTTACTTTCACGCAATTGAATCAAAGCAAGACACAGAAGTTACACTTGAAGGTAAAAAAACCATTATGCTAGGGTCCAACAATTATCTTGGACTCACTTCAAACCAACGCTGTATTGATGCAGGAAAAGAAGCCTTGGAACAATATGGAACCGGATGTTCAGGTTCAAGATTCCTCAACGGAACCCTGAAGCTTCATCTGGAACTGGAAAAAGAACTTGCCGGTTTTGTAAATAAGGAAATGGCTCTCACATTCAGTACAGGTTTTCAGACAAATCTTGGTATTATATCTGCAATAGCCACGAAAGGCGATTATATTCTAAGTGACAATGAAAATCATGCAAGTATAGTGGATGGCTGCAGGCTTTCCTTCGCCAAGACTTTGAAATACAAACACAGTGACATGGAAGACCTTGAAAGGCTCCTTATCAATATTCCCAATGAAAACGGGAAACTGATAATAACAGACGGAGTTTTCAGTATGAGCGGTGAAATTTGCAATCTTCCTGAAATTGTACGCCTGGCACAAAAATATGGAGCCCGGATTCTTGTAGATGACGCCCATGCCTTTGGAATGATAGGCAAAGGCGGACGGGGCACTGCATCTCACTTCGGCCTTGAGGACAAAGTTGATATCATTATGAGCACTTTCAGTAAATCAGCCGCAAGCCTCGGAGGATTCATAGCTTCTGAAGAAAGGGTCATCAATTATGTCAAGCATGCTTCAAGACCTTTTATATTCAGCGCTTCCATACCACCGGCCAATGCCGCAGTTGCCAGGGAGGCTCTTAAAATAATGAAAGAGGATCCCGAACTGCCCATTAGATTGAAAAACAACTCCGACTACATGAGAGCAGGTTTCAGAAAGAGAAACATACCGATAATTGACGGAGAAACAGCAATAATTCCGGTTATGACATACACAAATGACAGAACATTCCTTATTACAAAAATGTTGCTAGAATCAGGTGTTTATGTAAATCCGGTTATATGCCCTGCAGTAAAACCAGGAGAGTGTCTGTTAAGGACCAGTTATACAGCAACCCACACCAAAGACCAGCTCGACCGGGCACTTGAAGTATTCAGTGCTGTTTTCAGGAAAGCTGAAGAAATGGGAATTTAATCCACCGAATTTAAACTACCCTGATTATGGAAAATCATATATCAGGGTAGTTTTTTATTGCCTTACAAATTTATTTCAGCCTTTTTATTTTTTCATAGAAATCAAGGAATATACCGTCCCTGTTGAGAAAATAGGCTACATCAATAAAATGCCTTCTTCTGTCTATGCTGTAGCTGCAGTTGAAATCGTCATGCAGCACCGGGCTATGAATCTTTATAAGCCTGACCGCCCAGGGTACCACCAGATAAGCTACCGCAGAAATATCCCAGATAACACGGGTTCTGCCGGGATTTCCTTCAACTGCTTCATCAACTATATCAACAAGCGCACGTGCTATATCTGAAACCCCCATGCAGGCCCTTAATTCAGGTACACTGACCAATAGATGAGATGCTACATTGTGGCATGGAATCTGAACCAGTCTGACACCGGAATCGAATAGAATCTGTGACGCCGGAATATCCTGCATCTGATTGAATTCCCTTCCTGAAGGCCAGTCAAGGGTCGTACCTCCCAGCCAGACTACAATTATTCTATCCAGTATTTCAGTTTTTTTTACAATTGCACTTGAAACATTTGTCGGAGCCCCTATTGCAACAATGTAAAGCGGGTCATCGGCACTTGAATCCAAGGCAATTCTGATAAGATTATCAACAGCATCACTCTCGACCGGCGTCTCCTTTGATTCCATGAACCGGTCGGCTCCCCTGAATACGATTCCTTCCGTTTCCCTGCCCATCAACTTCATTAGTCTCAGTATTTCCTGAAAACTTCTTTCCATTCCATCACCGGGGCCGCTGGAGTTTTCATTGTGGAAGGGTGCCGCATGAACCGCTTCCACTTTAACTGCTTCAGGTGACATCAGTGCATAAACCAATGCAAACTGATCGTCAACCTCGTTATATGTATCGGTATCAAGTATCATTCTAAACATAACACACCTCCGCTGGAATCAAGGGTTGCCCAAACTATTTTTTCTCGCTCAAAAAGCTTTCCAGACCCTGCACCCTCATAATCTTCCCATTTGGCATAGGCTCAATTTTATCTACATATTCAACACTCAGTTTCATGGGATAATCAAGATATCTGTTGATTTCCTTTCTTACTGCCAGCGTTTGAACATCTGTGAATTTTCCGCTTTTCATTTTCAAAATCAAAGTTACTTCATTATCGGTTCGTTGCTCTACCTTGAATTTATCCACATTGCTGAACCCGCCCATTATTTCGAAGAATGGCAGTGGACTCATATATGTTTTTTTTGGTGAAACAATTGACTCAATCCGTCTTCCATCAAACCTCTCAACCAAAGGATATCCTCTTCCGCAATCACACATTTTATCACTGATAGTGACCAGGTCATCAACCCTATATCTGATAAGGGGCATTTTCCTTTTTTGAAGGGTTGTTACAAGAAGCTGACCAGTTTCACCATTTGGCACATTCCTATATTCCGCGTCAACAGCTTCAATATAGTGTATGAGTGGAATATAGTGATATCCATTGGATTCTGTGCACTGCTGGGCTAATCTTCCAAATTCATTTGCACCATATCCATCTATCAAAACAGCATCCTTGAAAACCGATCCAATCAATTCTTTGTATCTTGGAAGCATTGTCTGGCACCCGGTTCCAACCAGATCTACTTTGTAAGTCTTAAGGTCATTCGATTTTATATATTCACAGAACCTATATACAGTTTCGGTAATGCCAATGATTGCCCTTGGCCTTTTGCTTTTGTATACATTGTACAGAAACTCAAGCTTTTCCTTGTCCATGTAAGCCGGATTTACAATGCTGGTTCTTGTAAAAGGATTACATATATATTTCTTTTCTGAGGGCTTGTCCGCAAAGTTTGCTGATCTGGTGCGTTTTATAAGCAACCTGCTTTTTCCCGGATACAACCCTGCCAGACCATCAAAGTATCCATCGGCACTGTGAAGGACCTCATGCCGGCCCCTTATAGTTACAGTCTGTGTCCCGGTTGTACCTCCGCCTAAAAGCCTAGTTCCACCTTTGATGTTCATGTCCACTAGTTCTTCATAATGTGCGGCTAGCATATCCCTTGTCATTACC
>JAFGIJ010000146.1 GCA_016929655.1 Clostridia bacterium
CAATAAAAAACCCCGGAGTTAAAGATAAATCCGGGGTTTATTTATCATCTTTTTTCAGTCTGCCGGTCCAAGTGAAATGTATACTTTTATTTCTGTACCGGTATCCACAGTCTTGTCCGCAATGTTCTGCCTGATGACCATGTCAACCGCAACCGTCGGCGAGTACTCATAGACTATTGTTAATTTTAATTCAGCACCTGAAAGGTTTACATTGTTTACCCAACCTCTGACCTCTATTTCTCTGAATCCCCTGAACAACGGTATAGTCGGTCTCCCAATGGATTCGCTGATAATAAATGCAGTGCCTTCAGGAATCGCAATTCCTGTAAAGTTCTGACCGAATAGTATACCCTTGCTGTATTCATTGGAATATACTTTTTCAATCCTGTATGTAATACCATTATCTTCACACCAGTCCATGAAATCCTCATCATGAAGGCCGGTAAAGTCCGGAGCTATCACTCCTCCGTCAGTTGATATCCATACATCCAGTCTGGATGACAGTCCGATCAATTCATTTTTAAATGACTGGTCAACAACCCTGTTTATGTCCATGCCGGGAATATCAACCGTATGGAACTTGAGGGCAATATTGGCACCCTTCGAGTTTACTTCCTGCTGCCATTCAAGCACATCCAGTTTTGTTGAACCACTGAAATCTCTGACGGAAATTTTGCCCAGGGATTGGTAAACAACAAGCCTTTCTGTGTCAAGAAGCATCCCTTCTGGGTGATTCTGTCCAAACAGAACTCCAGAACCATATATATCGGAATAAACCTCAACATAAGTCACAGATATTCCATTGTCCATGGCCCAAAGATCAGCTGCCTGCCTGCTCATAGCTGAAAAATCCGGAACAAGTATATTCCCTTTGGATACATAAACATAGAGAATGTCATCTTTGTTGATTTCACTGCCCTGTGCCGCACTTAGACCAATTACCGTTCCTGAAGGTTCGGTGCTTTCCTTTTGCATCATGAATATATTCAGCCCATGGATACCTGCAAGTCCGGAAGCTTCCGATGATGACAGCCCGATCAGATTCGGAATTGTTATGAACTCACTTTCTGCAGCCAAGGTAAGGGTTACCATCTGCTTGCTGTGGATTTCAACACCTGGCTCATAGTCCTGACCAAGAACCGTACCTTCAGGTTTCTTGCTTACTTCATTCTTGTATTGAAGCTGTATGCCCAAACCGTTGGCGACTTCAGCTGCTTCAGTTTTGCTCATTCCTGTAAAATCAGGTACCTTCAGTGCCTTTCCAAGGGACAAAGTAATAACAAGCACATCGGTACGATTCATCTTGGTATAAGCCTCAATGCTCTGTGATGCCACCCTCCCGTATTCAACATATTCACTGAACTGCTCGAGGAACTCCACATTAATTTCATAATCATCGGCCCACTTTAGAACCTGTGCTTTGTCATAATCAGAAAAGCTGGGTACGCTTACTGTTTCATCAAGAATACTCGGGCCCAGAGATACATATACCCTTACCCTGTGCTTCCTGATAAAAGTTGATTCACTTCCGTCAACCATTTCGTAATTGATTACTGCATCCACCGGGAAAACTGAACTGTTTTCCTTGCGGATGGTAACACCTGTCAGTTTGTTCTCATCTATCCATGCATTGACCTGTCCCAAAGTCATGTTCTTAAGGTCAGGAAAGACTATTTCTTCATTGGGATCCGCTCCCTTGGAAACAGTAACTGTGACAGTATCGTTCCTTCCCACCTTTGTACCTGCTTCAGGCTGGGCACTTATGAACACTCCCGCCTCATAATCAGAGGAATACACGTCCTTGATGACAACAAGTATGTTCTTTGAATCAGACCATTCCTTCACATCGTTGCCCGTCCAGCCGCTCATATCAGGAATTGCCGCTCCCCGTGTAAATACCAGGATAAGAACCAGAACAGCTATCAGAACTGATGATGCCACTATTATTGACGGCAGCAGATTCCTCTTGTGCTTGATGAAAACTTCCTCCTGGAAGCTCTCCGGTTTTGGCCTGTTAATATCATCTAAAAAATTCTTTTTATCGCTCATTTTTTCTCCTAGAAGGGCATCAATTGCCCATCCCTGAGTCTCAGGGATACATCACTTTTTTCTGCTACATCGTCAGAGTGTGTAACAAGAATTATAGTCTTGCCATATTCATTTGCCAGAAGCTTGAACAATTCAATTACTTCATTTGAAGTAGCGGTATCCAGTGAACCCGTGGGCTCATCACCCAGAATCAAATCCACATCCTTTGCAAGCGCCTTGGCAATTGCAACCCTTTGCTGCTCTCCGCCGGAAAGCTTTGTAACCCTACGGTCAGCCTTTGTCTTGACTATTCCCATTGCATCAAGGATTTTATACCCTATTTCCTTCTTGTCACCCTTTGTCCTATGACCGCTGATCATCATTCCGGCTTCTACATTCTCAATGCCGGTAAGATAGTCAACAAGATTGTACTTTTGGAATATTATGGCCATATGGTTTCTTCTGTATTTGCTATAACCTATTTTCTTCAGTTCAGTTCCTTCGTACTCAATGGTTCCTCCTTCGGGAACGTCAAGGGCACTAGCCATAGACAGAAGTGTTGTTTTCCCTGACCCTGAAGGTCCCAGTATGGTATAGAACTTTCCCCTTTCGAACTTATAGCTGCAGTTTTTCAGAATCATCCTTTTTCTGCCACCATCCTGGTATCCATAACTGACATCTTTCATTTCCAATATAAAATTACTCATAAATTATTCCTTTCATTACACAGGCAATGCCTAAGATTCCTGCAGTGCTTCACGGGGTTTGTACCTCAGAATTATCACCAATGGTGTACCTGCTGCAAACAATAGAATTCCCATGCTTATTCCGAATAATGTCAGCAATGTATTGAAATCAATTGAAATATCAAACTCACCTGCTACATCATTGATGTCTACATCGCCTTTCATGCTGCCGTCATCATAATACATCCAGTAATCATCCGGATTTTCACTTTCTGTCTTTTCTTCCACAAGCTGGTTATCAACAATCCAGTTGCTTACATATTTTGATGTCAGTTGGCTCGCTCCTGCCGCAAGGGCAAATGACAGAATTGCCACCAATGCAATTTCAAATACAAACTGTGCTGCAATTCTAAGCTTGCTTTCACCTGCTGAAAGCAGCAAACCAATCTCAAATTTTCTGTCACGGATGAATATTGTAACAACTGATATGATGATCATTGCTCCCGCAGCAAAAACTACCCAGACCAATATTTTTGTTATTATTTCCATGAGGTCCAAAGGTTTTGTCAGTTGCTTGTAATCATCTTCATTTGCTGTAAGCTTTGTGTATTTTGACGGAAGCTTTTCTGTGCTGTCACTGATGAAGCCTTCTATTTCAAGAGGATTGTTCAATACGAAATACACATTATAGTATGTTTCCATGGGGTAATCATAAAATGAATTGATCTCCTGGATAACATTTGAAGTTGTATATACATTGTCAGCAGCAAATTCTTCTGCACCCTGATAAATTCCAACTATAGTGTATTCCAATGGAACTTCCATCTCCCATGATTTCATGCTCATCGTATCGCCTGGAGATAGGTTGTTTACTGCAGCAAACTCTTCGCTTATCAATATGACCCTGTCTCCCCGGTCAAGTTCTTCCTGCGTAATATGACGCCCTGCTGAAAGAGTAAGCCTGCCGGTCTCAAATTCAATGGGAACCGGATTGTTGGATCCGCTTATATTCATTCCGGGTCCATAATCTTCATATGGTTCATAGGGTTCAATGATGTCAATGGACTCCTTGTAAAGTATGGGGCCATCGTTGCCCGGAATTCCCGATTTCAGTCCAGGTGCATTTAGATATGTGTTCTCAATCAGATATGTTTTCTTGACACGGCTGTCACTGCCGATATCCATTGCAGTTGAATAGTCCATCTGCATTTTTTCATATTCTGCCTCATCGATCTGGTCAGCCATGGCCTTCATCCAGTCCGGCTCAAACCTGACAACTGCTCCAAGACTTATCCTTATGAATTCCCTTGATTGTCCGATACTGTTCGTTATGATGATACCGGTAAATACCAGGCTGAATACCAATACCATAATCAATAGAATCATTACCGCCTTTGACGGTTTCCTGATCAGATTCAGGAATGCGTGTTTAAAAATTCTCATTATAACCTCCCAGTCATTACTAACTGCTCCAATTTTATATCCCACATATGAAATACAGGTGTATTGCATGTGTGAACCTGATGTGTATTTCTACATCAATCTTTCACATGGATTTCACACACCTGTGGTAAAATAAAAATGGTTTCGGAGATTAATATGCAGGAAAAGATACTTATAGTTGAAGACGATAAAAGAATGAATGAACTGGTTTCAGATTATATTGAAATGGCAGGCTATTCCGTCGAATGTGCTTTCAACGGAAATGAAGGCCTTGAAATGTTTGAGGCAGAGCATTTTGACTGTGTAATACTTGATATAATGATGCCGGGCCTCGACGGATGGTCCCTGTGCCGGCGCATCAGAAAAAAATCCGATGTCATAATAGTTTTGCTGACTGCCAGAAGTGACGAAGACGATAAGTTGCTGGGTTTTGAACTCGGAGCAGATGATTATGTTACAAAGCCTTTCAGCCCAAAGGTTCTGGTAGCAAAAGTCAGCGCATTGCTAAATAGATTCAATAAAATTTCTACATCAGCTGATACCTTCATCGATGGCCCCCTTGAAATTGATTTCAAAAGCATGGAGGTTTTTGCCGATGGTATACAACTGACTCTCACCGGTAAGGAGTTCAGCCTTCTTTCCACCATTGCAAGGGAACCCGGCC
>JAFGIJ010000147.1 GCA_016929655.1 Clostridia bacterium
CAATCTGCAAAAGGGAATTGAATACTGTAAAAAAGCCAAAGAACAAGGAGCTGACATTGCTTTATTTCCGGAGATGTGGAGCAATGGTTATAATATTCCGAAGAATGGTGAAGGAGCAGTGTCCATAGACAGCTGTTTTGTGACTTCATTTGGCAACCTTGCAAAGGAACTGGATATGGCTATTGGAATAACTTATCTTGAAGAATTCAATCCCATGCCAAGGAATTCAATAACACTTTTTGACCGATTTGGAAATAATGTTCTGACATATGCCAAGGTACACACCTGTGACTTTGATGAAGAAAGCAGACTTACACCGGGAGATGATTTTTATGTCGCCGAATTTGATATCGGAGGAAATATTGTAAAAATCGGTGCAATTATCTGCTATGACAGGGAATTTCCGGAAAGTGCAAGGATACTGATGTTAAAAGGAGCAGAAATAATTTTGGTGCCAAATGCATGTCCCATGGAAATAAACCGTATATCACAGTTAAGAGCCAGGGCTTTTGAAAATATGGTTGGTATTGCTACCGTAAATTATCCAAAAGGCAAGCCTGACTGCAATGGTCATTCAAATGCATTTGATGGTATTGCATATAAACCGGGCGAACCAGATTCCAGGGATACTTCTATCATTGAAGCAGATGAAAGAGAAGGGATATTTATAGCAGAAATACCGATTGATGAAATAAGGGACTACAGAAGCCGGGAAGTTCATGGAAATGCATATCGCCATCCATGTAAATACAAGTTACTTGTGTCAGAAGAAATTGAATATCCGTTTATCAGAAGTGATTATCGAAAATTATAAACCATAGCTATTTAAAGAGAGCTGAATGTAACTTAAAACATAAGGGAGGAAGGAAAGAGAATGTTACTGCAGAATTAGAAATATAGAACTAGGGGCACACTGGGATAGCTAGCTTATGCTGCAACCGATAGGCTGATCGAACAAGAAGCCCCCACTTCTACAAATGATGAGAGAATGTCACCCATAGAATAGGACTAAGGAAAATGAAAAGAAAATATAAAATACTGATAATAGGCGGAAGTGGCTTCCTTAGCGGTACTTTGACAAGGATTGCAGTTTTACAAGGGCATGAAACTCATGTAATTACAAGAGGGCTGAAACCTGTGCCTGATGGAGTTACAGCAATAATTGCAGATCGTCATGACAAAGCTTATTTTAAACAAGCAGTCAATAATGCCTCCAATCATTGGGATGCAGTCTTTGATTGTATATGCTATACACCTGAGGAAGCAAGTCAGGATATTGCGGTTTTCAAAGACTACACTAAGCATTTGATTTGGGTTTCCACTGATTTTGTGTATGACCCTTATAAAAGATGTTTCCCACAGACTGAAAAAAATATGAGTTTTTTGACAGATAACAGTTATGGTGCAAAAAAACGGCTGTGTGAGCTTGAATTCTTAAATGGCGATTTAGGCAACATGGTTTTTACTGCACTTAGACCGGCTCACATATATGGTCCGGGTTCATATCTGGGTTGTCTCCCAAAGGAGACGCGTAATCCGGAACTTATAGCAAAAATCAAAGAGGGTAAACCTCTTGAATTAGCAGGCGGAGGCCATTTTCTTCAGCAACCTATCTTTTCTGAGGACATGGCAGAGCTTATGCTCAGCTGTGTAGGAAATGAAAAGACTTACAACGAGATTTTCTGTGCCATGGGTCCAGATATAATCGAGTCAAGAAAGTATTATGAACTAATCGCAGAATATCTTGGAGAAAAATTAGTAATCGAAGAAGTGCCGGTGAATCAAATTCTTATTGAAAACCCGGATTTCGCTTCTTTTTTATGCCACAGGATATATGATCTCTCTAAGCTGAAGAATTCTGGTGTAAAAATGCCTTCAACTTCAATCAGTGAAGGGCTTTACAAACACATAGAGAGTTTACAAAAATAAGAACAGCAGAAAAAAGCTCTGTTTCCAGAGCTTTTTCAGTAAGTTATTTCTTATTATTTTTCGTTTGTTTTTTCCGGTACAGTGGAATCTGAGGTTTCTGATGGTTCTTCCTCAACTTCATCTACGAATTTAGCCTTATGAGTCAGAGAGCAAACCAAGGATTCCGGGGAAGACAGCACATCAAAGTTTTCATCTGAAAATATATCAAGGTCTCTCACATGAACAGAATCACCAAGGCTGTATTTTGACAGGTCTACGCTAATATAATCAATCAGGTATTGGGGTAAAGTTGAAATTTCAATTTCATTCATCTGCTCCTGAAGGAATATATCCTTTCCAATGGAATCCTTGTTAATGTAAACTATTGGTAATGAGACTTTGACAGCTTCGCCGGATGTAAGTGCATGAAAATCTATATGAAGTATATTCTGTTTAATCGGATCCCTTTGAAAATCCTTGAAAAGTGACAGCTGTTCCTTTCCGTCAATTATCAGCAATACCTTTGATCCAACTGAATGAGTCTGAGCAAATTTCTTTGCAGTGTTTTGATTGATTTGTATGCCCAATGAATCTATATTATGCCCGTAAACAACCGCGGGTACGAACCCATTCTTTCTAATTTGTTTAGCTTTTATTGCCAAATCCCTTTTTCCACATGACAGTGTATAAATGTCCAAAATGTTCCTCCTAATATTTTTATACTAATATATTATGTTTTTTTAGACAAAATTACAAGCGAGGCTGAAAATTGATTTGCATGTTGCAGAATGGATTCCCTTATTTGGATCATATGTATAATTAATTTATACGAGGATATTATATTCAATATTAATTGTGTTAAAATCATAATAATCAGGCTGCGAAGGGGTAATAATGGTATTTTCAAGCCTCGTATTTTTATTTATATTTCTGCCTTTGAATCTTTTGTTATATTTTGTTTCTAAAAATAAGATATATAGAAACATTGTCCTGACAGTATTTTCACTGATATTTTACGCATGGGGTGAGCCTGTCTGGATAGTGCTTCTTATATTCAGTGCATCTATTGACTATGTTAATGGCAGGATAATAGAAAAAAACAGGGGAAACAGCAAAGCGAAGTTGGCGTTGGTAATAAGCATTGCCGCCAATCTATCGCTTTTGGTTATTTTCAAATATTCGGGTTTCTTTTTTGAGAACATCAATTCACTTCTTGGAACCAGCATAACAGTAAGGGAATTCTCCCTTCCCATAGGAATATCATTTTATACATTCCAGACATTGTCATATACCATCGATGTTTACAGGGGACATATAAAGGCACAGCAGTCATACCATAAATTCCTGCTGTTTGTATCACTGTTCCACCAGCTGGTGGCCGG
>JAFGIJ010000148.1 GCA_016929655.1 Clostridia bacterium
TTATAATTCGTTTTAGGGCACCCTTGATTATAATTCGTTTTAGGGCACCCTTTCTTTTGAATGCAATTTAGGGCACCCTTTGGTATAATTGTAGGGAATTATATCAAAGGAGACTATTTTATGAGTGATAATGTAACAAAAGTAAGTATCAAGGATACTTATGCGAATCCTGCCCCACTGGGTCTGCTTGGTTTTGGCATGACAACCGTGCTGCTGAATATCCACAATGCAGGCCTTTACCCACTGGGTGCAATGATTCTTGGCATGGGAATATTCTATGGTGGTTTTGCGCAGATAATTGCAGGTGTCCAGGAGTGGAAAAAGAACAATACTTTTGGTGCAACTGCATTCACTTCCTATGGCTTTTTCTGGCTCACTCTTGTTGCCCTTCTGGTTCTACCAAAGCTTGGGTTAGCTGAAGCTCCCGGGGACAAAGCTATGGCCGCTTATTTTATAATGTGGGGAATATTTACAACAGTTATGTTTATCGGAACATTGAAAATAAATCTCAACCTTCAGATTGTTTTCGGAACTCTTTCAGTTTTGTTCTTTCTATTGGCGATATCAAGGATAACAGGAAGTGCCGTTGTGACAAAAATTGCAGGTTTCGAAGGAATTTTCTGCGGGGGCTATGCCATATATACCGGTCTTTCTCAGATTATACAAGAATTATATAAAAAGAAATAAGTATACAATCAAAAGCAGCTTCTTATGAAGCTGCTTTTATAATTTTAGTTATTCTATGAAATCCATTAGATCCTTCCTTTTGGCTATCAAAGAAGGATCAAACCCCTCAGGGCCTCTATATGTCGGTTTCTTTTTATTATGCTTCACTCCATATGCAAGAATGGCTGTCTTCGGGCAGAAATTATAACACCTAAGACATAATGTACATTCAGTACCAAATACTATTTCACCATCAATAAGACGAATATTGGATTCAGGACAAATCTGAATACAGCGCATGCATTTTATACATTCTGCCGGATCAGCCTTAAGTGGACTTTTAAAAGGTCTCTTAATATATTTTTTATAAAAAGGCCGTTGCAATAAGCCAAGAGCATAGCTGAAAAGACTGTTGCCGGTAATTGAAGGAATGTTCATATTTATATTATCTACAGCTTTGGCTATGTGGTGTTCACATTTAGCAAGAACTTTCTTGATTTTAAGCTGATCTGCCGTATATGGCAGCGGAAACACTTTGACACTTACATTACTCGGCATTATGAAATGATAAGTCCACTTGAGTTTATATCCCTTCTCTTCGAAGACGGAATGATAGAACCATGCACCGTCACCGGAAAACATCATCTGTGTGCATATAACAGCTATTTCATTATGAAGATGCAAGGGTGGAAATTCATCAATGAATTTCTTCATCGGTTCCGGCATATATGAACCATATATTGGATAGGCAAACATCAGCACCCTTGCTTCTGCCGCCAGATTCTTTATCTGTGCTTTGTCCAGCAGCTCAATTGAGTGTGCTGCTGAATCCATTCCTTTGTAGGAAAATTTCTCCACGAATTTATCGGCAACCCATTTTGTGTTGCCGGTACCAGAAAAATAAAAAATGCAAACGTCCATCTTGTTTCCAATCTATAACATCGGTTGATATGCTTCAATCAATCCATTTTGTTCAAAATATCTTCATACAACCTGTTTGTTTCACCAGGATTTGCTGTATTCATAAAAAACAGCTTTCCATCGGTTCCGGTGATAAATATAAATGGTTTTTCTCCATTTTGCAAATATAATTTTACAGCACCATATTCTGCGGTTGTAAAATTACCCAGTCTCTTGCCCCCTAGGCTGTATCCACCGGTTCTTGCTGTTATTGTGGGAAGCCGGTCAATTATTTCTACAGCCTCAATTTCACTGTAAGGAATCTTATGTCCGTGCAGCCCGGTAATTCTAAGCAAATCGTCTTCTGCAGTTATTTTCGTACCAAACCATCCGAAAAGCATCAATGCACCAACAACTATCAGAACTACAATGGTGATTACTCCCCTGTTGTTTTCAATTTTTCCCCTGAAAACCATACCGAATCCCCTTCATAGTATTTATATATAGGATGATACTACAATTTATTCCCTATATAAATAGAATAGGCCCGATTATACAAAACCGAACCTACTCCATTCAATTTACCTTATGAATCATCTTCCATTGTAAGCTACATGAGTCATTATCCTGTCGATAAGAACAATTACTTCAGCATGGCTTAGAAGAGCCTTTCCTTTCATTGATCCGTCCGGATACCCTTCAGCAAGAAGCACTTTCTTTGCCTGGGCAAGATACGGGTATGCCCATTCGGAACAATCCGTAAATATATCAAAGAATGAATCAATGTGTCCCCACATCTCATCTTCTCCCATTGCCAAAGCCTCTTCCTCCATACCTATGGCCCTAATCAAGAAAGTGATGCTCTGCTCCCTTGGAATTATTTCACCCAATCCGAATCTATCAGGCTCAACACCTGTTGTAAGACCATTGTGATAAGCTGTACTGATATATGTAAAATACGGATTCTCAGGATCAACATCTTCAAACGGAACCAAATCCTCAATCAGATCAAGTCCAAGAGCCTTTACCATATACATGACAAACAATTCCCTTGGAACCTCCATGGCCGGCATCAGTATAACACCGCCGTCAAGGATATTTCCTGCATCTAACCTGGCTGTTGCCTCAAACGCCCAATGATCTTCAGGCATGTCAATGAATGAAAGAACAGGGCTCATGACTGCAAACATTGTACCTGCATCTGATGAAGCTGAAACTAGGCTTATCTCGCCTTCGGTTATGATTTCCGTAGGCAGGAATTCCCAGTCGTGGTTAATGTCTGTTCTATTCATGGCAAATGCCCCGATTCGCAGGCTGTGTCCTCCGATACCTTCCATTTCAAAAGTTATTGTAAATGGGATTGGTACAAGTGAGTTCCATACTATCTCATATACAGGACTTACAATTGCATATCCCGGGTCAGGTTCAGGTGGTACCAGAAAATCATAAATGGACACCGTAAGCATCTCCGCCAGACCTACATCCAGATTTTCCGGGAGTCCTTCTATTATCAGGTGACCTCCTCCACCGGGGAATTCTATTGTAAGCACATCCATTGACCCAGCTTCAGCAGGAATTGCGTCAGTGGCTTCTTCTTCCCCTCTTTTTGCTTCATACTCCTCCCTGGCCCAATCATAAAAACTTCCATCTTCAAAGAGATTGTCAATAAGGTTATTCAGGATATCGATTTTCTGCTGGAGCTTTTGTGCTTCAGTCAGTTCTGAATTACCATCAATCTCTGCAAACTGATCTGCAAGATATTCGATATCCTCATTTTCTGTGGCTTTCTCAAAGTTATGAACCTTCAATATCCTTGCCCATCTGGCTGCCTGTGCAATCAACCATGCCTTCTTGGCTTCCTTGAGGGTCTGGGCAGCAGTTTGCTCTTGTTCAGACAATCCTTCGGGAATTGCTTCCTCATCGACTTTTTCTGCCCATAGCAGGTAAGCCCTTATCTGCTTATAATAGGCCTCAACCTCCAGTGCATCAGGCCCTATACATTCGGACATTACATCGAAGCTTGCATCCCAGTCACCTTCAGATACACCTTCACTCATCGCTCCACCCTCCGGAGCCTGATGTGCATGCGTCTTTTCATGAAGCAGTAACTGCGCCAAGTCTGCCACCCTTTTAAATCTTTCGAGTTCATCCTTTGGTAATGGCGCAACGAAATTACGCCGCAAACGTATTAGACCTGTCCTTGTAGTCGAACCATTTGCACTCATATCAGGGTCAATCTTGATTTTATCGTCCTCCAGCCATTGTCTGACATTTTCCGCCATGTCCTCCATGTCCATTTCTTCCAGAAAATCAGCAGCTTCATTGATCACTTCTTCCTGTGCCTCTGTTGGAGCAACAGGCGGCTGATCCTCTCCAGCTAATCCGGTAATTCCGGAAAATGCCAGCATGAAAATCAGAACCAGTCCAATTGAAACTATCCTGATTCCAATCCTCTTCTTCTTATTCATTCCATCAACTCCTTTACATTATTTAGGCAGTCTTTCTGAATGTATTTAATTGTAGTATTGTCTTTTCTAATGAAATCCCCAACCCTGCCTATACTTTATCATACGTAATCAGCCCTTTCAATTGTTCATTCTTATCATCTCCAAAGCAAGGGTGCCCTAAATTTCATATTGTGATAACATTGCAATATGAAAAGGGTGCCCTATATTGTACTCATGATAATAATGGCATTTGGAATATTCTGGTTCTTCCCATTGCTCAGAAGTGTTTCAGTCATGTCTGCTTATTCAGCTATACATGAAAACAGAAGCATTATGAAACAGGCTGGTTTCAGCCTAAACATACCTGGTGGAATCTCCACTCCTGAAAAAGACTGGTATTCATTCCCAATGACTTTCAATGCCGGCGAATTTACTGAGGGTGCTAGAATGTCCATAATTTATAATTTTCCGGCTTTTGATGGCATTTCGCGTTCAAGCAGGCTCTTTGATGAGGATTCGCCATATAATTCTGCATTTTATGGTGCCTATGTAATAAAAAAAGATGATGGCACACCCTATGGTTTGACTGACAATGAGTTAAACACTGATGAAGTTGCCTACGCCTTTGAATATGACTATGTGAAACTTGTCCTGAAGAGTCTAGGAAATGAGGAGTTTTACTTCAGCCCCATCCAATATGAAACATCCCAAACAGATTATCTTGGATTCAGCGATTGGATTATGGTTGATGCCGTCATCAACACCAATGGCACCTCCCACAATTCAGAAGAATTCAGGCGCAGCTATATACAATACGGAAATCCGCGAAAAAATGCACCAGAAAATTTTCCTCCCATTTTATTGGTTGGAAGACTTTATATAAGGTATTTTGAGGAATATAACTGTACAATTGCGATGTACATCATGGCTCGTAGAGAAGAGGTAATCATTGAATGTGATAAAAATATACTGTCCAAAA
>JAFGIJ010000149.1 GCA_016929655.1 Clostridia bacterium
GATGCTCCAGTTTTTATCCTCACGAACAAAGTGTGTCTGCAACCGGCTCTTCAGATTTCCATCACCCCTATGGGTACCCACCCTGGTAATTCTCTTATAGCCTCTGAACTGTTCACTTTTTTCAAAAATTACATAAACACCATTTGAATATGGAATTTCATCAATCATGTCCCAGGTATATTCCCTTGCTTGATTGAAAAGTCTGTGTGCATTTTCTGCAGAAGTATATTCACGTTCATCCTGCTCAAGTTTAATCAGTGTTTGATACTTCAATGTATCCGCAACTCCATTCAGAGGAAACTGGGTTTTCCTCAATTCACCTGTCAGATACTCAAAATACTGTTTTTCGGCAAATATTAAAAATTCGTCCTCCTCAGGGTTGCACTGCCTGGAAAGCTTATCGATTACATTTGCTGCCCAAAGCCTTTTTTCATAAGGTGGTTTCACAGCCATATTTTCATTGACCGGGTCTATTTCATCATCACATTCCAATAGGCCATACTTGGATGACAGAACAAAAACTTTATCTGCCGTCAGGTTGGCATAATCATATGCTGCTTTGAATTCCTTGCAATTGGAATACATATCAGTGACCGGACATCTCTTGTTCAGCTTTTCTTTAGTGCATGATAATAGTGCTACTAACATACAACCCTCTATTCCCCATACCATTTCTCTTTATAGTTATCTTTTGTAGAAACCGGTTTTCCGGTCGTTGATTTCCGCTTTATAAAAAATTGTCTTCAGTTCACAATGATGTCAGATTCATAACCTGATGCTTTATAACATAAGTAGATGATTTACTGAATATATACTACCATCTTAAGTTTGTATCGGTCAACAACTAGATGCATATTTGTAAAATTATCTATTTAATGGTTTTTTTATCACTAATACTGTGACAATTTTTATTTTTATGTTACAATTAGTTTAAAATATAGATGTTGAGGGGCATCATTATGAAAATTAATTTAAACACGAGAGTAGCAATGCTGGCTGATTTTATGTTTGTGATGGGATCAGCCATCCAAGGGAAGACTTGTTATGAAAACGGCCTTCCCGGTATCGAGCCTTCCAAAAAAGTCTGTGAGGTTTTCGAATCAATCATAAACGATTATAACTGGGAAATTCCCGGCCTGAAACTTCTGTTCATGCCTTATGATGACAGAGGTGGTTATGTTCCTGATGTGTTCAAAGGAAGGATGTATGCAATAGGAACTGTAGGTAACCTTATTAACCAGGTATTGGCAGATCCACATGTTCTGATAGCAACGCTCTATGAGTATTTCAGCGGTAAGTCCATTCACCCTGAAACCATGACTGGAATGGAGCTTCGGTCCAGGATTTCCAAACTTAGCATTCCAAGTGATATCAAAGAGGAATTTTTAGCTTACTCCAGGAGACCTATGGGTATTGCCAATGGACTTAAGAAGTTCATGAACAGAATCCGCCGCAGAATTAAAAATGCATATGCAGACAATGTAGATGTAATCAGAAATGCATCAAAGGTTGTAGGAATCAATCTTAGACACGAAGGAGCGAATTTTTTAAAACTACCTCTTTCATCACTTCCTGAGGAAAACAGGGAAATCTCAACCAGAACCTCTGTTACCATCACTTTTCTCAATGAATTCGCAGTGAATAAAATTGACCAGGATGATTCAACTCTTATCGTTCTGGGATATCGCTATAAAGAAGCGTTGGATGCAATCGGGGTGGATTCCAGCCGAGCAAACATGGAAAGATTCCTAAAAGCATTTTCAGAAGAGAATCGTATAACAATGATACGCATGATTACTGAATCCCCAAGATTTGTCGGAGAACTTGCTGAAATAACCAATCTGGCGATTTCAACAACTTCATATCACCTTGATATGCTGATGGCAGCAGGAATCCTTGACCACAAGGTTGAGGAAAAAAAGGCCTTTTACACAATGCGTTCGGATTATGTTGCTGATATGTTCATGAAAATTTCAGAGGTTTTCAGAAGTAAAACTTTTTAATTGACTAAAAGCAATTTATTGAAAGGGGGCTTATGCCCCCTTTTCATATCCATTTTGTTTTGTTACGCCAACCTTCTTGAATGTATTTTTATATATAAGGAAGAATTGCCTCTTTCGTTGTCAGATGGCAGCTTTGAACCCTTCTGAAAATGACTCATCGACTATATCAAAATCTGTAGATACATGAACTCCGGGGAACAAAACATATTTTCTGTCCTGATACTTTTTCATTGCTTGTGAAATAGCCTCGAGCTCATTTGTTGCATCTATGCATATTTCCCTTTCCATTGTTTCAGTAATCTTTATGTTATATATTGCCACGATTCCACCTCCTGCTTTACTTTGTAGAAACATAGTATAGTATTGTTGGTTCCATTTTTGGTACATCTCGGCCATGTTTGATGCCTTAGTTTGCTTTTACCGGAATGAAGTAATCCAATATAATATTTCCTTTTTTGTCTTTATTTGTGAATCTGGGACAGTTGTACAGCTCCATGGACCAGCCTGATTCCTTGTTATATACAAATCCTTCTTTTTTCATTACTGTATCTGTAAGGTTGTGTGCATTCATGAATACATCCTTTTCCTCACCTTTTATCCACCCTATAACTACCTTGGTTGGTTTGATTACATCAAATGTAAACCCATTTGGTACGGCGCAATCCGATTTCATCAGCATTCCACATGTATATGAATTCATGGTCATGTACCCGACATATGAAGGGTCATGAATCCAGGAATCAAGTTCTTCAAGCTTTTTAAAAACATCTTCCTTAAAACACTTTTCCCAAAAAGCGGGTATAGGATTATACTCCCCTATTTTCTGCCAGTCTACACCTATGGTTTTACCAATCACCTTCAACTCGGGTAAATCCTCAAAATATACCTTGATCAGTTCTGCCATAATCCACCTCCTCTTTTTATATAAAAATAATATCGAACATTTGTTCGTTTGTCAATATTTATCATAAACCGGAATTGCTAATAATTTCCCCAGACGTAAATATTTTAGACAGACGTAAATATTTTAGACAGACGTAAATATTTTAGACAGACGTAAATATTTTA
>JAFGIJ010000150.1 GCA_016929655.1 Clostridia bacterium
CTTTGGAATGACCCCTTTTTGAAGGTTTTCTATCTTGTCAATATATTCTTCATATCCCTTCGTATCACCATGTGCCACCATCTTCCAATAAGTTGTCAAAAGCTCATTATGGGCTTCACAAGTCATGCCGTTTCTGAGCACCAGAGCAGATATCATGCTGTCTTTGTCATTTCTGTCTATGGGATAGGAAATTCTGCCTATGTAATCTCCCCACCAGCTGCCTTTCATAAGGCACCAAGCTTTCCAGTATTTTTCAGCCTCATCATCATTCTTCAGAATTTCACTTATATGATTTAGGTAATTGATGAATATTTCTTTTTCTGCTCCCGTTATTTCATTTATCCTGGTTCCGTCAGGTCCAAAGTCCACCGGTATTATTTTAAAATCATCGACCCTGTTCCCTGTAAAATCAAACCTTACCATGTATCCCTTCCACCAAAAATCTTCCTTCTTATAGTTCCTGTCCTTGTATGGTGTGTCAAAAAGGAAATTTCCAAGACTGTAGAATATTGGATTGCTGTTATATATTTCATAGCCCTGGGGGCAGTGGGTGTGCATGGCGACCACAGCAGATGCTCCAGCATCTATATATCCCCGGTATCGTTTCTTCATTCCAGGACTTGGAATAGGGTTGTATTCATTTCCGCCGTGTACCAATACCACCACAGGAGCTCCGTCCGCCGCTGCTTTTTTTATGGAAGCAATATTAATCGGAAAATCAACAGGCGCAGCACCCGCACTTTTTCTTCCGGCAACTGTATATTCATTTTCTGCAAAGGCAAGGAATCTGATTCCATTTGGTTCATCGGGCATTGTTACAGATCTGCACGCTTCTTCAAGATTCATTCCGGAACCTACATATCTTAGGTTATTCTCGTCCAGCAGCCCTAGTGTCTGCTTAAGCCCTTCTTCACCATAATCAAGTATATGGTTGTTTGCAGTGTTGATAAGATTGAAACCGGATTCAACAAGGAAGTTTATGCATTCAGGATTGCTTATCAGATTCGGTCCGGTTTTCAATATCGGCTGTCCTTTATCTGTCAGAGGGGCTTCAAGGTTTATCACCGAAACATCAGCTTCTTCTATATATGGCCTTATGCCTTTGATCATCTCCCTGCTGTTCCCGCCCAGAATTGCTTTTTCTGTTCTGTTTATAGGGCAGAAATCGCCTGCAATCAGTACTTTTAAATGTTTTTCTCCCATAACATCCTCACTTTTCCAGAAATATTGCCGTGTGCAGCCCGACATTTGTCAGAGTCAATTCCATACCGTTTTTTTCAAGTATTGTTTCCCTGTCTGATACAACCAATCCTGCCTTTTTAAAGTCAATTGTTGTATGGATGTTTATTCTTTGAATTTTAAGCATGGAGGTTGGAAAAACCTTTGCCGGTTCCGTAATGGGACCATTAATATTAATTATCTGCAAAAGGTATCCTTTTTCACTTTCCAGTATGGTCGGGTATGCACATTCAGGTGCTTCAATGACCAGCAATGGTTTATTGTCCATTGTGTAAAGGCAGTTGTGAACCAGCTTCATAAGCCATGGGGATGCGGTTTCATAATATGATCTGAAAATATCAGCCGGAATGTACATAAATTTCCCCAGTCCGTGCTTATTTTGTGAAATCGATGCATATTCAGTAATTTCGAATGGATGTGCATGCTGATGATATACATGCCTGTCAATTTTCGCTTCAAAAGGTGGTTTGCATTTATTGGCAAGCACACCAGCCTCTACGGCAATGATGTCAGGCAGCATACCGGCTTTTTTTATGAGAATCGGCATATCAGGAATTCCGGTTTTCAAAGGTCCGTCAAGTCCAGTGATATATTCAATTGACATTCCACTGTATCCGTCCAATCGGCATCCGGTCAATTCAGGTAGGTTATCCTTTCTTTTTCCTGATTCATCATAAAGCGCAAATTCACCCGAAGCCAGAATATTCCCTCCCTTATTGATAAAAGTTTCAAGTTTATATAGGGTTTCATCACCTACATATGGAACTCCGGGTAGTAAAACAGTTTTATATGGACAGTCTTCTTCAAGCCTTGTTTCATCAATTATGTCAAAAGGCTTACCGGATGCAAGCAACATTTTAACTGCGCCTTTTAGAGATTTGAAATACTCAAATTCTTCGGATCCAAATCCATTTTCCCAAAATCTCTTCGATTCAACTGAGAACAGTATTGCCGTGTCAGCACAGCTCTCAGTGCCGCGAAGATACTCTTCAAATGATTCCAGATATTCAAATGCTTCACTGATATTCTCTGATAAAGGCGGTATATGGCTTTGGGCAAACGGCCCTGATGGGTATGGGGTGTGGTTGTAATAGACTCCCCCGCCATGGGCAGCAATGCTGCAGACAACTGACTTAAGTGTTATCCCGGGAACCATGGTCCAGTCTCCCCAGCTTCCCAGCTCGCTTGGTGTACTCATGATGAAGCCCTTGCCCCTGCTTTGCATCCACTTGGCTCTGATTATTCCGTCAAGGTAATCCGGAGCGTGAAATTCTGTGGTCAGATAATCTGAAAAGCTGTCAGTCTCAGGTTCTGCAAGATATATGGAACCTGAACCGTTCCAAATAACAGGTATATTTTTGATTTCCTTCACAGTATCAGCAATGGTGGTAAGTATCATTGCTCTGGTGGCTCTTTTGAATTCATTGAAATCCATATATTCCGGAGTTCCGGGTGATATATCGTTTCTAAGTTCATAACCATACATTTTCATGAATTCGCTTTTGCAGTATTTGCAAAAACAGGTACCTCCCCTGAAATATGTGATGTCAAGGAACAGGCCATCAACATCATAATTGAAAATCAGTTCAGTAATTCTTTCACGGACTACAGCGGCATA
>JAFGIJ010000151.1 GCA_016929655.1 Clostridia bacterium
AAATTCAAATCATATTGCCAAGATTAAGAGCACTAAGAGGGATTCTTATTTTGCCTATTTCACGCTCAGGCACAAAATCTCCATGGCTGTCACAACCGACAGTCAGCAGCATATTATTATCCTTGCACCATTTGACTGCAGTTTCAGTCATTAATGATGAGTGTGTAGGGTAATAACCTTTCGAAGAGCTCAGCTACGATGTCAGAAGGTGACATTGTTCCGTCTGAAGCTGTTGAGTGAATGTGCAGATCTGCTATTATACCTGGTGAAATCATGTTGTACTCCATGTGTTATTTCTATGTATTATAACATGATATAATATACAAAAATCTTATAGGGAAGCTTATGAAAAACAATAAAAGATTTATACATATACTGTCAGGACCCATAATAGGAGCAGGTGTTGCACTGGTTCTTCCGGGTATTTTTTCAATTCAGGCCAGGATTGCACTTGGTATTATGACATTAATGCTTTTCTGGTGGATTACCCGCCCTGTACATCTTGCAGTCACAGCACTGATTCCTTTGGTCATCAACTCAATATATGAAATGATACCAATGAAAAGCATGCTTGAGGACTATTTCAATCCAACGGTTCTTCTGATCCTCGGAGCAAGCATTCTGACTGCAACATGGACAATACAAGGCCTGGACAGGAGGGTGGCACTGAAATCATTGTCTTCCCTTGGAATGTCTGTCAATAAGCAGGTTGCAATTTTCTTTATGATATCACTTGTGATGAGTGCATTTATGCCTAATATGGTTGTGGTTGCAGCCCTATGTCCCATTGCATTTTCGCTTGTTCAGTTTTCGGGGTCAGGGACAGACACGAAAGTTTCATTTGTGTTCCTTTTGTCCATAGCCTGGGGAACAGGACTCGGAGGGTTTGGAACACCTATGGGCGGAGCCATGAATCTTGTGGTTATATCAAACATCGAAGCCTTCACCGGGAGGGAGTTCCTTTATTGGCAGTGGGTCGTAAATGCTTTCCCATATATATTGATTCTGGCAGGAATAACCCTTGTTTATCTTCTAGGGATAAAAAAAGAGAGCAAAATGTTGCCTGGTACAAAAGAGCATTACGCAGGTCAATTATCTGCAATTGGAAAAATCTCGCAGGGGGAAATATATGCCCTGGTTTTATTTTCAGCAGCAGTAATTATTTCATTTGCAAGGCCTTTATATAAGGATGTTCTTCCGGGCTTGACACCTCCTTATGTTTTTTTGATAATCGGGGTGCTGGCTTTCTTCATTCGAACAGGCAATAAAAAGCAGTTGATTGACTGGAAACAGGCAGACCAAAAAGTAAACTGGGGATTGATGATTTTATTCGCAGGCGGAATTGCCCTTGGTGGATTGATTGTTGATACCGGTGCGGCTACTGCTCTGGCTGGATTCATTTCGGATTCAAGCAGTTCTGCGATACTGCCCCTGATTGCCCTGGCCTCAGCCACCGGAATGTTCCTTGCAAATACCTCAAGTAATACAGCAGCATGTGCCATAACAATTCCATTGGTTGTATCTGTTTCGCAGGGTCTTGGCATCAATCCGATTTTACCGGTTTTTATAACTGCTGCGGCCTGCAACAGTGCTTTTGTTCTGCCGACTTCGATAAGAGCTGTTCCTGTTGGATTCGGGCTTGACTCCGGATATATGTTCAGAAAAGGCATTGTTATAAATCTTCTGATTTATGCTGCATTGGTGATATCCGGGTATATAGCATATATGTTGATGGGCTGAGGTGGATGTATGAAGACAATTGATAGTTTTGGTGAGATGTGCCCTATACCTGTGCTTAGGATTGAGGAGGAAATCAAATCCATGGAGCCAGGCGAGAGTTTCATGATAGTTGTGGACCATAGCTGCGTTGTTGCATCCATTGAAGACAAATATAAGGATGGGAAAATAGATGTTCAGATTGACGAGGTCATGAACGGTGTCTGGGAAATAGTTGTAACCAGGCGTTAACCTTCTTAAGAATCATTTGTTGTAAACATCATTGAAGACTTCAATATAATCATACACACTTTCAATCGGGCAATTCGGGGGAATCCTGTGGTCGGGAATAGGTATTATTCCTCCCTCATCTAAGCAGGGCTTCAATTCAAGAAGATGTTCTTTGATTTTATCTTTGCCCATAGGTATTACATGTTTGTTTATTCCGCCGAAGATTTTCAGGTCGCGGCCAAATTTGCTGCGAACTTTGTCAGGTGTATTCTCCCATGTGCCAACTTCAAGAGGGAATATAATATCAATTCCGGAATTCAGCCAGTAGGGAATCAGCGGGTCGCAGTACCCATCACTGTCAAGGAGTATGTTTTTAACTCCCATGGATTTATAGAAGCTGCACAGGCGTTTATAATGTTTGTCGAAAATCTCCTTATAAATTGCTGGGGAGAACAACGGACCTGTGGCACCGCAGCAGTCTTCCCAGATATATGCAGCATCCATTTCAATTCTTGAAAGGGCATTTCCGGAGACTTCAATCTGGAAATCTACAATGTATGAAACCATTTCATCCAGGAGTTCAGGTTCATCAAACATAAAATACGAAATTTCTTCCACACCCATCCAGTTTCTTATCCATCCATAGAGGCTGCCGCCATGAAAGACCCTTACCATATCCTTGTTTTTCAGTTCTTCGATTTTTTCATCAAGATTATCCGGAAACCTGCGTTTATCACAGGGATCTAAAAATTCCTTGAAAGATTCCCATGATTCACGTGTAGGCTCAAGGGCGAATTTAATAGTATGATTTATGGAAGTCGATTTTTTAAGTTCCTTTTCAATAGAGCCATCAGACTGCCTTATGATTCTATAGTCATCTGTTTCGTCAAGAACCTTGTATAAATCACTCACAGTGTAATTCCTGAACAATCCATGGCTTGACCACATGCCGGATTCCCAGTCCGGATCCATTCCCTCAATCTGTGGACCGGCATGTGAGCGGACAGAACATTTGCAATCATATCCTTCTTCGGTCCATTTAACCTTGGTCTCAGGCCATGTTCCAAAAAAGTAAATAGGAATCCTGTCGACACCCCTGAAACTGAATATATTGTTCCATCTCTCCCTGTGATCCATAAAAGCTCCCCCGTGCAACCAATATAACATCGTAAATCCTCAAAAACAACCGACCCCAATCAAACATCCTTCAACCAAACATCCTTGGGATGATTGGTTGAAAATGACCAATCATCCCAAGGATGTTTGGTTGGCCACGAATCTTACAGGTAGCCTCGTTTGCTTTTATGTTTCTTAATATAATTTATCGGCAGATTGGTGAAGCTTGCTATCTGTCTGATTGAGAGTCCATAATAGTTTGCTTTTTCGATAAGTGAATTTATTTGGTCGGGGGATAAACAATTCATGTTAAAAGAATTCAAACCAGTCATTTCCTTAACAAAACAATTAAACAGATCCAGTGCTTCCAAATCCTGAAGAGAATAAATCTCAATATCGCTAAGATGGTCTTTGGTAGAATTCTCTTTAATGAAATTTTCCAGTGATGAATCGGAATACTGTTTAAAAAGATAATTCAAGTATGTTGTATCAATAAGATTAAACTTTGAAGCCCCATAGATTTCTGAGTTCCACTCATAATCCGAGAATTTCTCGACCATTTCAGCTTCAACAGGATTATTTAAAGTATAGCTGATTGAAGTAAACAAGTAATCCAAAGTCGTTATAGGTTTACTTTTGAAAGGGTTTGTGAAAACCGGTCCAGTAGAGTTATATTTGGCGTTATAATATTTCGCATATGTTTCCTGTATTGTTCCAATAATTCCAGGCATTTCCTTACATACATCCATGAATATCAAATGATCATGATTACCCATTATTGAGTAAGCTAGTAATCTGAAATGATTCGTTTTCTGGCTCTCACTGATAATTTTACGAAAAACGTCCTTATCAGATGGTTCCAGGAAAATTCTTTTCTTGTTTCTTCCTCGGTTGTATGCATGGTAAACACCATTATCAAATAGAAATCTTTTATACGCCATACAAATATTGTAAATGCAAAAAATCAATCTGTCATTAAACCACCAGTATAAATTTAACCTGCTTTTTTAATTTTTCAACAATTTTTTTTAAATTTTTCAAGCAATATCTGGTAACGACCAATCATCCCGACCAATCATCCCAAGGATGATTGGATGAAAACAACCAAAGATCCCAAGGATGATTGGATGAAAACAACCAAAGATCCCAAGGATGATTGGATGAAAACAACCAAAGATCCCAAGGATGATTGGTTGATGAGTGGGATGTTTTAGCAGAATGAGCGGGAGCCGTTTTTTAGAAACCAGGATATGAATTCTTCGACATGTGTCGAGTGAGTCTTCTTGAACATGAGCAGCATGTCAAGATTCAGGTCAAAGCCAGGTACATTGATTTCTTTGAATTCCTTTTTGTAGAGCTCTTCCTTGACAGCAATGTATGGAAGAAAAGCAATACCATAATTCCGGGAAATCATCATCTTTGCACCTTCAATGCCTTCGACCTCCATATGACAATTGAGATTGACATTGTCATACCCAAGCTTGCGCAGATTTTTTCTCAGGATATCATCTATTTCATTTTTGCCGGTAAACGTAATTACACAGGCATCAAGCAGCTGTTCAGCGGTCATTGTGTCAGGATTCGACGGAACATTTTTCCCAACAAGAATTATATTGTTGGCACCGGTTTTGATGGAGATGATTTCGTTGTTGGATTTAATGCTGTCGGTAATATATGAAAATCCTATATCAAAGATATTATTGGCTACATCTGAAGCTATGTCTGCAGAACTCCTTGAAAATAATTCATACTTATGATTAGGATATTCTCGGTTTGCAAGCACCAGTGTACAGGGGATTGCATAATCTGCGATTGAACTGCAGGCCACTATCTTGATCAATGCCTCGGAATTTTTTGAAGCATTGATTTCATAAAGCATTTCATCATAGGTGCGTATGATGTTTTCTGCAAACTTATAGACAACCTCACCGGCTTTCGTGAGTGTGACCCCTTTGTTGCTTCTTGTTAAAAGTTCTTCTGATAGCTCAGTCTCAAGTCTGTTCAGCTGTTGACTTAGTGCAGACTGCGATATGTGTGCTGATTTTGCTACATTGGTTATGCTGCCGGCTTTGACGACTTCGTAAAAGAATTTTAGTGATTCCAGGTTCATATTGTTCTCCGGGTAAAAAATTCTGCCATAAAAAATTATACCACATGTCTGCCATTAAAAAAACTAATGCTGTATAAGTAAACAGCATACATGCAAACTGCAAGATTGTGATATAATTCACAAGGAATGTTAATTTATTAACAAAGTTATCGAAAGGATGTGAAGTAGTGGCTGAAGAAAAGGTTAGAACATCTTCAAGGGCGTCGTCAAGAGGCGGCACAGAAAAACGCAAAAAGAAGAACCAAATACCGATTGCAATGATTATATTTGCAGTTATCGCTGGTATCGGTGTGTGGCTTGGTTTCAAAGAAGAAACACTTTTGCTTTACTGGTTGCTGGGTCTTGCCTTCGGTTTTACCCTTCAGAGGTCCAGATTCTGTTTCACAGCTTCCATGAGAGACCCGTACCTGACAAAAAGCACCTCAATCACGAGAGCAGTTCTCATTGCCTTCGCTATCACAAGCATAGCGTTTACAGCAATCAAGTACGGATATTTCATAAATGGTCTTGCTATTCCGGGTCAGAGTTATATTGCACCTATAAGCATAGCAACTGCCATAGGAGCCTGTATGTTCGGAATTGGTATGGTTATTGCAGGAGGATGTGCATCAGGTACCCTTATGAGAATAGGGGAAGGTTTCTGGATGCAGGTAATTTCACTATTTTTCTTCATCGTAGGATCTCTTTGGGGAGCTCACGATTTTGGATGGTGGAAAAGAACCTTCATGCTGAAAGCACCTAAGATTTTCCTTCCGGATTATCTGGGATGGTTAGGAGGCCTGGTGGTGAATCTGCTGATTATAGCAGTAATTTATGTAATTGCCCACAAGTGGGAAAAGAAACACAGTGACGGTTTGTCACACTAATTTATTTTATTAGGAGGATTTTAAAATGGCTAAAGAAGTTGAATTGGATTGCATGGGAGAGGCTTGTCCTATACCCTTGATCAAAACAGAGAAAGCACTGGAAGAACTTGAAGTGGGCGATACCCTTATCGTTCTCGTAGACCATAGCTGTGCTATGAAAAATGTTCCAGAATGGGCCAGGAAGCAGGGACATGAAGTTGAACTCGAAGAAGTAGATGACGGCGAATGGGAAGTCTACATCGAAAAAATGAAATAAATCCCGGTAAATTTAGGGAGGTGAAAGGTCTTGAAGACATTTTTCGACAAGATAAAACAAAATGATTTTTATAAGTTGTGGTTCAAAGACGCACTGCCATACGTAACCGGAGCGGTTCTCCTTTCGGTGTTTCAGATTGTAACATTTACTACTACAGGAAACCCATGGGGAGTATCCGGAGTATTCGCAAACTGGGGTGCATGGCTGTTTGAGCTTGTAGGTGGATCAGTGGATAAATGGTTCTACTTCAGTTCACCCGGCGCACAGGCAACCTTGAATGCAGGCTTTTTGAACGACCCGGGTACCTGGAGAAATCTGGGTATTGTAGCTGGCGCACTCTTTGCAGCGATGATGGCTTCCGGATTTAAAATCAAGAAGATTAAATCAATAAGGCAGGTAATTGCAGCAGCCCTTGGGGGAATTCTCATGGGTTATGGTGCCAGGATTGCCTTTGGATGTAACATCGGAGCACTTTTCAGCGGAATAGCTTCATTGTCACTGTCAGGATGGGTGTTTGCAGCATTCATGTTTGTAGGTGCCATCATAGGAAGCAAGCTGCTGGTTAAGTATTTTATGTAATAGAGGGAGTAAAAATATGCCAAGAGAAAAACAAGTTGAACAGTATGATGTTGTTATAATCGGCGGAGGCGCATCAGGCTTAACTGCCGGAATATACTGTGGAAGAGCAAGACTCAATACAATAATTATTGAAGAATCCCTTGTAGGTGGTATTGCCACAAATACATGGGAAATTGAGAACTATCCTGGTTTTCCCGAAGGAGCAACCGGAACAGGTTTAATGAAACTATTTGAGCAGCAGGCAAAGAAGTTTGGAGTAAAATTCAAGCTTACCAATGTAAAATCAGTGGATTTTTCGGGCGATGTCAAGATTGTAGAGACATTCAGGAACACATATGAAGCCAAAGCAGTAATAATCTGCAACGGAAGCAAACCACGGCTTACGGGAGCTGAAAACGAGCAGACTTATATAGGAAAAGGAATTGCTTTTTGTGCAACCTGTGATGCAGCAGCATGTACCGATGAAGAAGTTCTTGTTATTGGATCGGGTGATGCAGCAATAGAGGAAGGCATGTTCCTCACAAGGTTTGCAAAGAAGGTAAAGGTTTCGATAATTCATGATGAAGGTATCATGGATTGCAACGAGGTTGCAAAAGCAGCAGCCCTTGCCAATCCGAAGATGGAGTTCCTGCATAATACCGTCGTTGAACGATTTGAAGGCGAAGATGAACTGACAACCGTTGTACTAAAAAACCTAAAGACCGGCAAATTGATCCCCATTGATTGCTTCACATGTTTTCTTTTCATTGGTTACATACCAAATACCGGTATTTATAAGGGAATCATAGATATGACTTCCAAGGGATATATAATCACCAATGAGAATATGGAAACAAATGTGCACGGCGTTTTTGCAGCAGGCGATGTAAGGGAAAAATTCCTTCGTCAGGTTGCAACATGTGTAGGTGATGCGGCTACAGCAGGTGTAATGGCTGAAAAATATATAGCTGAATCAGAAATCTACGAGCAGATGATCATGAAGGGCAACGGCATAGCATATATCTATGATGCTTCAAATTCAGACCACAGGGAATTCCTCGAGGAACTTGAAGAAATACAGAAAGAATATAAAGATATCTGCTGTCATAAGGTTGACACATATAAGTCAAAGGGTTTGGCAAAGAGACTGTGCAAGCACGGGCATTGTCCTTCAGTAATAATCATCAAGAACGGACACATTGTTAAGCAAATAACAGAAGAAAGCCTCAGCAAAAAAACCATTGAGGAAAATCTATAGCAATGAAAGGAAGGGAGAAAGTGAAAAAATCAGTTATATTGATTACGCTTATACTCGTCATTTCAGTCGTGGCGACCGGATGCGGTAGCTTTGATTTCGGCGAAACAGGCGGATATATCGTAACTCCCAAAGAGGCAATGGACATGGTTAAGGAAGGAGCAATCCTCGTGGATGCTGAATCTCCTGAAGCCTATGGTCTTGCTCACATTGAAGGAGCTGTGAACATTCCAATGTCAGAGCTTGTTGTCAATGAACCGTATGCAAATATGCTGGCACCGGCTGGCCAGATAGCTCAGTGTCTTGGTGCTGCCGGAATCAGCGAAAATGATACCTTGCTTGTCTATGACAACACTTCAAACATGAAAGCAGCAAGGGTACTGTGGACACTGAACATGTACGGAAATTTCAATGTATATGTTGTAAGCGGAGGGTTTGAAGCCCTTAAGGATAAAGGCGCAGAGACCTCAATGGTTTCAACTGACCTTCCGGAGACCACCTATAATACCGGTGATACCCAGAAAAATCTCATTGTAAGCCTTGATTATCTCAAATCGCAGCTCAACATGCCTGAAGAAAACACTGTTATCATCGACACAAGAAGCTATGAGGAATACATGGCAGGCACGATTCCAGGATCAGTGCATATTGAATACACATGGAACAATTATGCCACCGGTGAATACAAATCTGTCAGAGACCTTCAGATAGTTTACATAGAGAAAGGCATCAAACCCGAGATGAAGCTGATACTCTTCTGCAAGACATCAGTCAGGGCAGCCCAGACCTATGTTGCATTGAAGGATGCAGGATACAATGATGTAAGAATTTATGACGGAGCATGGCTCGAATACGAAGCTGTCGAAAAACCGGAGCCACCGTCTGAAAGCACGCCTCCATCACAACAGGATGCGTCATAATCGAAAGGGGAAAATATGAAAAAATTATTGGTAACTTTAATGGTGGTTGCAATGGTTTTCGCAATAGCAGGCTGTTCATCAGGAACTGCTGTTGAAGATGCCGCAACCAAGTACTTCGCAGAATATCCTGGATCAAGGATAGTTGAATGGTCTGATCTTTTTGCTAAGATCGATGCAGGTGATGAACCTTTCATCCTCAGCATCAGGCAGGCTGATGTATATGGCACAGGCCATGTAAAAGGTGCATACCTGGCTTCATGGGGAGAGGACCTGGCTTCCAAGGTATCCATGCTTCCTACAGATGAAACTGTATATGTTTACTGCTACACAGGACAGACTGCAGGTCAGACCATTGCACTTCTGAACATGCTTGGAATTGATGCTGTATCAGTTAAATCAGGATACAACAGCGGATTAATGATGCAGGAAGGCTATGAAGCTTATGTTGAAACCACTGTAAATGAACTTCCTGACGCAGGAGTTAAATTTGACAAGAAGGTTCTTGAATATGTTGTAGAATACTTCAATACAGTGGCTGACAACGCTAACAATATAATTGCTTCGGATGCTGCAGCTCCTTTGATTGATGCAGGCGACGTAGTTGTTGTTGATATCAGAAAAGCAGCTGATTACGACATTGCACATATATCTGGCGCAGTAAATATCCCATTCGGCGAAAACATGCAGGAAAACTTCACCAATCTTCCAACAGATAAAAAAATCGTTGTTACCTGCTACACAGGGCAGACTGCAGGTCAGACAGTAGCTATCATGAAATCCCTTGGCTACAATGCAGTTTCGCTTAAATCAGGTATGAGCGGCTGGACATCTTATATTAAGACTGCAGCAGCAAATGATTACTTTGCAGATTACCCGGGTTCAAGGATTATTGCATGGGAAGACCTTTTTGCAAAAATTGATGCCGGTGAAGAACCGTTCATTCTCAGCATAAGACAGGCTGACGTTTATAATGAAGGCCATATCAAAGGCGCTGCACTTGCATCATGGGGACCTGATCTTGCAGCGGCAGTTTCAAAACTTCCAAAGGACGAACCTGTATATGTATACTGCTATTCAGGCCAGACAGCCGGACAGGCTATTGCGCTCTTGAACATGCTCGACATTGAAGCTATATCGGTCAAATCCGGTTTCAATTATGGAGCAATGAAAGTAGAGGGATATGAAGCATATGTTACGACTGAAGCAACTGAACTTTCTGATGCAGGGGCAGAGTTTGACGCAGTCATGCTTAAGGCTGTGCAGGATTACTTCAATACAGTTGCTGACAACGCAAACTTCATAATCACTATTGAAAATGCCAAGGCAGCAGTAGATGCAGGCGAAGCAACTGTTGTAGATATAAGAACTGCAGAAGATTTTGCAGCAGGTCATATAGCCAATGCGGTCAATGTTCCATTTGGTGCAAACATGCAGGAAGCCTTTGGGGACCTACCCACAGGAAAGCTAATCGTTGCATGTTATTCAGGTCAGACAGCAGGACAGACAACAGCAGTACTCAAAATGCTCGGACGTGATGCAGTTTCACTTAAATTCGGTATGAAGTTAGGATGGATTGCAGAAGAATATCCGGTAGTAACCGACTAATTAACATTATAGAGAGGGCCTCCGGTCAGCCGGGGGCCTTTTTTCTTGCTTTTATGATATATAATATGCGTATGAAATGGATTCTTGAAGGAATAAAAAAATATAAGGTAATGGTATATCTGGTGGTATACTTCCTGGTTAACCTGCTTTTTCTTACAAAATTTCCTTTCATGCATTCCGACGAATCCTGGCTTTCAGGACTGACCCAGTCCATGATGGCCCGCAGTCCCGCTGCAACTGAATCGTTCTTTGATTTGTTACCAAGAAATCCCCATGCCATCAAAATAATATTCCACGGAATTCAGGTTATCTTTGATTTGATTTTCGGGTATAATCTGTTTGTCTTCAGGCTGGTATCCCTGGCATTTGGGATTCTGGCATTATTTTTCTTCCAAAAACTGGCACATGAACTGACCCGCAATGAATCACTATCATTCATTGGGATGATTGCTCTTTCAGTTTGTATACAATTCATATATGCATCTCATTTTGCCAGGCAGGAGATAATAATTGCGGCGGCGATGCTTGGGATACTTTATTACCTTATAAAAAACCATGCTGCATGGGATTTCAGGAAAGATATATTGGCGGCTGTTCTGACAGGACTTACAATAGGCATTCATCCAAACAGTTTTATCATTGCCTTGGCAGTAGGTTCTGTATATTTGTTCTATATAGCATTTGACAGGAAATTGAAAATCAGAAACTTAATGATATACATACTGATAACAGGAGTATTTGCAGGAATTTTCATTGGATTAAGCTACCTGATGGACTCCAATTTCATATCAAATTATCTGAAGTATGGAAGTGAGCTGGGGGTAACGAGTCCGGTTGCAATCAAGTATGACGGCCTTTTCAATTACTACAGCAAACTCTTCAGTCAAACTTCCGGAACTTATTACACACCGAATATAAGGGGTGAGCTGTTTGTATTTGCGGCATCGGCTGCTGCGGTTCTTGCAGCTGGCTTGAAAAAAAGAGAAAACTGGCTGATATTATTCCCTTTGGTTGCCGTTAACCTGGGATATATAGTCATCGGCAGATATTCACAGCCAGGGATAATATTCATATTTCCATTTGGGCTGATGGCAGCTATCATTATGATTTCAATGATTGATACCAGAAAAGTTCTGGTAGCGCTGATCCTGTGCCTTGGACTGCTTGCTAATTCCGTCGGAAACATCATGCCGTGGCTTAACAATGATTATAAGGATTACCTGAGTGAGATCAGGGAAAATATACCTGATGATACGAAGGTGCTTGCAAATCTGAACACCGGTTACCTGTTCGGCGAGGGAGAATTCCTTGATTACAGGAACCTGGCATATCTATATGAAAACAACATCGGATTTGATGAATACGTGAAGAGCAGGGGGATTGAATATATAATATATCCCGAGGAGATGGATTTCATATATGAAAGAAGGCCTGTATGGAACATAGTTTATGGAAACCTTTATCCATATTATGAAGATATGACCGGATTCCTGGATGAACAGTGCAGCCTGGTCCATGAGTTCACATCACCATATGGTATGAGGATAGTCAGATTTGCAGGAGACAGGGATTGGAAGATCCGGATATACAGGATTGATTGATATGAGTAAAACAAGAATTGAATTCAACGAACCATTTTATGGACATGAAGAAGCGGAAAACCTGAGCAAGTACATGCTTGAAAGCAGGGATTTCACAAAGGATGTACAGGGAATGCTTGGCGATATCACAGGGGCAGGAAGAATATTCCTGACTGGCAGTGCTTCATCTGCCATGGAGATTTATCTTGCTTCAGGACTGCTTCCGGCTGATTCCGAAGTAATAATTCCGTCATTCACATATCCTGCGGCTGCAAATGTTGTTTTGTCAGCAGGACTGAAGCCGGTATTTGCAGACATAGAACGTGATACATTGGTGATAAATGTCGATGATGTCAAAAACAAGATAACTGCAAGAACATCCTGCATAATGCCGGTCCATTATGGTGGAGCATCGGTGGACATGGATGAACTGATGAAGCTGGCTGCAGAATCAGATATCAGGATAATAGAGGATGCCGCACTCTCAATGAACGCATATTATAAAGGAAGCCATCTTGGAACACTGGGTGACGCGGGAGTAATAAGCTTTCACAGAACGAAGAATGTTTCAGGAGAAGGCGGGGGAGCTTTGCTCATAAGGGACATAGGTAATTCACATGTTTTCGAAGAAATGCTTGAAAGCGGTACAGACAGAAAGGCGTTTCTACGGGGAGAAACTATGGCATACTCCTGGCAGAGACCGGGGAGGGGAGTGAATATCAGTCCTCTTTCGGCTGCTGTTCTTTCAGCACAGCTTGCGAAACTGAATGAAATAGCAGGCGGAAGGAAACGAATCTGGGAGCAATACCATGATGAGCTCAGTGGATTGGCCCGGGCTGGCTCAGTCAAGCTGCCGGTAATACCGGAATTCAATGAAAACAATCATCATGTATTCCATATAGTATTTACCGATAACATTGCCAGGGAAAAGGCAAGAACCAGACTGCTGGGAGATGGGATAAGTGCAGTCATCCATTATATGCCTCTTCACTCATCACCCTATGGGAGAAAACTGGGATATAAGCCTGGGGATTGCCCGGTTTCAGAAGAAATGGCCGGCAGGATGCTTAGGCTTCCCATGCATATGCACCTTTCCGAAGAGGATGTTGCCTTGGTCTGCAGGGCTGTCAGGAGGGCACTTGAGGGATAAATCCATAAGCATAGTTGTTCCGGTTTATAACGGAAGGAAATACCTTGACGAACTGGTCATGCGGATTACGGAAAGTACCCGTGGATTTAAAAATCTTGAAATCATTCTGGTGGATGACCATAGTCCTGATGAAAGCTTTGGAAAAATCCTTGCAATAGCCTCTGAGAATCCTGTGGTCAGAGGATATCTGCTTGAAGGAAACCATGGTCAGCAAAGTGCAGTTCTCTGTGGGCTTTCCAGGGCTTCGGGGGATTATGTCGTCATCATGGACGATGACCTTGAAAACCCCCCGGAAGCAATACCATTGATGTATGAGGAGATGCAAAAAGGTTTTGATGCCGTTTATGCACTTGATATAAAGCCTGCAGGCAGGGGACTCACAAGAAGAACCGGCTCATTCATAAGGGACCTGACATTCAGGGTCCTCACGGATATCCCCAAGGGTATGAAAGTATGCAGCTACAGGATGATTTCATCAGCACTTTG
>JAFGIJ010000152.1 GCA_016929655.1 Clostridia bacterium
ATTTACTTCATCAAGCTTTTTATCAACTTTCAAAAGACAGCTTCTTCCCAATGCTGTAAAGTATTCCAAAAGCATGTCATGGGGTTTCCCATCGAGAATATGCATTATGCTTTGTCCTCCGGAATATTATTCAACCAGACATCACCACAGGCATCAGACGGCATTCTCCAGTCTCCCCTGGGTGACAGGCTGACAGATCCTATTTTGGGGCCGTCAGGAATGCATGACCTTTTAAATTGCTGTGCAAAGAACCTTTTTACAAATATCCTGAGCCATCCTATTATTTCATCGTATTCATACTTATTCCTGAATGCATTCTCTGCCAGAAATGCTATTTTTTCAGGCGCAAAACCATTTCTTACCATATTGAAAAGGAAGAAATCATGCAGTTCATAAGGGCCGACTATATCTTCAGTTATCTGAGAAATATCCCCCTCTTTCGGTGGAAGAAGTTCCGGAGATACCGGAGTGTCCATTATGTCTTCCAGTACCTTTCTTATATCAGGTGAACTTTTCTCAGCTGCATATTTTATTAGATATCTTACAAGGGTTTTGGGCACTGAACAGTTTATACCATACATGGACATATGGTCTCCATTGTATGTGGCCCAGCCAAGAGCAAGTTCACTGAGGTCTCCTGTACCTACAACAAGTGCATTTTCCTTTCCTGCAATATCCATAAGTATCCTGGTTCTTTCCCTGGCCTGAACATTCTCAAATGTTAAATCATGAACTGTTTCGTCATGCCCTATATTTATAAAATGCTGCCGGCATGATTCTGTAATGTCAATTTCAAGAAAACTCGTTTTCATCAAATTTGATAATTTTGAAGCATTCTGAAATGTTCTGCCGGTTGTACCGAATCCCGGCATAGTTACAGTCAATATGTTCTTGTCAGGTAAATCAAGTTTTTTAAGTGCCATTGATGTTGCAATGAGAGCCAGGGTTGAATCCAGTCCACCTGATATTCCTATTACAGCCTTTTTTATACCGGTATGTTTCATTCTACGGGCTAACCCCGTTGATTGGATATCAAGAATTTCTTTGCATCTGTTTTCCCTCAATGATATCTGTTCGGGTACGAAAGGCCGGGGATCAACAAATCTCTCAATTGACTTGATTTCTATTTCATCTGAATGATACTGTACTGTCCTGAATTCACCATCATTCATCTCATAGCCAAAAACATTGTTTTTCCGTCTGTCATGTGCCAATAAATCTGTATCTATTTCTGTTATAACAGTTGTTCCATTGAAATCAAATCGCTCACCTTTTGCCAAAATCCTCCCGTTCTCAGCAATGATACAGTGCCCCCCGAAAACCATGTCAGTCGTGGATTCACCACTTGATGCCGATGCATAAATATATCCACAAATTCCCCTTGCTGATTGCGATGAAACCAGGTTTTCCCTGTACTCACTTTTACCAACCAATTCATTGCTGGCAGAAAGGTTGAAAATAAGATGAGCACCTCCCCTGCAGTATCTTCCAGAAGGGGGTTCAAGTGCCCATAGGTCTTCACATAACTCAACTGCAAATGTTTTGCTGCTTTCATCTGTTGTAAAAAGCAAGTCATCTCCAAATGGTGCTGTATTACCTGCCAGTGTTATTTCGCTGCTGATGTTTTTTCCTGATCTGAACCATCTTTTTTCATAATACTCACCGTAGTTAGGTAAATATGATTTAGGTACTACTCCAAGAATTTTTCCTGATTGTATGATAATTGCTGCATTATACAGTTTGCTATTCCATGTTACCGGCATTCCGACTATAGTGACCAAATTGTTATACTTGGTTCCATGCAGAATTTCTCCGAGTGCTTTTTCAGCTGAATCCAGTAACGCCTGCTGCATGAACAAGTCCCCGCAGGTGTAGGCCGTTATGCATAATTCAGGGAAAACTGCAAATTGTACTTCTTTGTCAAGACTTCTGATTTTGTCAATTATACATCTGCTGTTTTCCCTGGATCCTGCAACTGAAACAGGTATAGAAACAGCAGCTACTTTTACAAATCCATAATTCATCGAAACACCATTCCATTCTATTTTGTGGGTTACTTCAAAACATTTAAAAGAACCCTTTCTATGTTACCATAGGCAATATTTCTTACATCATCTTCATTGTAATTCATTGAAAGCAGTCTATCAATGACATCCCATAATTCGTGAGGTCCATCAATGGCAGATTTTTTTCTGTCTATCCCGTCAAAATCTGTTCCGAACCCAATAAAAGCCGGCCCTGCCTTGCCACAGATATATTCAATGTGTGCCACAACATCTTCTACATCAGCCTCACAGTTTTCACTCAGGAAGCAGGAGTACATATTGATTCCCGTGAATCCTCCTGAACTTGCAAGAACTCCTAGCATATCATCGTCTAGGTTTCGCATATGATGACAAAGGCTTCTTGCATTTGAATGAGTTGCAGCAAATGGTTTACTGTACTCTGAAGCAATCTCTGCAATATCATAAAAACCTTTGTCAGATATGTGCGAAACATCAATCAGAATTCCTTTTTCAAATGCTTTTCGTACTACTCTTTTACCTTGTTTAGTCAGTCCTCTTCCTGTTTTTCCAAGAATCCCGCCTGAAAACTCATTGTCAGGATTCCATGTCAGTGACATACATCTCACTCCACTGTCATAGAGATTATCCACTATATTTTCATCTCCGTCTGTAAAATACATTCCCTCAATTGATAATAGACCCATTAATCCGGAATTTTTTAGATCATCTGCACATCTGACTGACTTTAAGTGCTCCTCATTAACCATATCATTGAATATTTTAATCATACTTTTAGTATTATTCATACCGTCTTCATAAGATAAGGATGGGGAAAGAAAAACGGCAAAAAATTGAAGATAACTTTCATATCCTCCCGAAATAATGCTGTCTTTATTTATCTGAAGGGAATTTTTCAGAAAATTTTCTTTATTCTCAAGCATTCCACCTAGTGTGTCG
>JAFGIJ010000153.1 GCA_016929655.1 Clostridia bacterium
CCTTTACCCAGTCAAGACCGCATTTTACCTGAGGTTTCATGATGATTTTTCTGAATCCCGGTCCACTCTCGTCAGGTTTTATTCCCCCCAGATATTTGAACAGCACTGCGATGAAATCAGAGAACATATGATGATTCCTGGACCCCTCACCATTCCAGCATTCCCACAGGGTTGTTGCCCCCCGGTCAATCCAGTTTCTGAAAGAAGGATATGTTTCATTGAGGATCATCTTCAATGAGACATCCATCAGACCTGCTTCACCAAGTATGTTGTGCAGATATTTGTTACCCAGTATTCCAGTATCCTGATGAAAATCATTGTCTGAAATCATTGTAAGCAGATTCTTCAATATTGCAGGTATTTCAGATTCCTCACATAACTCCTGATATATCATACACGAAAGTGATGTCTGACAGTCACCTTTTACCAGGCTTCCTGCTGCATCGAAGAATTTCCTTCTGAAATTATCTTTTATACCCATGGCCTTGTCGGAAAATATTTTTCGTTCTTCTTCTTTTCCCAGCACAGCAGCCATCATTGCTATTGTATTGGCTGCATTGAAATAGTATGCGGTATCTGTCACTTCCACTGGGCATTTGAACGATGACATGGTTGCCATTACGGCTTTTCCTTCAAAGGGAGGACACCAATCACCTATGCCGTAGTTCACAATTCCATCATCTGTCATAGATTCCATGAACCCAAAATGTCTTTTAATGGCATCATAGTTTTCTATGATGACCTCCACACTTCCGGTATATAAATATATGTACCAGGGAATAAGTGTCAGGGCACTTGACCAATCAGGCCCATTGCCCCAGTTGTAACCCCATCCCGTTGACGGTACAACACATGGGATTGAACCATCAGGTTTCTGTGTATCCCTTATATCTCCAAGCCATTTTCGAAATATTGGAGCTGTATCGAAATTCAACAGCATTTGTTCCGCCGACAAAGATATATCGCCGGTCCAGGCATTTTTTTCCCTGTGAGGGTCATCTGTAGGCAATCCATGGAAATTAGAAAGTATTGACTGGTTTGATGCGTTGTAAAGTGCATTCAGGTTTTCATCTGAGCATAAAAACCAGCCTCTTCTCTCAAAATCCGTATTTATCATCATTGCTTCAACTTCAGGTTTTTCATTGCAACCGGTTACTTCAACATACTGGAATCCATGGTAGACAAAGTCAGGGTGCCAGTACTCAGTTTCATTGGTTGCTTTGATATATTTGTCTGTCTGAAATTCACCGCTTCTTACGAAACCGGAAATCGATGACTGGTTTATATGTATTCCATCCTCTGCCAGTATTTCAGAGTATTTTATAGTGGCTTCAGTGTCTTCTGAGCCCTTGAATCCGATTTTACAGAATCCGGCCATATTGACACCTATATCAAATATATATCCGCCTTCTGGTGTTCTCCAGCCCCTTGCTGGCTTGATTCTTCGTGTGATCCTTATGGGATCTACTTTAAAAGGTTTTAGTACACCACCGGGGCTCCTGGCAATCAATACCCTTCCCCAGCTGCTGTCGTCATAGCCTACCTTATCCCAGTTCTTCTTCTGAAGCCTGGCATCATAATATTCTCCGTTTCTGATTCCATTGAAAACAATGGGTCCGTCAGAACACTTCCATGATGAATCGCTGATTACTATTTCACAAGACCCATCGGAGTACCTTATGTGAACTTCTGCAATCAATTTGGGAAGGCTTCGCCATGTAGCCTCCCTGGAGTTCCATACGTCCTTTGTAAAACAGTTATACCATCCGTTTCCCAGTACAATGCCTATTGAATTCCTTCCTTTTGAAACCTTTTCCTTTATGTCATAGGTTTGGTAAAAAACAGTGCTGTCATACTTTGTGTAAGCCTGAGCCAGTACTTCGTCGGAAACAGGCATACCATTTATGGAAGCCTTGTAGTAACCAAGCCCGCTTATATATAGAACAGCTGATTCCACCGGCAATTCAATGGTAAACTCTTTTCTGAAATATGGAGCCATGAGGGCTTCATCCGGCTTCTTTTGAAAATCTGCACTTATCCATCGCCCTGTCCATTTAAAAACATCTTTATCTCTTCTCATAAAAAATTCCTCTTTACTGCCTCAAGATATCCATAGCCATAAATGTCATCGGGTTGCAGATAACTGGTTTCGGTCCATTCATTCCAGCTGTTTATTACTATCAAAGGCGGACCTTGGTGCCTGTCGGCATAATCCCTGGCCATTTGCAGAGCCTTTTCAACATTTTCAGGCGTGTTGTTTTTTGTAACTCCCGGTTTGAAGTCCATGAATCTTGGATTATTGTCCCAGCCAAGTGAAATTGAAGGATAGTAAGGAAGTATACCCTCTTCATCTATGTTCTTCCACTCTTTTTCCACATCAGCAAGTATTTCGAGGTAATCCCTGTCGATGTCCGTAAACATTGCAAATTGGTAATGGGTCATGCTGTCATATCCCAGCTGAAGTATGACATCCATGTCAGCAGGTTTTCTGATGATGTATTGAAAGTGAACCCCATGAAGCCCTGCTTTGACCGCCCTTTTTCTCAGCCAATCAAGGGCTTTCGCTGTTTCCTTTACTCCTCCCAGCCCCCTTATCAGATTATCTGTATCGAAAATGGAGAGTACAGGTTTTCCATCTATCTTGTAGTACTGTGGGTGTAGAAAATATTTGTTGATCAGTCTGTCACAAATTATTTTGAATTCTGAAAAATCAATTGCACCATCCCATATCATGCAATCAAGGTGTGAATTGCGAACATCCCACAGATAATCAGCGTTGTGATTGGCCCACATGACATAGAATTTCATCTTGCTGTTGTTTTTTGCTTGTAGAAAACCGTCATTCAGGCAATTTTCCAGGAACGGTCTTCGGTCATACCAGTACCAGTCATAAATGAATACATTTATACCATGTGAAACAGCCTGGTCAATCTGCATTTCCATAACTTTGGGATCTGCCTCATTTAAATAACCCCAGAGCGGCTTTCTTGGCCAGGTATGTCCCGGAAATTTGCTGACAGCATTTTTAACCGACTGCCACTCCCCGATTCCATCAGGCCAGAAAATCCTTGTCCTTGGTTCATCACCTGTGTATGAAGGCCACACATAAGCCGCTATATCATAGCTCATAAATCACGCTCCTATATTATCCTTGCAGCACCCATGCCTTCGATGGCATGATGCTTAACCCCTAGTTTTTCCATCCAATTTCTTACTTCAACAGTCTTAAAATTGTGTGAGTTGAATTCATTTTTCCTTCTTTTGTCCCTGTACCAGAGATTGTTGTCATATAGCCACATTGGTGCTGTCCACATGCAAATCTTGGGTTTGACAAGCTTATATACTTCTTCCCCTGCTCCATTCTGACCATGGTGTGCCATCTGCACAATATCACTTTTCAGCTGATTTCCGAAGCGTTCAGCCAGCTTCTGTCCGGCCCTGAATCCAAGGTCTCCCAGAAAAAGAGCATCTTTGCCGTTTGGAAATAAAACTTTGAAAACAACACATGTATCATTGACCGTTGAGCCGCCAGTGTAACCCGGATCAAAGTCCAGATAATCATCCGGCACTTTCATAATATCTATTATCATTCCATCAACATTGATTTTATCACCTTCATTTAGAATCATGGCAATGTCATCAAACCTGGGAAGAACATCAAAAAATACACGATTGTCATCTGCGTACTGAGGTTCCGCCTCATATATCCACTCAGCAGGCGGGAAATTATAGCAGAGCTTTTCTACTGTAATATCTCTCATGTCACCATTTTGAGCAATATCAACAAGTGCGAAATAATGATCACTGTGCACATGGGTTATTATCCAATATGAAACAACTGAACCATATTCATGTATTTTTTCAGTCAGATACTTTGAATCACCTCTTAGACCACCGTCTATTACAACCAATTTCCCATTGGGGGTTATAATCAGGTATGACATCATCTGGGTTTTGGTCATATTGGGTGCCTGAATTATGGTATACCCGCCAAGGCCGATATCAAAAAGCTGTTCATTCATTTATTTACCCCTGTAATATGTTCAAGCTGTTCAAGTAAGCCAGGTTTTTGTTCAATTATTCCACCTTTTCCGTCACTAATGATGACATCATTTATTTCGTAAAGGGTCATACGGGAAAACAATCCTGTATCTCTGACCATTTTGAATTCTTCTGCAAAATCCCAGTAATCATATCTTTCAAGTGTCATTGGTGCACCATAAGCCCCTGCAGTGTCAATTATGTGTCTGCAATGTGGGTTTTCAAGTAAAAATTCCGGGGTCATCTGATATGAACGAATATTGATTTCATCCGGCTGGGTTTCTTCAATCCATTTTTCCCATTGCCATTCCACATTCATGGGATATGCCATTTGTCTGGCCAAAGGTATGGGATTATAAAGCATTTCCATATTCAATGTGAGTATAAATTTTTTCCCTCTTTCTCTGGTTTTTTTTGCACTTTCCTTCAACATCCTGGTATATGCGTCTCCCCTGACAGTTGCGATTTTTGATGGGTCCATCTGTTGCTCAGAGCATTTGCCGAATCTATTGAAGTATTCCTCCTTGATACAATCATTGTATCCATATGCAAAAGGTTCATCCACATGGACTGAGTGGCACTCTATGCGGGTTCCGAGCAAATCGAAACCATCATCCAGGGCTTTTTCAAGCCACTGCATCCAGTAATCCATTACCTTTGGTTCACATTCACACAATGCAGCGTGTACATATTTATCTTTCCCTTTGCTGACAGCAAAAAAGCCTTCCCCTACATCAGGATCCAGTTCCACTTTGGTTATGAATCCAAAGCCATCATCAAAGTGAAAACCCGCTTCAAGACAGTGGGTTGCAGGTGGCGAAAACCTGGATGCATGTCCGGGTGATGAACTTATTTCCCTGCCGTTTTCTTCATGTATTGATATTCCGTTCAACGGGGTATTGATGAATCTTTGGGTTTCTTCTGTTTCATCAGAGCATCTTACACCGACAGCTATGTATTGTTCTTTAATGTCAAGACCTGACAGTTCCAGAATTTCAATTTGGTCACCGGCATGACAAAGGACTTCAATGGGATAATCTGCCATGAACCCTGCTGAAAGCGAATCCTTTTCCGCTGTAGAATTTTTGTATTCCAGGTTAAAATTACCGGCATGCTTTTTATAAAATGAGTTGTCTTCAGAAACATAGATTGATATGTTTTCCTTTTTTATACGTGTATGTACATTGTTTTGTTTATATAGCTTGATTATATTTACTGTTTTTTTCAACGC
>JAFGIJ010000154.1 GCA_016929655.1 Clostridia bacterium
CCCGTACTGTCCTGCCTTTTTTCAGTTATTTCCAGGCATTGTTCCTCGAAATATGCAGCATCTTGATTATTGAAAAGCAAATTCATTGCAGCATGCATATACAGTTTGTTTGCGTGTCTGTGATAAAACCAATCCTGTCCCTGGGCAGGTATGGGGTTTCCATCCATTCCACATAATGGTTTTATCGCTTTGTTATATAGATTTTCAATATTGTACATTGAACTTTCCAAAGGTTCTTTACCTGCAAGCAGCGGAAAAACAACAGATGACATCTTCAATATAATACCGGCAGCCATATAATCCGGATGAACATATCCATGGTTTTCCGTTGTAAAATCAGGATGGAATGTTACAGATGAAACTCCATATATCTTTCCATTATGTACTATTCCTCCGCGGCTTTGATATGAAACCTTGTCCCATTCTTTTTCTAGCTTATCCTTGAATGTAACTGCACTGTTCAAAGTCCATTTGATATATCCATCCAGCCAGATATCAGCTTTTTCATGTTTGGGAAACATATAAAGGGCTGTTGAAATCCCAAGGGAAGTCCAGGCATTTTCTTCACACTGGGTATCATTATAGACACCGGTACCTGGTGTCATGGAAGAATATTCGTCTGCGTATGAAACAACCAGTTTTTCAACCATGCTGCGGGTTTCATCATCAAGTTTATCCCAAAGAAGCCATGCAGCAAGTCCAATGAACGAAATCCCGACTCCTGTCTGAGAATCACGGAAAAAATTATTATATATAAACCCCCACTTTTTACCGCTGAAGGCCTCATGATGGCTTTTATCCCTGACACAATCTTCAGGACCTGTTGTATGTGTAAAACAAAGGTATCTTATGGTTCCGATGGCACGTTTTAACATTTCATCTCTGGTAATACCGGTAATTGCTTCATCGTAACTACCAAAGGTTGCCAGAATTGCGGCTACAATTGCAGAAGAAGCACTTTCCATTTCATAAACGTATGCTCCTCCGAAATAATGGCCGCAGTTTTCCCTGACGGGCCATGTTTTATAATGTCCATTGGCAAAGCCGGCCCATTTTAAAAGAACCTTGTACAGTCTTTCGGAAATTTCATTTTCTTTGAGTAAGTCCCACTTTATCTGTGGGACTTGCATATTATCTCTCATTATTCCCTCATTACCAGCTTCCGCCACCGCCACCACCGGCTCCACCACCGGAAAAGCCTCCTCCGGAGAACCCACCTGAACCTGAAGATTTGGCCACAGTCATAACATGCCCTGTTCTTCCAATGCATCTAAGCAATATACTCGCAGTAAATACATTTCCAACAGACATATCCCCGGAAGTTCTGTAGTAACTCGGAGGTGCCATGGTTATCCTGCTGAATTTTCCCGCCCATTTATTCTCAAGGCCAAGTACAATTGCATATGGCAGAATATCATAGAAATAATCAGGATTGTCTTCAATCATTTGCTTAAGTTTATCCATTTCAGCATCACGAATGAACTCCTTGAGTCCAAGCAGATGTTCCAGCATGGAGTGACCATATTCTGTTCGCTTTATAGTCGCCGCTGAAAGTATGAAAATGGCCGCTATAGATAAAGTTGTCCGCAGGGCTTCCATGAATATAAAAACATCGGAATGATATACGGGAGACATCCCTTCTTCTATTGCATAAGCAAATCCAAAAGTAATAAAGCAGAAAACAAGCACAAACAAACCAAAGAAAATGCTTCTTAAAAATTTTCCTCCACGGGTGAACAGATTCCATTTTTTAAGTGTATTGACTATGACAGCTCCGCTGAAGATTACTCCTACCAATGCAAATAAAACAGGAAACAGTGAAAACATGTCAAAATAACCTTCTGTCATGACCAGAATTAGAACAAGGCATGGTATTACTGCCATAACAAGCAGTATACCAGACCAAACCTGTGACTCCTTTGTAAAAAGCCGTTTATTCCCCTGGAATTTATCTTTAATCTGCTCCTTGATCAATGGCAGGTCTTCATAAAATTCCTTGTCAAGGTCATTGGTTGAAACCCATCCATCCCTGCCGTATTCAAACAACCGGTGAAACATAAATGTTTCATAGGATTCCTTCGGAGGCGGGTCGTTTTTCTTTATAAAAAGATATTCATTTTTCCCCGATTCAGTAATATCCAGATAGCCTTTGTCCGCCCAATAAAAGATAAGTGATGTTATGTCCTTGTCATCTACAACACCATCAATGACATATCCGACTTCAGCCGGGGTCATTTCTTCAGGCGGTTTGAATTGAACCGAGGGATAAATCATCGGATCTTTGCCTTTTCTCTGCCAAATCATAAAGGCAAAAAACACAAGACCAATACAAAAAAGCCAGGCCACAAGGGAATACAACGAAGCCTTTTGTCCGGGTTCTGCATCCAAGAATGTGTCCCCCGGAAGTTCAATGTAAGCTGTTACCCCTTCGTAAGAGCCTAAAATCGGCACACTTCCTTTTATAGTTGCTCCTGAAATTTCATAATAAACACTGTCTGGAACATTGGATCCTTCGCTGCCTATATAGAAATCAATTTTATCTTCAGAAACACTTACAGGAAGTTTAATCTCGAATTTCACATTCTTTACTATGGTGTCCCATCCGGTTCCGATAATATTGTAATAAAAGAGGTCGAATTCCGGATTTATATCTTCGCCCAGAGACATTTTATAACGAATTACATACTCTTTTCTGCCCGTAAGAGTATAATCCGGATCCCCGATCTTAAGCACAATCATGCCATTGCTTTTGCTTTGAGAGAATTGTTCATTTACATAAACATCGTAAATCCTGGTGCGGTATCTGCCGAAGTCCATTGGAATTTCACGGAATATTCCATGTTTTTGCACAAAGAAATCGGCAGTTATAGTTTCACTTATAGTGTATACATTATCAGTACCGACCTCGATTACAACATTATATCCATCAATGACATATTCATTTTCACTTGCTGCTCCTACCATGGGTGCAAATGCCATAAGTAATATCAGAATTGCAGTTAAAAACGAAAACTTCTTCATGTCAGAAAGTCACTTTTACGTTTTCCCTGGATTCATCATCAATCTTGTAATATTCCTTCTTCTCAAACCGGAATGAACCTGCAATGATGGAATTGGGGAATCTTTCAATATCTGTATTGAATTTCTTGACAACTCCGTTATAGTACTTCCTTGACTGAAGAATATCCTCTTCGGTTTTTGAAAGCTCCTTCTGCAGTTCCAGGAAATTCTGGTTTGCTTTAAGTTCGGGGTAGCTTTCAGCAAGGGCAAACAAAGATTTCAAAGAGTCCTTCAACATGTTTTCAGACTGAGACATTTCTTCAAAACCGACAGCTGACATAACCTTGTTCCTGGCCTCAATGACCTTTGTGAATGTTTCCTTTTCATGGTCTGCATAGCCCTTTACCGTTTCCACCAGATTGGGAATAAGGTCATACCTTCTTTTCAGATATGCTTCCATGGTTGCCAGAGCTTCCTCAATTCTGTTCTTTGATGATATCAGCCCATTATAAACTGAAACAACATAAACTGCCGCCAGCAGCAACAGTACTCCAATTACAATTACAATTATTATTCCGGCTCCCATAAAAACCTCCTTTATGAGTTGGCTGTTTCAAATTCCTTCATGAAGGATACCAGTTCCTTTACACCTTCAACAGGCATTGCATTGTAAATGCTTGCCCTCATTCCGCCTACACTTCTGTGACCTTTTAAATTCACAATGCCTCTTGCTCCTGCACCTTTTATAAATGCAGAATCAAGATCCGGATTTCCGGTAACAAAGGGGATATTCATAAGAGACCTGTCCTTTTTCCTGACAGTACCCTTGAACATTTTTGATTCATCAAGGAAATTATACAGAAGATCAGCTTTTTCAACATTTCTCCTGTAAATACCTTCAACTCCACCCATTGATTTAACCCAGTCAAATACCATTCCACAGATATATATCGGGTAAGTCGGCGGTGTATTATACATTGATCCTGAGTCTGCAAAGGTCTTGAAATTGAACATTGTCGGAACTGAATCATCAGCTCTGCCAATAAGATCTTCGCGTATTATTACAACAGTAACTCCTGCCGGCCCCATGTTTTTCTGTGCTCCTGCAAATATTAGAGCAAATTTGCTTACATCATATACTTCAGAAAGAATATTTGATGACATATCTGCAACCAAATCAACACTGCCCGTATCAGGCAACTCAGTAAACCGTGTTCCCGCAATTGTATTGTTGGTGGTTATGTGAAAGTAATCTGCATCAGGGTCAAACTTTGATTTATCCAGCTCAGGAATATATGTAAAGCCCTCATCTTCGCTTGATGCAACAATATTTACCTTCCCGAAGCGTCTGGCTTCCGGAATTGCTGCTTTGGTCCATGCCCCGGTGTGAACTATGTCTATTTTCCCTTTTTTCATAAGGTTCATCGGAATCATGGCAAACTGGGTACTTGCCCCGCCGGTAAGGAAAAGAACCTTATAATTGTCAGGGATGCCCATAATGTCCCTCAGGGACTTCTCCGCCCTGTCGATTATGTCCTGATACAAAGAGGACCTATGACTCATTTCCATTACGGACATTCCGCTTCCATTATAGTTGAGCATTTCCTTCTGTGCTTTTTCAAGAACTTCCAATGGCAGTACTGATGGTCCTGCCGAAAAATTATATACCCTGCTCATTATTTGCCTCCGTTTTCAATTATAGTGACTATTTCCATACCTATCTTCTTCTGGGCTTCCTTGGTGGACGCACCAATATGAGGTGTGACACTGACATTTTCATGATTGATAAGAGCTGTATTTGCAGAAGGCTCTTCTTCATAAACATCAATTCCTGCGCCGGCAACCTTACCGCTGTTCAGGGCATCCAGGAGGGCTTTTTCATCAACAACACCACCTCTTGCACAATTGACAATGTAAACACCATCCTTCATTGCTGCAAATTCATCGCTTCCAAGGAGTGCTCCTTGATTCTTGTCAAAAGGTACATGCAGCGATATATAATCTGCTTTTTTCAGCAATTCCGGAAGATCAAGATATTCATATCCTTTGTAATTCAGGTCTCCGAGAATATCCGTATAAACCACAGTCATTCCAAGGGCTGCAGCCTTTTCGCCAAGACTTCTGGCAATTCTTCCAAATCCAATGAGTCCAAGGGTTTTACCGGAAATTTCAACACCGTTATATTTATTCTTATTCCACTCGCCGTTTCTCATGGTTGCATTGGAAATTCCAACAAAACGGGATACTGCCAGCATATGGGCAAGTGCCAGTTCTGCAACGGCATTGCTGCTTGCTATGGGAGTATTACGAACAGATATACCCTTTGACTCTGCATATTCAGCATCAATGTTGTCAATTCCAACGCCGCCGCGGATAATCAATTTCAATCTTCCCGTTTCCATTGCAGCATCAATTGTCCGTCTGCGAACTTTTGTTGCACTTCTTACAATTATTGCATCTGCATTTTTAACTGCATCATCAAGTGCGTCTATCTGGTAAAATTCCTCAATAACTTCATGTCCCGCAGCCTTTAGTTTTTCTACTGCGGCCTTATCCATTCCATCTGTAACAAGTATTTTCATAAAATCTTCCTTTTGACATTGATATTGAGCAGATTGCTCTCTGCCTTCTAATTCAATTATATTGTAATATATCATTGCTTACAACCTGATGATCAGCCAAAACACAAAAGAAAAGCAACATAAGTTGCTTAAAGTATAATTCCCGAAATGCCGTTCCCCCAATTTTGACTCCTAGCTTGTGCTAGGTGGGTGCCCTGCTGGAAAGTTCATTCTTCCTCAGCCGTTGCACCAGCCTTTGAGGCGGGTGTCGGATTTTGTGAAAGGCCTGAACTACGATTCCGGACCTGTGAGCTCCCAAATGTCTAATGTAGGTTCAAAACGCAGGGGTTAACGCACATTCCAGGAATAAAATTCCTATCTAATTTTGTTTTATTATATGCCCATCCACTTTCTATTTCAACTTTAATCCTTACTATTACCACTCATACGTGCGTAGTGAAAAAGATATTGCTGTGCATATCCAGCCAGATCTCCGAACAGCAGGAATGCCCTTTCATTAATCTCTGTAAGAGCCGTTTCTTTCTTAAGATATAGCTTTTCCATAATTTTTTTTATCCACACATCAACAGGAAATGCCCTGAAATTTGAGCCTGTGAAGAGAATTGTACAATCCGCTACCTTGGCTCCTACCCCTGTAAAATCCATTAGTTTTTTTCTTGCTTCAAAGTAACCTAATTCTGCCAAATCATTTCGATAAAATGGGTTTTTATCGAAATCTGCAGCTGTTTTTTTAATATACTCACATCTATACCCGGCTTTTGTAAGTTTGAGGTCACAGATTTCCCCATTTGCAAGTGTTTTTGCATCAGGAAAGGAAAAGTATTCCTTGTCTTCATAAATGATACTCTCCCCCCACATCCTGCTCATGGCAGAAATAACTCTTTTTATATTCGGTATACTGTTGTTGGCAGAAATTATGAATGATACAAGTGTTTCAAACATGGGCTGTCTCAATAATCTGATTCCTGGGGCAAACCTTACTGCTTCATCCATAATAGGATCGTTCTTTGAAAGAATTTCCTTTATTTTTCCATAATCAGTTCCCAGGTCAAAATACTCATACCATACGGATTGAAACTCATTTACCGATGTATTAATGAAATATAGTGAGTCATTCTTCTGTACCACCCGAACTGCTTTTCCCAGTGCAACTCCGGTATAATCGTTGTCATCATTCTTTTGCCACCTGAAACACTGGCCGCATTCAAGGGTACTTCCCAGGTCGAAATTTGATATACCTTCAACCACTGTATTGCCTTTGCTCATATAAGCTTTATAATCCATTAACATCCTCCCGGTATGATATACTTATTCTACTACATAAGGGAGATACCCCATGAAAGAAAAAATATACACAATACCCATAAATGATGCTTTTTCCCAGGATTGCGAGTGCCCTTTGTGCACATTGGAAAAACAACAGGAGAATGATTCCATCAGTTTTATGCTGAGTCCTGCATTAATGGAACCCGACAAGAGAATCGATACAAATGAAAAGGGTTTTTGCCGACGACATTTTGGGATGCTTTACAATGCCAGGGAAAATGTACTTGGAGTCTCACTTATAATCGAAACACATATACAGATCCAGATGGAAAAGCTCAATAAATTGATTACCGGCAGTCGCAAGGGTATCGAAGCAGATGCCGGAATGAACGCATTGAAAAATCTTGCAGGAAGTGTGACAAAACCTGCAACCACTACAAACAAATTCATTGATTCGGCTGTATCGTTCCTTGATGAACTGGATGCCAGGTGCGAAATATGTGAAAGAATTGAAAGAATTATGGAAAGATATGCAGACGTTACAATATGGATGTATTTCAAGGACCCTGCATTCATGGAAAAAGTAAAATCCGGAAAAGGTTTTTGCCTTCCGCATTATAAACTGCTTTTAAAAACTGCAAAAGAACAGCTGTCACCGAAGCAATGTGCTGTCTTTGTAAATGACCTGAATGACCTTATGACATCGAATATGAACAGGATCTTGGAAGATGTACAGTGGTTTTCGCAAAAATTTGACTACCGAAATAAGGAAGCATCCTGGGAAAACTCAAAGGATGCCATACCTCGCTCCATTGAAAAGCTTACCTCCTACGGCAATTTTAAATAGAATCATAAACCTGTAAAACAACACTGGTATATGAATGCTATGGGTATTCCGCTCCATTTATTACTATGCTTTTTACTGTTATATCGAGTGAGGCAAGGTGCAGGGCTGTTAGTTTTTCAAGGGTATCAGCAACATTCTTTTGTATGAGTCTCATTGTATTTATTATTGTGTAATTGTAATTTACTACCACAGACATCTCTATACTTATTCCTTCCTCTCTGTTAATGACCCTGAAACGAGAAATTGATTCAAACCCTTCCACCTTCGAAGCAACATGCCGTGCTATTTGAAATAGTGTATTATTTGAAATTGTATAACTTCCAAGATAACTGAATGTGGGTCTGACAATTGTCTTTGACCCCTCTGAGACATATTTGTTTTTCCCCTTGCGTCTGAAAACATAAAGAGGATCAAGAAGATATCCGCTGAAGTCATTTTTGATTTCAAAGGTTGGAACCGGAATTACATGCTTTCCTTTGTCCTTCCTGTGTGACAGAGCGGTGTTTATTTCTTCTTCATCTGAAATATCCTGTATGTAAATAGTTCTTTCAATTTCAGGAAGATTGAGTTTTTCAGCAATACTTCTAACCATTTTGTCACTGGTTCCAAGTATCAGTATGCTGTCAACTTTTTTTGTTTTAATTGCACGAGCCACATCCCTGCGATGCTCTTCAGTATAAAAAAGGGCATGTCTCACAGATGCCATTTTTGTTTTTTCACGTTTTGCACTTGTTCCGGCAACCACTCTGTTGCCACCAATTAAAAGCCCATCATCAATTATATGGGTAATACCCATATCCCTTGCAACCAGACTTGACTTGTGACTTTTACCGGTACCACTGGGCCCGACAAGTGCATAAACTTTCATAAAATTACCTAATCAGAGTATACCATATGGTACCAACTCCATCTGACTGCAGATGCAGGGCACCCATGGGATTATCTGCAATTTTTAGAATTTTTGGGATTTTAATATCTGATAACCGGATTTTCTGGCTATCATTTCACAGTTACCGAATAATTCCTTCAGTTTCCTGAATGCGCTTTCAGCTCCTTGTTTCTTCTGAATTACACAGTAGAAAACCCCTCCGTGCCTAAGCCTTTGGAAAGCTCCTTCAAAGAAGTCAAATACGGTTTTCTTTCCGGCTCTTATGGGAGGATTGGTCACAATTGCATCGTAGCTTTCCATAACAGATTCAAATGCGTCTGAAATGAATATGTTAACGTTCGTAACCTTGTTATCCATTGCATTTGTACCGGCAAGCTCAACAGCCCTTTCATTGATATCCAACATATCAACTTCTGCACTATTAAAAAATGAAGCAATAACAATTCCTATGGGCCCGTAACCGCAACCTGCATCCAGAATTTTAGAGTCTCTTTTGTCATAATCATCAAGAAAAGTATTTATTAGCAGCATGCTTCCAAAATCAATGAATTTTTTTGAAAATACACCTGAAGATGTTCTAAAACGGAATTTCCTGTCATTGAAAATAGTTTCAATTCTTTCTTCATTTTTTTCTGATGTTGGCTTGTTTGAATAATAGTGTTCCATTTTTTTAATATTGTTTCTTTCTCTTATACTCATTTCTTATATCCGGAATAGTAAAAAAGACTGTTCAAGAACCTTCAAATAAATGAATACCAGGGCACTGCCAACAGGCGGCACAGGATGAGTTTCTTAAACAGCCTTTTTCTGCGGTTGATAAATCAACCTTTGTGCTATGCCTCTACGCAGGCATCAACCGGGCATACTCCGGCGCAGGCTCCGCAATCTATGCAGGCTTCAGCGTCGATTACATATTTGTCATCACCTGGTGTAATGCATGATACGGGACATTCTGCTTCGCATGAGCCACAATTAATGCAGGCACTTGTAATTCTATAAGCCATTTCGTTACCTCCCAAGGCTTTTTCTCTAGACATTATATCCACTATATATATATTAAGTCAACTTAAACCAAAAGTCCAAAGCATGTCTTTTTATATGGGTTAATTAAAGGTAAAATAGTATCCAGGAGATTTCATATGACTGAGAAGGAACGTATTCTGGCTGTATTCAATAAACATGAACCGGATAAAACACCATGGTATGCAGATTTGTCATACCTATATAGCAGCATGATGGCCACGAAAACCCTTGATAAAGAATTCGAGGGTGAAGAAGGGTATCTTAAATTCCACAGGGAGCTAGGTGCAGGAATATGCTTTTATGCACCTTTCCCATGGAAGTTGAATTATTCGGACAAGATCAGCTATTCCACCAAAACAAGTGGAAATGAACGTATAATAGAGTTTTTCACTCCGATTGGAAACATTTCCTGCCTTTGGCATTATCTTCCGGAAACCTATTCATGGGCAATAACAAAACATTATGTAAATTCAATCGAGGACATGAAGATAATGGGATATATCCATGAACAAACAAATTATATGGAAAACTTTTCAGATTTTTCCAGAACCGCAGAACTATGGGGAAATCATGGTATAGCAGCAGCAATGCCGGTTATTGCATCTGCACCATTTCAAAAAATGCTGGTAAGGTGGGCCGGTGTTGAGAATACAGTTAATCTTCATATGGATCATGAGGATGATTTCAAAACGATACTTGAGTCCATTGAATTCTCAGAATTACCTATATTTGATATTCTTTGTAATTCCCCCTGTGAATATGTTGAATATGCAGAAAATCTTTCAAGTGAAGTGACCGGTGCAGGATTCTTCCGTGAATTCAATATGCCACATTACCAAAAGAGGAATGCTTTATTGCACATGGCTGGTAAATTCACCGGCATACACATAGACGGGACTTTGAAACCATGCCTATCGATGCTTGCAGAATGCGGTTTTGATGCTGCCGAAGCAGTGACACCATATCCAATCGGCGACATAATGTTAAAGGACCTTCGAAAAGAAGCCGGGGATGAACTAATAATCTGGGGAGGTCTGCCCGGAGCATTGTTTTCTCCTCTATATTCTGAAAATCAGTTTATATCGCATCTTGAAGAAATCCTGCAGACATTTCACCGGGATTCCGGTTTTATTCTTGGTGTAGCCGACCAGGTCCCCCCTGATGGACTGATATCCCGGATTAAACTTGTAAGAGAAATGATTGGATAGCAATATGAAGGATTACAGCCTGAATGAAAAAAAGAGTCAATTGAATAACTTGTCCATCCATGTTATTCCCTATTGCCATGCCGATTTTGCCTGGATTCATACAAGGGAATGGCACATAAAAAGATACAGAAAAATAATCAATGATGTTCTCGACACAATGGTGGAAAATCCTTCATATACATGGATGACAGACAATGTTCTGCATATTCTGAAACCATTTTACGATGACCCCGAATGCAGGTCAGGAGAATTAACAGCAAGAATCAATGAGGGCAGAGTAGAAATTACCGGTTCAATGATGTCTCTTCTAAGACCGACAACAGCAGGTCAGGAAACCTTTATCCGAAACATAGCTTATGGCCGAAGGTGGTTTCAAGAGCATGGAATCAATGATAATCAAGAGGTCTTTCACAGTGTTGATGTATCCATTGGCCATTCACAACTCCCCCAGCTTTTGAATCTTGCAGGCTTTAAATATTACAGGGGCTGGCGGCCCCAAGGCGCGCTCGACTCAAAAGGTATTCCCCGCGAATTCATCTGGAAGGGTATTGATGGTTCGGGAATAATATGTTCACGAGGAACTTATGCAGGCCTTTGGAAGGCGGCTTATCTTAATAAAACCTCTTTTCAAGATGATGACGGAACTTTGGTTGAATTTTATAACAATGAACTTGATGACATTGTAAGTCATGGAAAAACAGACGAAATCTGGCTTCCATTCGGAATGGATGACACTTTGCCGATGAAGGATTTTTCTGATAATCCTGTCAACCTTGATGGCTTCATGGAGTATCTGAGAAAAACTTCTGGCACTGTGATTAAATACTCAACTGCAAAACGGTATTTTGATGCTATATCTTCCAAAAATCTCAAAGTACATGAGGGACTTCTTGACCCCTGTGATGTATCCTATAACATCCCAACCAAAGGTGACAGGGGACTATGGAATTTCAGGTCACTTCTGGAATCACTGATTATAAAGGCAGAAACCCTATGGTTCATGGCTTCTAAAGGAGCTGCTGAGTATCCTGCAGAAAAAATCGACGGGGCCTGGGAAAATCTTCTTTTCATTAGTGGGCATGCAATGGAATTTTCTTTCAAGGAGGATTATGAAAAAATTTACAATCTTGCACTGAGTACCGTTGAAAATGTGAACAACCTCATTCAGGGAGCAATTGAAATTATTTCTGAGTTCAATGCCTTTTCAATTGGGACCAATCTCTTGATTAATCCAATTGAATCTCCAAGAAAAGGCATATTCTCAATATCTGCAACAAACATGCCCGCAGATAACTTTCAGATTATGGATAACCATCAAAGACCAGTTGAGTTTCAGATTGTTGACACAACTGAAATACTGGTTGATGTCTCCATACCGGGATTTGGTATGACGGCACTGGAATTCAAAAACTTCAAGGATTGTGACTGGCTCTGTGAAAATCCAATCGAACCCCCGGAAAAAGTAAAAGTTGACACAGGTAACATAGAGGTTATTTTTTCTTACGGTTCCATTGAAAGAATCAATGATCTTGGATTCGATTCGGTTTCAGCCTTTGGTAAATTAGGATTCACAGAAATTGATCCGACTCCAAATGATTCATGGCTGCATAATTATAAACATGGAAAATTTCATGAATTCACTCCATCAACCTGGCTGCTTAAAGAAAGCGGTCCTCTCAGGTGGAAATATGAAATTACTGGATCTGCCGGTCCGGCATCAATCAAGCAGCAGATAACACTGACAAAAAACAGCCCTGTTTTAGGTTATGAAATCACTTTGGATTGTCTTGAAAAGTCAAATGGATTTTTCGGTATATCATTCCCCACCGGAAAGAATCCAAATATCCGAGCAGGCATCCCCTTCGGATTTGAGGATAGACCAATGAATGATGAGCCCTTTGGAAAGCTGACGGATATAGAAATTGACAATCTGGAAAGACTCTGGCCGGGACTTTTTTATGGAAACGGATGGATGAGCTACAAGTTTAAAGATACCGAGTTTTCTCTTATAAGTGAAAGAATGCCTTCCTATTATTGGTATGATAAAAATGGTGACAGCATTTCGGCCATTCTGACCAGAACTTTTAACTTTGATCTTTGTAAAGATTGGATGAAGGAAACCCATCAATATAACGAGTGCATGGGGAAAAGTACTTTTAGATTCTCAGTACTTGCAAGCCATGACTTTGATTACTCAAAAGTATATGGCACATACAAATTGTTGAAGAATCCACCGGAGAACATCACAATCAAGAAGATGCCCAATACAAACTGTGGGTACTCCCCTCCAATGGGAATTATCTCTGAGTCGTGTTTTATATCATCACTGTATATAAACAAAGGTTCAACGGTTCTGAGGGTTTTCAATTCTTCAGATAAACCTGATAAAATCACTGTTAAATCATCAAAAAGGATAATCTCCTGCAGGACAATGGATTTTCAATATAAAACATCAGACAGAACATATCCATTGGAATTCAATGATTTATCAATATCAACTATTCTTAAAAAACATGAAATCCTTACAATGGAAATAGATTTCATGAAAGAATCAGATTAATCCTGCAATTTCCTTGATAGCATTATCTATGTTGGCCTGTCTTTTGCTTTCTGGACTCCAGTTTATAACCGAAGTGCCAAGGACTTTCAGACCTTTTTCTTCACAGCAGGCTTTCATTTTTTTAACTGTTCCGGTTCCACCAAGCCATTTAAAGGGGAACTGATGGGTTGCAAAGCATATTGCCTTTCCCTCAATTCTTTCAATTTTCTCAAAATAAATCTTCATGGCTATTTCGAGTTGAAATGCCTCTGTGTGTGAACCAAAGATAAGCAGGTCATACCCACTCAAATCAGGCATATTAAGAAATTTAGCTTCTTTTGAACCAAATTCCACTTTACCCTCCGTCTTTATTTCATCCAGCACTGCTTCATGCCCATTTTCTGTCAGTCTTTTTTGCAATTGCTTTGCCACACTCAATGTGTTTCCCGTAACTGAATGAATAATCAAACCTATTTTCATCTCTTACCCTCCTGTTTCATATATTGCTTTGATTTGCCCGCAAACAAAATGATATACCACTGTATGCTTTTTTACAAAACGAATAAGCCGGTCATTTCTGACCGGCCTGTGATTAAATAAGCTCTCTCTTCTGGTATTTGGTGTGAAGCAATTCGTGGGCTTTTTCACCATAAAATTCCCCAAGAAACTCTTTGTATAATTCAATGACATTGACATTTTCATGGGATTTACGCTTAGCCTTTCCTTTGTCCTCCCTGTATATGGCCTCGGCTCTTTTCTTGATGATATCCGAATCACCCTGATGATAAGGTTGTCCTCCACCGCCGATGCATCCACCGGGACAGGCCATGATTTCTATTGCATGATATTCTGTTTTTCCTGCTCTTATATCTTCAAGGAGTTTTCTTGCATTTCCAAGTCCATGGGCAATACCAATTTTGAAATCCGTGCCTCCTATGTTTACAGTGCCTTCCCTTATTCCTTCAAGACCTCTCAGCTGATGGTAATCAATCTTCTCAAGGGATTCTCCCGTAAGCCAGTCAGCAGCTGTTCTGAGTGCTGCTTCAATAACTCCTCCGGTAGTACCGAATATTACACTGGCTCCTGTTGATTCGCCAAGCGGATTATCAAAACCCTCATCGGGAAGGTTGATGAAGTTAATTCCAGCTTCTTTTATCATTTTTGCAGCTTCCCTCGTTGAAATTACATAATCAACATTCTGCATGCCTTTTCCGCTTAGTTCAGGTCTTGCTGCCTCGTATTTCTTAGCCAGACACGGCATAACAGAAACAACTACTATCTTATGTGGATCAATTTTGAATTTCTCAGCATAATAAGTTTTTACAATAGCCCCGAACATTTCATGAGGTGATTTGCATGTAGATGGGATGTCAAGAAGATCAGGAAACTGATGCTCAAAGAATTTAACCCATGCGGGGCAACAGCTTGTAAGTATTGGAAGTCTTCCTCCATTCTGAACCCTGTGAATTAATTCTGAAGCTTCCTCAACAATTGTTAAATCCGCTGCAAAATCAGTATCAAAGATTTTGTCAAATCCCATTCTTCTGAGAGCAGCCGCCATCTTTCCGGTGACTATTGTACCCGGCTCCATACCAAACTCTTCACCAAGGGCTACCCTTACTGCAGGAGCAGTTTGAACAACAACGAATTTATCCGGGTCGTTTATGGCATCCCAGACCTGTCTTACATTGCTGATTTCAGTCAGTGCAGCCGTAGGGCATACAGCAACACACTGACCGCAGAAGGTACACATTGTATCAATCATGGGAAGTCCGAATGCAGGGCCTACAACAGTTTCAAATCCTCTGTCCATACCGGAAAGAATTCCACAGGTCTGAACCTCATTGCACATTGTTTCACATCTTCTGCAAAGAACACATTTATCCAGGTTTCTGAAAATTGAGTAACTGGAATTGTCTTTTTCATAAGTTGACTGGGCCCCTGTGTATTCAATTTCCCTGACTCCAAGATTTGCAGCAAGTTTCTGTAGATCACACTGCTGATTTTTTTCACAGGTAAGGCAATCCTTTGGATGGTCAGACAAAAGAAGTTCAACCATTGTTCTTCTGGCCTTTACCGCCCTTGGAGTATTTGTTTTAATAACCATGCCTTCACTGACGTATGTGGAGCAAGAGGGACTCAGAGGTCCCCGCCCTTCAACCTCAACAACACAGACCCTGCACGATGCACTTCTGTTTACTGCCTTCAGATCATGTAGATTGAGATGACACAATGTTGGAATCTCAATTTCCACTTCCCTTGCCGCTTCAAGAACGGTGTAATTCTCAGGAACTGAAATATTCATATCATTTATTGTAATGTTAACTTTATTCATCATTCGTCTCCTCAGCTCTTGGTAATTGCATCGAATTTACATGCCTTGTAACAGGCTCCGCACTTGATGCATTTATCCTGGTCTATCTCATGTGGTTCCCTTACTTTGCCGCTGATACAGGCGGCCGGACAGGCCTTTGCACAAAGTGTACAACCTATGCACTTGTCCTTGTTGATTTCGAATTTTGTAAGACTGCTGCATATGCCGGCAGGACATATTTTATCCCTGACATGGGCTTCATACTCATTGTAGAAATATTTCATTGTTGAAAGCACCGGATTGGGGGCTGACTGACCAAGCCCGCACAATGATGTGTCCTTTATTATTTCTCCGAGTTCCTTAAGTTTAACAAGATCTTCCTCAGTTCCTTTTCCTTCAGTGATCTTTTCAAGCATCTCGAAAAGTCTTTTGTTTCCTATGCGGCAGGCTGTGCATTTTCCACATGATTCATCGGTTGTGAATTCAAGATAATATTTGGCAATGTCAACCATGCAGGTGTCTTCATCCATAATTATCATTCCACCGGAACCCATCATGGAACCAATTTCCCTGAGACTTTCATAATCTATCGGAACATCCAGAAACTGCACCGGGATACATCCACCGGATGGTCCACCGGTCTGAACTGCCTTGAAACCCTTGCCCCCTGTAATTCCTCCTCCGATGTCAAATACAATTTCCCTTAGGGTTGTACCCATCGGAACCTCCACCAGACCGACATTGTTTACATTGCCTGCAAGTGCAAATACCTTTGTTCCCTTGCTGGTCTTTGTTCCAATACTGGCAAACTTTTCTGCTCCCATATTAAAGATTGCGGGAACATTTGCAAGGGTTTCAACATTATTAACGGTTGTAGGCATATCCCATAAACCTTTTTCAGCAGGGTAAGGCGGCTTGAAGTGAGGTTCTCCACGATTTCCTTCTATTGAGTTTATTAGAGCCGTCTCTTCTCCACAGACAAATGCTCCTGCTCCATATTTAAGTTCAATGTCAAAGGAAAAACCGCTGCCTAATATATTTTTACCAAGAAGACCATACTTATAGGCCTGTTTGATTGCTATTTTAAGTCTCTCAATTGCAAGAGGATATTCAGCCCTTATATATATGTATCCATTTCCCGCACCGACGGCATATCCGCAGATAACCATGGCTTCAAGAATGGAATGGGGGTCACCTTCGAGGATGCTTCTGTCCATGAATGCGCCTGGGTCACCTTCATCCGCGTTGCAGATAATGTATTTCTTCTTACCCTTGTTCTTTCTTGCAAACTCCAATTTCAAACCGGTCGGAAATCCACCACCGCCTCTTCCTCGCAGGCCGCTCTTCTTCAGTTCCTCAATGACATCTTCAGGGGTCATTTCGGTCAATATATTTGCTATCGCCATATAACCATCCCTTGCAATATATTCTTCAATATTCTCAGGATCGATTACGCCGCAATTCTTAAGTGCTATTCTTAATTGTTTTTTGGTGCTCATATCAATTCCTCCGTTCAGCTGATTGTTTCATAAGCTTTTTCAAGAACCAGCTCAGTGACAACTTCATTGCGCATTATGTGGTTTTTAACCAAAACTTTTGCACGTTGGCTGTCAATGTTTCCATAGAGCACCGATTCTTCACCCGGGATAGAAATTTCAACTGTCGGTTCTGCGTGGCAGGCACCCATGCATCCGGACCTTACAACAGTAACCTTGTCTCCTAAACCCAGTTTCATAACTTCACCGGCTATTGAGTCAAAGACTTCTCCTGCTCCTGCAGCTATTCCACATGTTGCCATTCCTACGATGATCCTTATCTTATCTGGTCCGGAAAATTTTTCTGCACATTTGTCCCTGAAATCCTTCAGTTCCTCAATATTCTTTAACTTTTTCATTTATCTGACCCCGCTTTCAAGTTCCACGAGTATATTATCAAGGTCATCAACCTCTACTCTTCCGTGGACCTTTCCATCTGCAATAACCACAGGTGCCAGGCCGCATGCTCCTACGCACCTCAGTGAATCAATTGTAAATTTACCATCCTTAGTGGTCTGGCCGGTTTTTATCCCAAGCTTCTTTTCCAATGCAACAAGGATATCGCTTGCGCCTCTGACAAAACAGGCTGTCCCCATACATACTGATATTACATGCTTGCCTTTGGGAATTTCAGTGAAGTAGGAGTAGAATGTAACAACCCCGTTTACTTTTGCGGCAGAAATTCCAAGGCTTCTTGAAACATACAGTTGAACTTCCTTTGGAAGATATCCGAACAAGTCCTGGGCCTTGTGCAGGATCTCAATCAGGTTGCCCTCACTGGCTCCTACCTTTTCAATGAATCCATCAAGTTCCCTGAACTTTTCCTCTGCGAATTTGTTCTCACACATATTCAAAAACCTTTCAAAAAATTACTCTTAACCCATATCGTTAAATATTTCACAAGTATTCTATCTTATACTTTGCGCATCAACAAGAAGCAAATGCAATATTTTGTTAAATTTTTCACATTTTTACCAAACTTGTTTGTAAATTCTTACAAATTTATTTGGTTATGATTATGAACCACTTAATCGATGCATTTTCATTGGTTTATATGTTGTTTTTCCAGATGTCCCTGCCCCAGATATTTTCAATGGCTTTTCTGGCATTTTGGTGTACTTCCTCAGGCTTCAGGCCCTTGATAAGTTCTTTTCTGATGGGTGGAGGAACAATGCCTGTCTGCAGTTCTCCGTTTTTTACGAAGCCATCTTCGGGCCTTTTTTCAAGTATTTCGACAAGTCTCTTCTTCCAAATATCACGCAGATCTTTATAACCATCAATTCCTGCAAGATTCCTTAGTTCCCGGGGATCATCCATGAGGTTGAACAACTCTTCCCTGCCGCTCAAGGTGTCAAAGCAATATTTTGTTTTGCCATCTGTAACAAACTGAACCCCCATCGTTTCGCCTGCGGTATGTTCCCCGTGAATGAATTCACGACCTTCAATTTTTCTTCCATACAAAGGTCCTGAGAAATCAATTCCCTCAACATTTTTGGGAACATCGATGTTAGCCAGAGACAGTAGGGTCGGCATTATGTCCATATGCGTAACCGGTGTACTGTCTATTCGGTAACCCAGTGTTGTATTGACGGTTTGCATCATTTTATCAGGAGTATTCAGAATCATTGGTATTTTTGATGAACCCTCGTATGGGAATATTTTTCTCCAAGTACAATGATCACCCAAAAGGTCTCCATGGTCGCTAGTAAACATTATTATGGTGTTTTTTGTGTGGTCATAACGACGAATATAATAGATTATTTTACCTATTTGATGGTCTATATGGGTTAGTTGGGCACAGTATGCCCTTATTGCAACCTGCCTGTCTTCTTCTGATTTTACTCCGAACAGAGGTGCATTGCTCGTTGTTTTCCGTCTCCATTCCTCAGGTTCCCAATCACCTATCGGAGCTTCGCCAAAATCCGTATCCCTGTACATATTATAATATGCCTCAGGCGGATCCAAGGGCGGATGAGGTCTGTGAAACCCTATCTGCATGAAGAAAGGTCTCTCCTTGTCACGATTTTTTATTTCATCAAGGGCTGTATCTGCAGTCCATTCAGTAGGATGCAGATAATTGTCATATGTCCATGGGATATAGCAAAAACCATTGTTGTCAACTGCATCTGCCGGATCAATTACCTTACCTCCGGTTTCTTCATCAAGCCATTTGTGATAATCACTTTTTTCTCCATCCAGCCAGTTCTGCGGATCATACAGTCTGTTTATTTCAAATCCCTGGCTCTCACGCCTTGGGTAATAATGGGTTTTTCCAACATTTATTGTCTGATAACCCGACTCCTTGAAAACACCCTGCATTGTAACCGGGTACCTCCATGGAACTCCGTCCATGTATCCAATTCTATTACACGAAGAACCACTCATACCGGTCAGCAAACTTGCTCTTGCCGGTATGCAGCTTGGGGTTGCACAGTATGCACAAGTATACATTATACCTTCACCGGCCAGCTGATCCAGGAATGGTGTTTTTACCTTATGCCCCAGACTCCCAAGAAAATCACCCCTCCACTGGTCCGTAAAAATCAAAACAATGTTCGGTCTATCCATCGCTACCCTCCGCCTCAATTATACCACTTCGAGCAAACACCCCTCGGGTATTTGCCTGATTTTCGAGTAAACACCCCTCGGGTATTTGCTTGATTTTCGAGTAAATACCCGAGGGGTGTTTACTCGATTAAGGTTTTTTGTGCTTCAAGAATGTGTTGTTTTCGTATTCACGGAAGGCAGATTGCAATTCTTCCCGAGTGTTCATGACAATGGGTCCTCCCCATGCGATGGGTTCTGCAATGGGTTTTCCTTCTGCAAGGATGAACCTTATTCCATCAGATGTTGATATATGCAGTTTTCCTGAATTATTGAATCTTATTGCTGTTTTTTCACCTATGGTCTGCTTTTCAACTCCAAATTTTCCTTTGCCATGAAAAACAAAAACAAATGCATTCAGATGTTCTGAAAGTTCATAGTCAAATTTTCTTCCACCCAGCAGTTCTATATCAAGAAGATTGACTGACAATCTGTCCCTCTGGACAGGACCACGTGCATCCTTGTATGATCCTCCTATGACCTTCACAGTCAAACCTTCCTCCCGGTATATCTCAAGCATATCTGCTGTTATATCACCATACTGAGGATCTGTCATTTTCTCATCTGAGGGAAGGTTCAGCCAGAACTGAAACCCCTCAAGGCCATCCCTTGGTAAAAGAGGCATTTCCTGATGGATTATTCCGCTTCCTGCTGTCATCCACTGTACCTCGGATTTACGGATAATACCTTTGTTCCCAAGACTGTCCTGATGTTCAATTTCACCTTTCAACATATATGTAATAGTTTCAATGCCTCTATGTGGATGCCATGGAAATCCTTTCATAACATCATCAGGATTATTGCTTGCAAAATAATCAAGCATTAAAAATGGGTCGAACTGGGGTGTTTCATTGTACCCGAAGACGCGGTTAAGCCTGACACCGGCACCCTCCATGGTTTCCACTGTCTTATAAACTTTTTTTATACTTACCATAGTATAACCTCCCTGCTAGGTTTTCATTAGAACAACATGGGTTATGACAGCGATGACGATAGCCAAACCCGTAAATCTATGAATAATCAGGATTGGTTTTTTGAAGAATTTTTTAACTAATATGCCAAAGATTGTTTGAAGCAAAATTACAAAAAATGCAATGAATCCACTGTGAAGCCGTATTCCTCCAACCAGATTATAGCCATGTAAAAAGGCTGAAATCAGCAAAAGCCCGGTAAGGTATGGATGTAATGATGACATAAGTTTCGAAGCTTTTTTCAGAAACTTGCTTTTATTTCCCAGTGCATATTTGTTGACTCGTCTTAAAATGAAATGCATTATTATCAAAACCAGCAATCCGATGTTTACCCAGCCAAGATTTTTAAACAACCAGTACATAAAACCTCCTGAAAACTATATCAATCCAAGTGCCTTTGCCAGTTTTTGAGGATCATTCCTGAAAAAAGAACCCTTGCCTTCATAAAAGCCATGATATCTGATCATATGAATATTCAAATCAGACCAGTAAATGGTTATTCCAAGTTTTTTGTTGGTAAATCGAGTATTTGTCTTTATTGCCTTTTGATTGTCCGCAAATGGACACGGAATCTCTCCTCTATGGTCATCCACAAGCACTTCATAGATTTCATCCACAACTACCGGTATATCTAGCAATTCCTTGCCCAGCTCTGTAAAATACTGCATTCTTCCTGCTATCTGGGCATGACTTAGATCAAGTTTTTCAACATCAGCATCATCCTGCCTGATAATATCCTTGAGCGCACGGTCATCTTCACCCAAAAATCCATGGGCAGTGAATGCCCCGGGCTTCATATTTTCCTGTATTTGATTATATCTTGGGCTTTGTTTCATTGTTTATCACCCTTAACTAAACTTATCATAATATATATTTTTCTTGTCAAATTCACTGTCAACCAGTACATTGACACATGCATTGATCATTCCCGGACTTCCGCAAAGGTATGCATGTTTTCCCTTGCCTCCTTCAACATATTTTTTCAGGACCTCCGTTACAAGCCCTGTTTCTCCTTCCCAATTATCTTCAGGTTCCGGCCTGGAAAGTGCCGGCACATACCTGAAATTCCTGTTCTTCTTTTCAACTTCTCTGAAGAAATCAGTATAATACAGGTCTTTTTTGGATACCGCTCCAAAAATAAATATCATTTTCTTGTCAAGGTTTCTTTCCATTATATCCATGACAAGGGATTTGATTGGAGCCAGACCTGACCCTCCGGCCATAAATACATAATCGTCAGAATCATCCCTCATATAAAAGTCACCGTATGGTCCGGTCATCCTGACCTCATCTCCAACCTTGACATAGTCATGCATATACGTAGTACATAGGCCTCCGGGAACACGCCTGATTATTAGCTCAACCGCCTTGTTGTCCGAAGGTACCGAAGAAACCGAGTAAGCTCGTGTTGCCTTTTCCCTGACCTTGGCATAGGGCTTTGTTTCAATCTGCATATATTGCCCTGCCTTGAACTTAATGTCCTCTCCGTCCTTGAATTCAAACCTGAATTCCTTAATATCATGAGTCATATCCTTAATTTCAGTTACCGTTGAGATATATTCACGGATATTAAAAAGTTCCTCAGGTATATATACCCGCAGATTTTTCTTGATTTTCACCTGACAGGAAAGTCTGACACCCTCTTTTCTCTCTTCTTGAGATAAATATGGCTCTTCCGTAGGTAATAAGGGACCGGCACCATCAAGTACTTTGACCTTACAAAGTCCGCAGGTCGCTTTTCCTCCGCAGGCCGACGGTATGAATATCTTGTTGGATGCAAGTGATGAAAGGAGAGAACTTCCTCCTTCAACGACTAGCTTCTTTTCCCCATCATTGATGTCAATTTCACATTCTCCGTAATTATTTAAAAACTTTTCTGCAATTATAATCAGTACTGCAAGTACTGTGGATATTCCGGTGATGCTTAAAATTGTTACAAGTATTTCCTTCACGTTGCTTCCATCTTTCTACTGTATTACAAATATCCCTGAAAATCCCATGAACGCCAATGCCATCAAACCAATTATGATGAATGTAAGTCCGGGTCCAACCAATCCCTGTGGGATTTTGCTTTTACCGGTCTTTTCCCTTATTGCCGCCAGGGTGGATATTGCAAGCCACCATCCAAGCCCGCTTCCAAGACCAAAGAGAAGAGACTGCCAGAAATTATAGTTTCTAATGACCATGAACAATGATATACCGAGTATTGCACAGTTTACAGTTATCAACGGAAGGAATATTCCCAGCTTGATATGAAGCTCCGGTAAAAACCTGTCCATTGCCAATTCTATAATCTGAACAGATGCTGCAATTACAATTATAAAGACAACATACCTCAGATACTCCAGCCCCAGTGGCAGTACAATATACTGATATACAACATAGTTGATCACCGTCGTGAATACCATTACAAGGGTGACCGCCTTACCAAGACCTGATGCCGTCTTGAATTCATTTGACACAGATATGAATGAGCACATGCCAAGGAAATTTGAAAGCACCATGTTGCTGGTGATTATTGAGGCAAAGAATATTATAAAAGGGTTTATCTGAGGAGTCATATTATTTCGCCTCCTTCTTCTTAAGTCTTCTGTTCTGGATTCCGGCTGCTATCCATATGAATATTGCAATCATGAAGAATGCACCCGGTGGAACAACCATAATGGTCCATTTGGTAAAGTCGATGAAATTGATATTGAAACCGAATACTGTGCCGAAACCCAGGATTTCCCTGATAAGTGCAATTCCCAGCAATATGACCGTGTATCCGATTCCTGCGAACAATCCATCAAAGAATGATATGACCGGTGGATTCTTTCTGGCAAAGGCTTCCGCCCTTCCCATTATTATGCAGTTTGTAATAATCAACCCGACATAAGGCCCCAGCGCTTTGCTTATTTCAGGAAGGTTTGCCTTAATGAAGATATCAACGATTATTACATATGCTGCAATTACAAGTGTCTGTACAATCATTCTTATTCTGTCAGGAATATGTTCCCTGAGGGCAGACAGTGTAAGGCTCGAAAACGCAGTAACAAACATCAGCCCTACACCCATTACCAGTGAGTTTACGGTTCTGTTGGTAACAGCAAGTGCCGAACATATACCCAATATCTGTCGTATAACCGGATTTTCTCCCCAGAGATTCCTGTAGAAAACCGTCTTGATATTATTTCCCATCGGCTTCCTCCAGTTCTTTCAAAGTTGTATTTATGAAATTATTCATGATCTGCAATACTGCATTTGATGTTGATGTGGCTCCGGTTATCGCATCTATACCTGTATCTTCTCCATATACCAGAGCATTATCAATGCTGATACCCCTGAACTGTTCCTTGTACCATTCTTCTTCAATTCTTCCGCCGAGGCCCGGTGTTTCATTCTGTTCGGTAAATGCTATTCCGGTTATGGTTGACAGATTAACATCCACCGACACATATCCTCTGATTGTTCCCCATAAACCGGATCCTTCAAATGGAATGGAGTAAACTTCTATTCCGTCATCATTGACGGCTGAATAAAGTGATATTTCACCGATATCCTTTTGGGTTACCTTTTCATCAAATGCTGCAACTGCGTTTTCTGCCTCAATTCCCATGGAATAGAGGATTGACACCTTTTCTGCGGCAAGTTCATTAATTTCAATTTTGTTTTTATACACAGCATTTACAACAGCCAGAACACCGGAAAAGACAACACTTACAGCAACAATAAAAACGATTGTATATATATATCCTTTTTTCATGCTGTCACCTTCTTCCGGTCCGTCATGTCCTTTAAAACCCTTTCAAGAAGAGGAACAAACATATTTCCAACCAGAATTGCAAACATCATCCCTTCTGCAAAAAGCCCGAAGATTCTTATTACTGCTGTAATTATTCCAACCCCTGCTCCATATATGATTCTTGCTGTATCAGTTTTTGGTGATGAAACAGGGTCTGTAATCATAAATACTGTTCCGAATATAAAACCACCGGAAAGAATCGAAAACAGGGGATCTGCAGAAGTTACTCCGGTAAAATAAAGTATTGTATTGAAAACTCCGAATCCAACAAGACATGCCGCCATGCTTTTCCATGATGCAGTTTTTGTTGCTATCAAATAAATTCCGCTGACTATAATCAAAATTGCTGCAGTTTCACCCAAAGAGCCTGAAATCCTTCCAAGAAGCAAATCAAGATATCCGGTTGTTTCACCGGTTTTATTGAATAAAATAAGAGGTGTGGCACTTGTTGCGGCATCCACTGAATTAAACCATCTTATCAGTCCGCCGGGAAAACCTGTAAAGGGTTTTGTCCATGTCACTGTCATGAATGCGGGAAATGAAATATACACAAAGCATCTTGCAACTATTGCGGGGTTGAAGATATTGCGGCCGAATCCTCCGAAAACACCTTTGCCGAATACTATACCGAACACTATACCGACCCCTGCCACCCAGAATGGGACTGACGGCGGAAGGGTAAGTGCAAACAGGACACAACTGACGATAACCGCTTCACTGACTTTTGCTTTGTCTTTGTTTATATTTCTCATGATGAGATACTCTGCCATGACACCGAAAACAAGGGTTACTGCAATCAAGGCCAGAAGGCGGAGACCGAAAAGATATATTGAGTATAGGGTCACCGGCACCAGGCTGTATAGCATTTTTCTCATTATTGCCTGTTTCATGAATTTTGATTTCAGATCCAATTTATGTCCCCC
>JAFGIJ010000155.1 GCA_016929655.1 Clostridia bacterium
CTTTTTATAGAAGTTTTAAAATCAATAAGAAACTACCCGGGTCTGAAGGATTTAAAGATAATTGCCGGAGGTCATGCCTTTTCATATGCTGACAGAACCTTATTGGCTGATTATGATGTGGTGATTCCAGAAGATACCTACCATATGGTAAAAGTGTGTGACTCCTGGCTGTAGGAGTAAGATCATGAATAATGAATTGTTGAATATCTTCATGGAATTCCATGAAAAATCTCCATTGGTTGCAACCGATTCCAATGGATATCTCACTTGGCTCAATATTTCCTTCAAGACTGCCTTCCCAGCTATATTTTCAACCGGAAACAACAGTATATACAACAACTTTGCAATTGTATTCGAAGATGGTACTGAAAAGGTATATTCAGACATTACTTCAAGGCTTTTCAAGTGCACTTCCCTATTTTCAGGAAACAAGGAGGTTTACAGCGGAATTGCAATTTCAGGTGGGGGTGAAACCTTGTTTTGCTTCAATACAGGGTTGATTGATGAAACAGATATTATAGAACGCATTTCAGTGGTTAACATGGAGCTTGCTGCACTGTCCAGGGAATTGGCTAAGAAGAAAAAAGAAATAGAAGAGGCAAACCAACGGGCCAATAATCTTCTGCGCACTGACTTTCTCACCGGATGCGGAAACAGGCGATACTTTTATGAAAGGCTTGAGGAATTCTGCTCCAGATTCATAAGGAACAGGAGCAATACCTTTTGCGTTGTTTTTGCAGATCTCAATAAATTCAAGGAAATAAACGATAAATTCGGTCATGACATCGGTGACCAGGCACTTATATTGTTTTCGGAAAGTATGCGCAAAGTCATTCGAAAAGAGGATGTATTTGCCCGTATCGGTGGAGATGAATTTGCAATGATCATTGAGTGCGGCAATGAAAAGGATTGTTCGCATTTCATTGAGAAACTCAGGATGACTACATCCACCATAAAACTTCCCGGGACAGAACATGTGATTTCTTCAAGCTTTGGATTTGTGTTCTCTGAAGGTTTTGTGGAACCTGCAAAGATTATGAAAGATGCTGATGAGATGCTATATGCAGATAAGAACAGGATAAACAGCTGATCTTTATAATTCAATTGTAAATCCATACAAACAGTAATATAATTTCATGGACAAAAACATGGAGGAACTTATATGAAAACCGGAGTTAGCTCTTACTCATACAGCAGGCTGGTCAGCAAAGGTCAAATGGAATATCTTGCAGTTATAGAAAAAACAGAAGAACTCGGATTCAATGCCATTGAATTCTCAAACCTGCCTGTAAAAGAACACTCTGCAAGGCTTGAAATGGCAAAAAAAATCAAAATGCGCTGTGCTGATGCTGGCCTGGAGCTTGCAAATTTTGCTACTCCTGCGGATATGCTGAAAGGCTCTGAAGGGAATCTTGATGCAGAAGTAGAACGCGTGAAAAAAGAAGTACTTGTTGCAAAGGCAATGGGAGTTGATAAAATGCGCCATGATGCAACATTTGGCTATAACTGTGGCGATAGAGGTGCCAGAAGTTTTGATTTTCGTCTTTCGCAGATTGCTGAAGGATGCAGGAGAATAACTGAATTTGCTGCAGAACAGGGAATCAGGACTATGGTTGAAAACCATGGAAGATACTCCCAGGACAGCCATCGGATTGAGGCTCTTGTCAATGCCGTTGACCATGACAACTTCGGTGTACTGCTTGATGTCGGTAACTTCATGTGTGTTGACGAGGACCCGGTCGAAGCAGTCGGAAGACTTATCCCTTATGCATTCCATGTTCACTTCAAGGATTTTCATGTTAAGGATGGTTCATCCTTCAATCCCGGACCCGGTTGGTTTTATACCAGATATGGAACTTACCTAAGAGGCGCAATAATCGGACACGGTGATCTGCCACTGAGTCAGTGCATGAATATAATCAAGCAGTATGGATATGACGGCACCCTGTCAATAGAATTTGAAGGCCTTGAAGATCCACTGTATGCGATTGAAGCAGGGCTGAATAATTTAAAACGTTTGATTGCCTCAGTAGAATTCTGATTTCCTGGTAAATTACTTCAACTGCCTGATTAATCAGAATCTAATGTGGAAACCCCCATTAATTCCCTTATTCCTTTGCTGTGAATTTCTCTCATTGCAGGATATCAGACAATGGGTTTTCTCAAAAGTGCCTTCAGGTCCCTGATAATCCTTGCACCGGCATAGAAAATCACCAGAATCTCAAGTCTTCCCATAATCATGCCTATTATTTCAGTCCATAGAATCATTACAGGAGCGTCAGCTGTTGTTATCCCTATCGAAAGCCCGACTGTCCCAATGCTTGAAGCAAATTCAAACATAGAATCAGTCAGGGAGTATCCGTGAAGAAGGAATATCATAACTCCTGCAAAATAAAGAAGCATATAAATGGATATAAACACACCCGTTCTCAGTTCTTCCTTTTCCTGCAGGAAGACCTTTCCTTCCGGTCGTTCCACCTTCAATTCCTTAATGCTTCTGGCAGGCATATTGAAACCTCTGATATGCTTTATGATGCTCCTCACCATAATGTATATTCTGTATTGTTTGATACCTCCGGCTGTTGATCCGGTACCCCCTCCGATTAGCATGAACATTATCAGAATAAAGATTGAAAAAACTGGCCAGGTATTGTAATCAACTGTAGAAAACCCTGTAGTTGACAATGCCGAAACTAGATTGAAGAAACCCTTTCTGAAGGCTTCTCCAAAACCTGAATAAATCTGATTAAGCGAAAGGAATACAACCGCCGGAACAGCCAGGCTGAGAATGAAAACCATGAACCGGCTTTCTCCCTGTTTTGCAAACTGTCGGAATCTACCTTTCAGCAGCAGATAGTGGGCTGCAAAATTAATGGTACCTGCAAACATAAGTATTATTGTTACTATCTCAATTGCAGCGCTGTTGTACTCCCCTATGCTTCCGGTGACTGTGGAAAATCCTCCAGTCGATAGGGCAGCCATGGCATGATTGATGGAATCAAAGACCGGCATACCGGCAATTATATAGAGTATCGTTCCACTGATGACATATCCCAAATATATTGACATCATTAGTTTTGCAGACTTGGTTACATTGGGTAGCAGTAGATCGGACCGCCCTTCTGCACTGTACAGTCCGGACCCCGCAGGTCCTATGATAGAAGCAAGTACTATTACTGCTATGCCTGCTCCTCCGAGAAGTTGCATGAAGCTTCTCCAAAAAAGATATATATGCGGAGCAAGTTCAACATTCACTACACTCAGTCCCGTCGTGGTCCATCCGCTGACTGATTCGAATACTGACAGAGTAAAGTTCATGTCTCTGAGCATAAGAAATGGTATTGAAGAAACAAGGCATGTAAGAATCCATGCAAAAACCACCATTACACCACCGTCCCGAACCGTTATACCATTATGATTTTTTTTCCTGGTTAAAACCCATACAACCGTTCCCGACAGGATTGCCGACAATGCTGGAATAATAAAGTTAATTGCATATATCTTTTCATTGCCATAGAACGGCAGTACCAACAGAGGTACCAGCATCACTATGCCGTTGAATATCAGGGTAATACCCATGAAATGTATTATAAGGTTATATTTGTTTTTCAATTGTTCAGTAAACTTCATCAGTCAATCTTCCCCCTGATGGCCATCAAAACTTCAGTCTGAACCTCGGGTTTGCTCATAATTACCAATCGGTCATTCTTTCTTATCACAGTATTGCCTTTTGGAACA
>JAFGIJ010000156.1 GCA_016929655.1 Clostridia bacterium
ACTTCATTGGTTTCTGATGTTTATACCAGGATAAAGGAAAAGCTATTCCTGGGTATATCAAAACTTTTAATTGAAGATGAAGACAAGAGCCTGCTGAGTGATGGTATGTCAGGACAGTTGAAGGAAGTGCTTCTGAATGGTTTTAGGAAATCAATTTCAAAAAGAAAAATCAGTGACCCAAGGCACACATTTGAAGCAACTCTCAGAACCAGGTTCAGCCTGGTTGGAATTGGTGCGCCGATACATGTTTTTCTCAAGGATGTGGCAGAAGCCATGCACACAAAATGCATAATTCCTGATGACGCAGCCGTTGCAAATGCCATAGGAGCAATAACCGGTAAAATAAGATCCGAAAAAACAGCAGTCATAACCCCCAACTTTACCAGCAGCGGAGTGTCGGGGTATACGGTTAATATATGGGGAGCCGGGAGACAGTTCAAGGTTTATGAGGATGCAATTGATTATGCCCGAAAAGCTGCAGTTGAGGAAGCACAGGGAACGAATAACAGAAAAGGTGCCTACGATACAGAAATCCGTTTGAACATGATAGAAAACAAGGCCAGACCCAATGCAACCCAGGGTCCCGGATACAATGAATGCGGGACAAGAAAAAAATGCAAGGATTGCATAGGAAACAGTAAAAACTGCCAGGCAGAATCAGCTGAAATAATATTGGAAACAGCTGTTACGGCTGTCGCCACCGGACTTCCTTTCAGGTGGGAGTAAACTAAATTGTAAACTTATGCAGCCCAGGATTTAGCTTGAATTCCTCACCCTTTTTCCTGGTGTTGCAGAATATAGCATCAGTCGCAGGTGGAATTACGATACTCAAATGAATCTGCTCCTTCACCCGAACCCATGAAACAGACAACTCACCAAAGCCTGTGTAATATGATGCTGAGGCTTCACTGAGCTGCGTTGGAAAGTAAGGTTTAATCTTAACCGATGCAAACCCGGGGGCTGTTGGACATAGTCCGCATAAATATTCATAGAACCATGAGTCAACTGAACCAAACATGTGATGATTCCTGGAACGTGTATCCAGTTCCCAGGTTTCATATAGTGAAGTAGCACCGTTCCTCAGCCAATATCCCCAGGAAGGATATGTGGTGCATTCAATAAGCGAAAATGCCAGGTCGGAATATCCATTATCTGTAAGAACATCTAAAATGTACCTTGTTCCGATTATACCGGTCCAAAGGTGACCGTTCCTGGTTACTGCAATATCATGGACCAAGGCATCCACTGTTTTAAATTTCAGCTGTTCAGGAACCAGACCAAAGGCCAGTGCCATGATATTGGGGGTCTGCCTGTAGGGGAGGTCTTTGCCCGGGCTGTAGATACCGGTCTTTATATCCAAATACTTATCATTGAAAGCCTTTTTAATGTTTTTGGAAATTTTTTCATACTTGGCCGCTTTTTCAATGTTACCTATAATCGTAGCAAATTTGCTTAATATATCAGACATTCTGTAATAATAAGCTGTTGACGAAAGATGATTTTCATTGGGTTGGAGAAGTTCTCCTGAATGATCTTCATAATTTGGAGCCAGCCAGTCACCCAGACCTGTTTTAACTATGTAATCATCTGCGCAGGAACTTAGGTATTCCAAATATTTCTCCAGATTTCCAAAATGTATTTTGATTAAATCATCAGACCCATAAAATGTATGTAGATTATTTATTATCTCGAAGTATGCTGCATCCCAGGCAGGCAGAGCCGGTTTTGCAGCTTCCCAGCCAAAGTCAGATGATGTATAACCCCAGTTCGGTGATGGTATTATCGGCGGAATTTCTCCATTTGGCATCTGTGAATCGGCAAAGTCATTCATCCATGTGCTATAAAGCGAATTAACGTCAAAGTTATACATTGCAACCAACGAAGTGAGCTGTGCATCTCCGGTCCAACCGTTTTTTTCATAGATAGGTGTATCTGTCGGTGTATGGTGCAGATTTGATAGCAATGCTCTGATTGAGTTTTCATGTATTTGGTTTGCAAGTGCAGACGAGCATTTGAATTTTCCCCGTTTTTCAATATCATTATGATAAACCAAGCCGGTTACATCAATTATTCGGACATGTGGATCAGAAACAATTTCAACATATTGATAACCCTTGTAAGTGAATACCGGGCAGTACTCAATTTCATTGTCATCCTTGAAAGTATATGTATCTTCCTGCAAAGGTGAGTGTATATTGAAATACTCAGAATTGACTGTCATGTCATCGTTGATCTTTTCTCCATAACGGATGACAGCCTTTGAGTCCTTGCTGCCTTTTGCCTTCAAAACAATATTTCCTGCAATGTTTTCTGCAAACTCATATGTTTTGGAGCCTTTACCGGTCATAAGGATCTTTGTTGGTTTGATTTTTCTTATGGGGACAATAGGCGGGGATTCCTGCAGGACAAGACGTCCTTCCGGTTCCCTTGCAAATATTGCGTTATTCCAGGCGGAGTCGTCAAAGCCAACTGAATCCCATCCGACAGCTTCATGGTTTGCATCATATTTTTCTCCCGCATACAGACAGTCGAATCGGACAGGTCCGTAGGTGTATTTCCAGGTCTCATCAGAACGGATACATGCGAATGTTCCATTTTCATAATATATATCAATCTGAACAACCAGCTGACGGGTTGTATCCCATGGAGGATTATGCCAACCCCATGTATTCCTGGTAAGCATAGACCGTCTGGACCTTCCGAGGGTAACTCCAATGGCATGTTTTCCCACATCGAGAGGGGGCAGTTCAATCGAATTATAATAAACAGATTTACTGTAATTTGAAAAACGGGGTTCAAGTATTGCATTTCCGATTCTATTTCCGTCAATTGAAATTATATATGATCCAAGACCGCTGACCTTGCATATGACCTTTGATATAGGTCTTGTTGTCTCGAATTCTTTTCTGAAAAGGGGAGATGCAGTATCATCATCAGCCATTGTAATCCATTGTGCCCTGCAGTTAAAAATCCTTAGGTCCATAATATCCTCGCAGTAAAAAAGTATTAAATATAGTATACTTGATTATATCAGTTTTGTAACTTCAGGAGGTTGATTTTGACAGGTAGAGAACGAATCCTTACCATAATGAACAAGAGCAATGTGAACGAACCGGGGTACTGGAAGGGGAACCCGCATCCAGATGCCCTGGAAATTTATTTAAAGCATTTTAAAGTCCGTTCCGAGGAAGAACTTTCTGTTTTTCTAGGGGATGACTTAAGGTGGAGACCTGCAGAATCCTGCTACAGGCATCCTGAAAGTAAACCAATGTTTGACTGTCATATTGGACGTGAGAAAAAAAGCCATGGACAGCCCGGAGTCTTTGCAGAAACTGAGAATACTTCCGATATAGAGCTTTTCCCATGGCCCGATCTCAAACATCTTGATTTTACGGAATATCGTACAATGGCAGAAAAGACAATAGAAGAAGGATTGTCATTCTTTGGAGGATTCTGGTGTCCCTATTTCCATATAGTTGCTGATTTCTTTGGCATGGAAAATTATTTCATCAAAATGTATGAGAATCCTGATGTTGTTGAATCGGTTACTGAGCATGTGGTGGATTTCTATGTAAAGGCCAATGAAAAGCTCTTTGAAGAGATGGGTGACCTCATAGATGTTTTTTTCTTCGGAAATGATTTTGGAACCCAGATAGACCTTATAATCAGTCCTGACATGTTCAGAAGATTTGTTCTTCCGGGTATAGAAAAATTAACTAAAACGGCAATGAGGTATAATAAGAAGACAATGCTGCATTCATGCGGAGCTATAACCGGTGCATTGCCTATGATAATTGATGCAGGGGTTGATGCCATACATCCCATGCAGGCAAAGGCGGCAGGAATGGATGCCGTGACATTGAAAAGGGAGTTTGGAAATGATCTGATTTTCATGGGTGGTGTTGATACCCAGCATCTGCTGCCGTTTGGTACACCTGATGAAATAAAGGATGAAGTGAAAAGACTGATTGAAATATTCGGTCAGAATTATATAATTTCACCAAGCCATGAGGCTTTATTGTCCAATGTGTCTCCGGAGAATCTTCTGGCGATGTCATGGACAGCGAAAGGGGTATGATATGAACATTAATGTATTCTATTTTTCAAGAACAGGTAACTCAGAAAGAATAGCAAAAAAGATTTCTGAAAAACTCGGGTGTTCAATGACCAGACTGACGGATAATGTTTCATGGAAAGGCATCATCGGATGGTTCCGCGGAGGATTTTATTCAATCAATGGGAAAAAAACCAAGGTGTCATTTGAAGGAAGTCCTGATATAGCATCACTGGATAAAGTCATTTTGGTTTCACCTCTTTGGGCAGGAAATACTGCACCTGCAGGTTATTCATTCCTGGAGGATTACATGAATGACATCAAGGAGCTTTATGTGGTAATATGCAATGACGGAAGCCCGGTTGATTCAGCATTCGAAAAGCTGGAGCAAAAGGTCGGAACAATTAAAAACAAGTACGGAATCACTAAAAATTTAGGGAATGAAGAAGAAGTGATAGCAAAGCTTGTAAATGATGTCGGTGTCTCTTAACACCGATGGAACGGAGAAACAAAATGATTCCCGGAAAATATTATTCAATGAAGATAAAGAGGATGACACCACAGGGTGCTTATCTTAATATAAAGGACGGAGATCCGTCTGACGATGTCCTTCTACCAAAGAAACAGGTGCCTGAAAAGGCAGCAGTCGGTGATGATATAAATGTATTTGTTTACCGGGACTCAAGTGACAGAATGATATCTACGGTCAACAAACCGGCAATTACCCTGGGCGAATTTGCAGTGCTTGAGGTTGCTGATACTACAAAGATAGGCGCTTTTCTTGACTGGGGTCTTGAAAAGGACCTTTTTCTCCCCTTTGATGAACAAAACAGAAAAATTCACAAAGGAGACAAATTGTTTGTAGGAATGAAACTTGATAAGTCACAGAGGCTTGTTGCAACAATGAAGATTTATGACATGCTTGATACAAATCATCCCTATGAACTCAATGCCAGAGTCAAGGCAACCGTTATCAGCATAAATGACAGAATGGGGGCATTTGTTGCCGTTGAAAACAAATATCATGGATTGATTCCCCTGAAAGAATTAAATGAAGACCTGGAGGCGGGGGATAT
>JAFGIJ010000005.1 GCA_016929655.1 Clostridia bacterium
AATTGGAATGTCAATACATAAATTTGTTGACATAGAGTGTTTTTATGATAAAATTATTCTTGCGCAATTTTGGGCGCATAGCTCAGCTGGGAGAGCACCTGCCTTACAAGCAGGGGGTCATAGGTTCGAGCCCTATTGCGCCCACCAAAACGCGCTGGTGTAGCTCAGCCGGTAGAGCAGCTGATTTGTAATCAGCAGGTCGGGGGTTCGAATCCGTCCACCAGCTCCAAAACAACCTTGATCAACCAAGGTTGTTTTTATGTGGAAAACAGCTGACTGTGACAAAAATAACCTGTTATTTGTTCGAAAAAAAAGCAAAACACCCAAAAATGTATACCACTGTTGTTTATTAACTAACATTGGAATGTTCAATCTCCATTACCTGCATTTTAATCTAGTGATGGAGGCAATATGGATATTTATAAAAAGCTTGGCATAAGAATAAGGGAACAAAGAAAGAAAAGGGGTCTTTCCCAGGAAACCCTTGCAGAGATGTGTAATCTAGGCACTTCATATATAGGAATAATTGAACGTGCTGAGAAAAGGGCAAGCATCATAACACTTGTCAAGATTGCCAATGCACTCCAGATCAGCACTGACTATCTGCTTGGTGACAGCATAAACTATACCAATGACAGTATGTTGGAAAGCACCATGAGTTCACTGAAGGACATGGATGAAGAAGACTTTGAATATGTTGGTAATCTGATAAAAACGACCAAGGAATTCATCAGGAAAAGGCTTACTGAAAAATAAAATTATACTGGTTACAAGTTCATGTATTTATGAATCAAGCCTCGAGTAATTGGATTTGATTCAATTAACCTTGAGATCTGTTTATGTCTAAGTTAAAACTCATATGAATTCTGTAAAAGTAGGTTCAAGCATCTTTATTACAACTGGCTGATTTATATGGTGAAATCAAAAAGATAATCAGTTTTATGTATTAGCATTAAATATCTGATAAAAAAATAAAAGTTGAAATATGTTAATTTTCAGATTATCATGTATTTACAAACATTAGAAAATTGTATGTTCACTTAATAGAGAAATATAAAATTAATAGGGTTATTTCAACTGCTAGTTTCAAATATACGAAAGGGTTTATTATGAAAAAAGCAATTCTCGGGGTATTAATTTTGATTATTTTCTTGAGTGGATGTATAAATAATCCGGGCAAAGAAATTGTTGATATCGAAAGCACAAGTCCGGATAGCTCAAATTATATAGATAATCTTAAAACAATTTCTCCTGAAAACACTGCAACCGATCCATTGAGGCATGAAACAAGTCTGGGCATAATATATCCGGCATTTTTAGATGGAAAATACTATAACCTTGTCAATTGGCAAGAGTACATACAAAACAAGTTTGGCATCAGCATTGAGTTGAGTTATAAAACTATATCTCCTTCAGAATTGCACAATCTGGATTTGGGTAGTAACATATTATATTTAAGCTATGCTGATAATATGGTTTACCAATTCAACACCCAGATTTTCAATTATGTTGTTATGGATTCATTCTATGACCTGACACCATATTATAACAGGTACAATTGGGATGAAAACATAGATCCTCAGCATATAAGCAAACTGATTGGTAATGAAGGAATATCTGCGGTTCCGGCATATGATAAAAAATATGTTGTTCCAAGGTATTATAACAGTGAGTTATTAAGTAAAATTGGAATGTCGGTTCCGAGAACAACAGCAGAGTTTCATGAATTTTTACGGGCTGCTAGAGCATATAACAATGATAGAGCAGATTATTATCCAATGTTTACAACAAACTTGCATTTATCAGTCAGTACATCTGATATCTTCAGGGCCTTCAATGTTTTCCTGAACTCTGAATTTAATTCTTCAATAGCATATAACCCAACAACTGAAACCATAGAAGATGGTGTGTTTTCTCCTGACATGGAGACAGGATTACAATACATAAGGATGCTGCAGAATGAAAGGTTGTTTGGAATTGCAAGCCTAGGGAAACAACAAGAAAAAGATGGAATTACCGAAAACAAATTTCTCACAGATTTTTCAAGTATTGACAAAGTATTTGCCACAGAATATGGTGCCATATATGATTCAAGGTATGACTTCTTTATATTGGATTCGGCAGCAGAGGTTGGTTATGATTACATAGAAGGGTATTTCCTAGAAGGGACAAATACTAAAAATGTTTGTGAAGTAAGACAGAATATTTCATTTTATCTATTTCCCAAAAGCATAGAAAACATTGATGGTGTCATTGAATTGTTCGATATGGTTTTCAGTAAAACAGAATACTATTATGATGTGAAGTATGGCATTGAAGACAGAGATTATTATATTGGTGAATCTACAGGACAGGTTCTGGCAATTACACCTAGTAAGGGTAGTTTTGTAGGACTACATACAATCAATGGACAAATTGCAGAAGAATACAATGTCAAAGGAAGAAATTCAATTGATGATATAAGCAGTGGAAATATGTTTATAAAGAATATATTCACTCAGGTGTTTGCATATGCTGATGACAGAGAGGATTTATCTGACTATATGAATACATATTCACTGGACAGCATATTCAATGATAATCTCATCCCGCTTGAGGCAATCAATGAATATAAGACCATCTTCATTAAATCCGGTGGAGTGGGTTTAATAATGAATCTGAACAGCAATCTGGGAAAAACCAGCGGCTATGATTATTCCTCTCCATGATCTGTGCTTACTGAACAAATTTTACTGTTCGGACTGTTGGTAACTTTGGATTTTTAAGAATAATTTTCGTATCTGTGCAGAAAATTTAAAATCGTTTTTTAATACATTTATATTCTCCGGGGAGTATAATCATATCAGACAATGGTTTCCGGAGGCATATATGGGAAGACGCGAGGATTTCAGAAAAACACTGAATCTCATTACACCAGAAAACATAATATTGGACCTTGGAGGAAACCCTCTTTCTTCCATGGAGGGAGACAGTCCAGAAAAATTGCTGGATTTTCTTGGTTATAAGGCAGAGAAAAGTGAAAATATTCTTTTTGGCAAGACCAGAAAGGTAGATGAGAGGATCCTTGATTATCTGGATATTGACACCAGGTCCATCGGTACAATACTGACCCCCATGGACTCACAGTATGAAGTGCTTTCCGATGACCTGTATATAGACGAATGGGGCATCAAAAGAAAGTTCACAGGCATGTACTGGGACATTGTCGAATATCCGCTGAAAGGTGCCTCGGCAGATGACCTTGATTCATACAGATGGCCCAATCCTGAGAGCCTGGATTATGACCTTATAGATGACTATGCAAAACAGGCAAGAAAATATTATGAAGAAACAGATTACCTTATCTGCGGGGAACATCCTGTATATGGAATCTTTGAAACAGGGTGCTGGATGTGCGGATTCGATGACTTCCTATTAAAAATGGCCATTGATGAAAAGTTCGTCAGGAAGTTCTTTGAAAAGATCCTTGAATATCAAAAGGTTGTATCAAAGGAATATTACAAAAGGGTTGGCAGATACATCCACTACACATCAAGCGGGGATGATTTTGCAACCCAGACCAGTCTTTTCATGTCGCCAGGAATGTTCAGGGAACTTATAAAACCGTATCTGAAGGAGCGAATTGAATTTACCAAGAAATTCACAGATGCGGCATTCCTGCATCATTCATGCGGAAATGTCCATGACATCATTGATGACCTGATTGACTGCGGGGTGGATATCCTGAATCCCATTCAGCCCACCAATGAACATATGGCACCTGACAATCTGAAGAAGACCTTTGGAAAAAGCATAACATTCCATGGCGGGCTTGATACCCAGGCAGTCCTTCCCTTTGGCACTGAGGAGACAGTAAGGGAAGCGGTAAAGGAACTGGTAGGTGCCATGAACCATGACGGCGGATATATTTTTGCAGCTGCGCATAATATCCAGCCTGATGTGCCGCCGGAGAATGTAGTCCATATGTTCAAGGCTGCCAGAGAATTTGGTTCACTGGACGGGACTACATGATATAATTTGTTGGTGAGGTGCTTATGGATTTATATTCTGTCGTAATACCATTATATAATGAGGAAGAAGTCGTACTTGAATGCATAAGGCGTGTTTCAGGTGTCCTTGAGGAAATTGACGGTGATTATGAAGTGATTTTCGTCAATGACGGAAGCCGCGACAGGACCATGGAACTGGTACAGAAGGAATGTGAAAAAAACAGGAAACTCAAGGTTCTGTCCTTTTCAAGGAACTTCGGTCATCAGATAGCAATTACTGCGGGCATGGACCATGCACAGGGTGATGCGGTGATAGTCATGGATGCAGACCTTCAGGATCCGCCTGAGGTTATAAAAGACCTGATCGCAAAATACAAGGAAGGCTATGATGTTGTTTATGCCGTGCGCTCTAAAAGAAAAGGTGAGACATTTTTCAAAAAGTTCACATCCAAGGTTTTTTATCGTTTCCTAAGGTATATGTGCAATATTGACATTCCTGTTGATACAGGGGATTTCAGGCTGATAAGCCGAAAAGTCTGCAATGTAATGAAAAGCCTCACTGAAAGAAACCGCTATGTAAGGGGACTTGTATCATGGGTTGGTTTCAAACAGGCAGCAGTTGAATATGTCAGGGAAGAACGATTTGCCGGAGAAACAAAGTATCCTCTAAGAAAAATGCTGAAGCTTTCAATGGATGGCATTACATCATTTTCAACCAAGCCACTGACCATGTCCAAGAATCTTGGGTTTTTGACAGCAGCAGCCGGATTCATATACATGATTGTTGTAGTTCTCCAGAAATTTGTATTTGGTAAAACTGTCCAGGGCTGGGCAAGCCTGGCTGTCCTTATACTTCTGCTCGGGGGAATCCAGCTTATAATGCTTGGATTCATAGGCGAATACATAGCAAGGATATTTGATGAGAGCAAGAACAGACCACTGTATATAATAGAGGAAAAGATAAACATTGAAAAAGAATGACATTAAATACAGCGATATGCACATGCACGGAAGCTACAGCGACGGCAAAGGACACCTGAGGGAATTCATTGAGTCGGCTATAGAAAAAGACTTTTCCACAATTGGAATTTCAGACCACAGCCCTATACCTCTTGAAAACTGCTGGTCAATGAAACTGTCTGACCTTGGTTCATACGTTGATGAGATGAGAAAGCTTAAGAAGGAATATCATTCAGACATAGAGGTTCTCATTGGTGTTGAACTTGATTACATTGAAGGAATTGATGTTAAGGATTATATTGACTTTGATTCGAAGGGATTTGATTATTTCATCAGTTCAGTTCACTATGTATACAGTGAAATACTCGGAGGACATTATGAAGTAGACGGTCCTGCAGAGTCATTCGGATTTCTCCTTGAAAATGGGTTTGAAGGAAATATAAAATCACTTGTGCATGGTTATTATAGTACTGTAAGGAAGATGGTTGAAGAGTACAAGCCAATGGTAATCGGGCATATTGACCTGATAAAGAAAAACAACGGCAACGGCGAATACTTCAATGAAGACAGTGATTTTTATATAGATGAGGTAAATAAAACCCTCGAAGTTGTTAAAAAGCATGGAGCATTGCTGGAGATAAATACCGGGGCAATTTCAAGAGGATATACAAAGATACCATACCCGTCTGAATATATATTGCAAAAGTGCTTGGAAAAAGGAATAGGAATAACTTTGAATTCAGATGCACATGAACCCTCCAATGTCGGATATAGATTCAAGGAAATGATTGAACTGGCAAAGAGGACAGGGTTTGAGGAAATTTACTTTTACAGCAAGGGTTACTGGAGGCCTTTTTCACTTTAATTCAATAATGCAGTGGTGTATAATAACTTTTATTGTTGATACGGAGGGACCAATTGAAAATTTCAAAGGAAACTGTTTTATATGTAGCTGACCTTGCCAGACTGAATCTTTCTGATGAGGAATCCGAAAGACTTTCTGACGAAATGGGCCGGATACTGGGATATATGGAGAAACTCAACTCACTTGACACATCAAACGTAAAAGCCATGGAGCATGTTGAACCGGTAAGCAATATTTTAAGGGAAGATATTGTTGAGGAATCCTTTGACAGGGATTTGATTCTTTCAAATGCACCGGATGAACAGGATGGGGCATTCCGTGTTCCAAGGGTGGTGGAGTAATGGATATCAAAGGACTTACCATCAAGACTGCCGCAAAGGCACTTAAAAACGGAGAAATCAGTCCGGTTGAGCTGTTGAAAAAATTCTATGAAAGAATAGATGAA
>JAFGIJ010000157.1 GCA_016929655.1 Clostridia bacterium
AACATAAAAAAATCAAGCAAATACACTTGACAAAGTTCTATCACACTGATAGAATTATAAACTGCGCTAGTTTGTGCTAATACACAGCCGCACCCACCCACTTGACGGATATTTTCAGTCGTAACAGGGTGTTTACAATGTGGATTATAGCATGTTGATACCGGTTTTGCAAGATAACGGACAGCACAGGCGCAGAGCAGCATTAAACCGCTGTTGAATTAGGAAATTTTATGAGGTGAAATTACATGATGCATCCCGTAAAGTTGGGTACCAATGAGCGCATGAGTTTTTCGAAGATCAAAGAAGTGCTTGAAATGCCTAATCTTATTGAAATCCAAAAAAAATCATATAACTGGTTTCTTGAAGAAGGGTTGAAGAACGTTTTTACAGACGTGTCACCCATCACAGACTATACAGGAAACCTGGTTCTTGAATTTGTAGATCACAGGATTGATGAGGACCCCAAGTTCTCCGTGCAGGAATGCAAGGAGAGGGATACTACTTACCAGGCTCCGCTTAAAGTCAAGGTAAGGCTAATTAACACAGAAACCGGCGAAATAAAAGAGCAGGAAATTTTTATGGGAGATTTTCCGCTCATGACACCAACCGGAACATTTATTATAAACGGAGCTGAAAGGGTTATAGTCAGCCAGCTTGTCAGATCACCCGGCGTTTATTATGAAATGAAGACAGACAAGACAGGTAAGAATCTGTACTCAAATACAGTTATACCGAACAGAGGTGCCTGGATTGAATATGAAACCGATTCAAAGAATGTTCTTTATGTCAGAATTGACAGGACAAGAAAGCTCCCTATAACAGTTTTGCTCAGAGCCCTTGGTTATGGAACAGACCAGGAAATCGTTGATCTGTTGGGTTCGGATGAAAGACTTGATGAGACCTTCAAGAAAGATGCCGGAAGAAGTGTTGATGATGGACTTTTCGAGATATATCATAGACTTAGACCTGGAGAACCTCCTACAAAAGAAAGTGCAACAACTCTCTTTTATAATATGTTCTTTGAACCCAGGAGGTATGACCTTGCCAGGTTTGGAAGATACAAATTCAATAAAAAGCTTGCTATTTCCAGAAGAATCAACGGAAAAGTTGCAGCTGAAAATATAGTCAACAACGAAACCGGTGAAGTACTTGTTTCAAAGGGAGAGGTCATTTCACCTGAAGCTGCCCTGAACATTGAGTGCTGCGGAATCAATGAAGTATGGCTTCATACAGATGAAAAGGCAATTAAGGTCATAGGTAATATGACTGCAGAAATCTCACATTTTGTTGATTTTGATTACAAGGAATATGGCCTTAGTGAAAAAGGTGATTACAGGGTTATCTCTGAAATCCTCAATGAGTACAAAAAAGTAGAGGATATTAAAAAAGCATTTATGCTACGTAGATATGAAATCTGTCCGAAGAACATAACCAAGGAAGATATCATTGCATCGGTAAGTTATCTACTGAACCTTGAATATGGAATCGGGGAAACAGACGATATCGATCATCTTGGCAACAGAAGGATCAGATCAGTTGGTGAGCTGCTTCAGAATCAGTTCAGAATTGGTTTCGCAAGAATGGAAAGAGTTATCCGTGAAAGGATGACAATCCAGGACATAGATATTGCAACCCCGCAGGCCCTTATAAACACAAGGCCTGTTTCGGCAGCCATCAAGGAGTTCTTTGGATCATCACAGCTGTCCCAGTTCATGGATCAGCCTAATCCGCTTGCTGAGCTTACTCATAAGAGAAGACTCAGTGCACTTGGACCGGGTGGTCTTAGCAGGGAAAGAGCCAGCTTTGAAGTCAGGGACGTTCATTATTCACATTATGGAAGAATGTGCCCGATAGAAACACCTGAAGGACCGAACATCGGCCTGATTGCTTCACTCAGTACATTTGCAAGAATCAACGAGTATGGTTTCATTGAAACTCCGTTTAGGAAAGTGGACAAGGAAAACGGCATAGTAACTGAAGAAATAGAATATCTTACAGCCGATGTTGAAGATAATTACATTGTTGCCCAGGCCAATACTGAGATTGATGATAATAACAGATTCATAAACAGCAGGGTTTCAGTAAGACACAGAAGTGACAAGTTGATAACTGATGTAACAAATGTTGATTACATGGATGTATCACCGAAGCAGCTTGTATCAATCGCCACAAGTATGATTCCATTTTTGGAAACAGATGCTGCGAACAGAGCGCTTATGGGGTCTAATATGCAGCGACAGGCAGTGCCTCTTATTAGAACAGAATCACCAATAATCGGAACAGGAATGGAATATAAGGCGGCAAAGGATTCAGGAGTCTGCGTTGTATCTGATTGTGCAGGTATAGTTGAAAATGTATCAGCAAATAGAATTTCTGTAAGGTCGGATGAAGGAAAATTGTTTGAATATCCTCTATTGAAGTATAAAAGATCCAACCAGGGAACATGTATAAACCAAAGACCCATCGTTGAAAAGGGTCAGAGAATTGAAAGTGAACAGATTCTTGCGGATGGACCATCAACAGACAATGGAGAGATAGCTCTTGGTAAAAATATCCTCATAGGTTTCATGACTTGGGAAGGATACAATTACGAGGACGCAATCCTTATCAGTGAAAAGCTTGTCAAGGAGGACGTTTTCACATCCATACATATAGAAGAATATGACACTGAGTCCAGGGATACAAAACTTGGACCGGAAGACATAACAAATGATATTCCGAATGTCGGCGAAGATGCCCTTAAGAATCTTGATGAACGAGGAATTATCAGAGTTGGCGCAGAAGTGAGAACAGGGGATATACTTGTTGGTAAAGTTACACCAAAAGGTGAAACAGAGCTTACATCTGAAGAAAGGCTTCTCAGGGCAATCTTTGGAGAAAAATCCAGGGATGTCAGGGATACTTCCCTCAAGGTTCCTCATGGTGTTTCCGGTATAGTTGTTGATGTCAAGGTTTTCTCAAAGGAGAACGGCGATGAACTCAATCCGGGGGTTAATGAAGTAGTACGTGTTTTCATAGCGCAGAAAAGAAAGATTTCAGTCGGTGACAAAATGGCCGGACGACATGGCAACAAGGGTGTTATCTCAAGGATACTGCCTGAAGAAGACATGCCTTTCCTTCCTGATGGCACACCGCTGCAGATAGTTTTGAATCCTCTGGGGGTTCCGTCAAGAATGAATATCGGACAGGTTCTTGAGGTTCATCTAGGATATGCAGCAAAAGCCCTGGGTTTCAAAGTTGCCACATCGGTATTCGACGGAGCCCATGAAAACGATATCGTTGAATGCCTTGAAAAAGCCGGTTACAACCCCAACGGAAAAACAATATTGTATGACGGCAGAACAGGTGAAGCATTTGATAATCCTGTAACCGTGGGATATATGTACATGCTTAAACTGCATCATCTTGTTGATGATAAGATACATGCCAGGGCAATAGGACCATATTCACTTGTTACCCAGCAGCCATTGGGCGGAAAAGCTCAGTTCGGTGGACAGAGATTCGGAGAAATGGAAGTATGGGCCCTTGAAGCATACGGTGCTGCTTATACACTGCAGGAAATACTGACAGTAAAATCCGATGATCTTATGGGTCGTGTCAAGACATATGAGGCAATCGTAAAAGGCGAAAGCGTTCCTACACCGGGAATACCTGAGTCATTCAAGGTTCTGATCAAGGAACTGCAGAGTCTTGCACTTGACATCAATGTGTATACCAGGGATAACGATGAGCTGATAATAGGCGAAGATGACCTTGAAGATGTTCAGACATCAGCAGGTAGAAAAGATATTGATGATTTGTTCATCAATGAACTTGTTGTTGAACCTGACGAAATTGAAGGAATGACCATCGAGGATTTGAACTAAGGTCATTTAACTTGCCTTAGCTTTTGAAAGGAGTATTCATAGTGCAGGATTTTGGAAATTTCGATATGATTAAAATTGGTCTGGCATCCCCGGAAAAGATAAAGTCATGGTCCAGGGGGGAAGTCAAGAAACCTGAAACTATAAACTACAGGACATTGAAGCCTGAAAGAGACGGTCTCTTCTGTGAAAGGATCTTCGGACCTTCGAAGGACTGGGAGTGTCACTGCGGAAAATACAAGAGGATTAGATACAAAGGCGTCATCTGTGACCGCTGTGGAGTTGAAGTAACAAGAAGCAAGGTAAGACGTGAAAGAATGGGGCATATAGAGCTTGCAGCTCCTGTATCCCATATATGGTACTTTCGTGGAATACCAAGCCGAATGGGTCTTATCCTTGATATGAGCCCGAGGATTCTTGAAAGAATTCTCTACTTCAATGCATATGTTGTACTGGATCCGGGCGATTCAGAATTCAACATTAAGGATATTCTAAGTGAAAAGGAATATCGTGAAATCAAGGGCAAGTACAGCGGTGGCTTCAGAGCACAGATGGGCGCTGAAGCAGTCAAGGAGCTTCTCCAGGCAATAGATCTTGAGAAGCAGTGTGCTGAACTAAAGGAAGAACTCAGGAACAGCAAAGGCCAGAAGCGGGTAAGGATAGTCAAAAGGCTTGAAGCCCTTGAATCCTTCCGCATTTCAGGAAACAAACCTGAGTGGATAATTCTTGATGTAATACCGGTCATACCTCCGGATCTACGTCCGATGGTACAGCTTGACGGCGGACGTTTTGCCACAAGTGATATGAATGACCTTTATAGAAGGGTTATCAATAGAAACAACAGATTGAAAAGACTGCTGACCCTTGGCGCACCTTCAATCATTATTAGAAATGAAAAGAGGATGCTCCAGGAATCAGTTGATGCTTTGATAAACAACGGCAGAAAAGGAAAACCAGTTACTGGTCCAGGCAACAGACCGTTAAAATCACTGTCAGATATGCTCAGTGGAAAACAAGGAAGGTTCAGGCAGAATCTTCTTGGAAAAAGGGTTGACTATTCAGGCCGATCAGTTATTGTTGTTGGACCTGAACTTAAGATTTACCAGTGCGGACTTCCCAAGGAAATGGCACTTGAATTATTCAAGCCTTTCGTAATGAAAAAGCTCGTAAGCGACGGATATGCACATAATATTAAAAGTGCAAAGAGAATGGTGGAACGTGCAAGTGATGAAGTTTGGGATATGCTTGAATATGTAATCAAGGATCATCCTGTTCTTCTTAACAGAGCACCAACACTTCACAGGCTGGGAATTCAGGCATTTGAACCCGTACTTATAGAAGGAAAGGCAATTCATCTGCATCCCCTTGTTTGTTCGGCATACAATGCTGACTTTGATGGCGACCAGATGGCTGTTCATGTTCCTCTTTCAAGTGAGGCTCAGGCAGAAGCCAGATTCCTCATGCTTTCCGCCAATAACCTTCTTGCACCGAAGGACGGCAAACCTATAACAGTTCCTTCCCAGGATATGATCCTCGGAAGTTACTACCTTACACTTGTCAAGGATGGGGAACCCGGTGAAAACAAGGTCTTCGGCAGTATGGATGAGATTTACATGGC
>JAFGIJ010000158.1 GCA_016929655.1 Clostridia bacterium
AATGAAGCTGCCCCTTAATGCAAAAAGTGAGACGCTGCTGCTGGATGCAGAAAATCCTGTATATCATTATGATCTTCTAAGTGCCATAAAAAGCGATATGATTGATATGTTCTATATACCTGCAACCGACGAATGTCCTGATGTCAGGGAGGCACTTGAAGTAGCTTCTGAAAACGGGTGTATATCTGCATATGCATATCTGGGTGATGTAGGCCAGTCTGTGACAGGTGACAAGAAACCTCAGAAGTTTGAGGATGATTACATAGAAGAACTTTTTTCAGTGGTTTCGAAACTGGGATTCAATGCGGTGACATACATGCCGTCAAGAAATACCATGGAACAACTGAGGGTTGTCAAGGACCTTTGCGTCAAGCATGACCTTTTTCAGATAAGCGGTGAGGATATCAATTCCCCAAGGCAGGGATTCATATGCAAGGCAATGAGAGATGAGGCGTTTTCAAATCTTGTTGATTCAACCTGGGCTTTGATAGGGCATGAAAAACTTGCAACCGATGACCTGAACAACAGTATGTTCGGAGATCAGATATGCAGCATCAAGCCAACTCTGGGTGAAAGAATACCGGATTATATGGCCGCCGGAAGAAATATCGGAAGCCGCTGACGGCAGGAGGTAACAATGAAATATGACGATTTGAGTAATGCTTTCTGCAATCCGGAACCCATCGACAGGTCTGCACCGTTTTGGTCATGGAATGGAAGAATGGAACCGGAAGAAGTCAGGTCCCAGGCTAAGGATATGATAAAGAAAGGTATGGGGGGATATTTCATGCACTCCCGTGTCGGTCTGGAATCTGAGTATCTTGGTGATGAATGGATGGACAGCATACAGGCATGTGTGGAACAGGCATCTGAGGATGGAACACTGGCCTGGCTGTATGATGAAGACCGTTGGCCTTCAGGAGCTGCCGGCGGACTGGTTACCTGCATCAGGGAGAACGGGGGAAAGGGCCTTTCTGCCCACATTTCCGATAAGAGAAAAATTGAAGGGGAAATCCTTTTTTCATATTCAGTAAACATGAATGGTGATTTTCTTGATTCATTTGAATTGCTGGATGACAAAGAGGAAGGCAAAACCGGTCTTTATCTTCATTTCAGACTTGATTATCTCCCCCCGACAGGTTGGTTCAATGACACTCCTCCGGCTGACAACATCAACAAGGATACAGTCAGAAAATTCATTGAAACCTCCTATGAACCATACAGAAAGCGTTTTGGAAAGCATTTTGGAAAAGAAATACCCGGAATATTTACAGATGAACCTAATATTGCTTCTTCAGCCACTGACTATAATGACGGGCACATACATTTTGCATATACCTATGACTTTCCGAGGTTTTTCAAGAAAAAAAGAGGATATGATTTCACCGATATATTACCTGCCTTGTTCTTTGAAAACAGCCTGAGCAAGAAGGCAAGGCATGACTATTTCAGGACAATCGGCCAGATGTTTGCCGAAAATTTTTCAAAGCAGCTTTATGATTGGTGTGATGAAAATGGTATTTGGTTTACGGGGCACTGGCTGGCAGAAAACCGTTTGGGCTCATATGTACTGCTCTCAGGGGGATTGATGCTCAACTACCTTTACCAGCACATACCCGGCATTGATATGCTCAGAGACCAGACTATTGAGTTCATGACCATCAAGGGATGTACCTCAGTGGCAAACCAGACCGGCAGAAAACGTATGCTGTCGGAGACATACGGTGTTTCAGGATGGCAGTTTTCGTTTGAAGGACAAAAATGGATAGGCGACTATCAGTACATTCAGGGCATAAATCTCAGATGTCAGCACCTGGCGTGGTATTCCATGAAGGGCTGCAGAAAAAGGGATTACCCGCCTTTGTTCAATTACCAGACACCATGGTGGAAATACAACAATACCATTGAAGACTATTTTGCAAGAATCGGAGCCCTTACATCAAAGGGAAGACCTGCGATTAAAACCCTGTTGCTTCATCCACTCTCAACGGCATGGATGAATGTAGAAATTGACCATAATGACCCAAGAAATTCCAAACTGCAGGAAAAGACTGATGAACTGGGATACTTACTGAATGATTATACAAGGAATTTAATGTCCAACCATATAGATTTCGACTATGGCGATGAAGAGATCATGGCTATGATGGCTAAGGTTGAAAACGGCAGATTGAGGATTGGTGAAATGGAATACCAAACGGTAGTCATTCCGCCCGGTATGGAAAACATGTTCAAAAATACCATGGAACTTCTTGAATCCTTCATGAATGAAGGTGGAAGAGTCATATGCCAGGCAGAAGGCATCAAATTTGTTGAAGGCGTTGAGTCAGATGCCTTTGAAGCGCTGTTGAAACATACAAATTTCATTAAAACTGATTCCATGCATGATACTGCAGCCAATATTGAAAGGGAAGTAAGCATCAGGCTGCCTGACGGCAATGAAGCGGGCAATCTTTTCAGTATGGTCAGGGATTATGACGGTACCAGACTTCTTTTTGTCATTAACAACGACAAATTTTCATCATATGAAACCGAGATTAAGTTCAAAGGAACGGGAAAACTTGAGGAGTGGGTTCCTCTGACAGGAGAAGTGAAGGCATATCCATCACATATCAGAGGGGAATGGACATCATTCAGTGTTTCTTTCGGACCTACTGACTCAAAGATATTTGTCCTTGACAATGGAAGTCCCCATATAAGTGTCAGAGAGGAAAAACGGAATTATAGATTTGTTACAGGACTTGGATCCGGATGTGCCTTTGAGAGAACGGATGACAATGTGCTTGTTCTTGATATGTGCTGTTTTGATTATAACAATGAAGGATTCGGTGAAACCGACGAAGTTTGGAGACATCAGAAAAGGCTTCGCAAAAGACTTGGAATGGAACCTGTATATGATAACAGGGGAACCCAAAGATATAAATGGATTTATGAAAAGCATGAGAATGATGGTAGGAAACTGAGAATCAAATTTAATTTCACAGTTGAAGAAATTCCTTCAAAGGCATTTCTGGTTGTGGAAGATATAGGCGATTATTCAACGACCTTGAATGGAAATCCCGTTGAAATGTCAAAGATAGGATATTTCCTTGACAAGGATTTTGGAAAAGTCAGTCTTTCCGGCCTGATTGAAGGCGTCAACGAAATAATACTTGAATGCAGATATATGTCATCAACTGAACTTGAAAATATATATATCACAGGTGACTTTGGAGTTTCTGTAAACAGAACCATAATTGGGGAACCAGAAAAGCTCATGAACGGCGACTGGGGACTCCAGGGGTACTACTTCTATCATGCCGGAATAAAGTATAAGTACAACTTTGAATACAATGAAAATATAGGCAGGAACCTTATACTTGACCTTGGAGAATACAATGATGTAGTCACAATCGTCAGATTGAATGGCAACGAGACTGTAGTTCCATGGAAAGCTCTCAATAAAGTTGAAATCGGTCACATGCTGAATCCGGGATCTAATGAAATCGAAATAGAAGTAATGGGTGCTCCAAGAAATATGTTCGGACCTCTGCATCTGACAGACTCCAGGGAAAAGTGGACAAATGCCACTGCATTCCACCCTGAAGATGACAGGTATACAGAGCAATATATAACACATCCATGGGGCTTAATGGAACAAGTATGCGTTTACTCATATTAGGAGTTGGGATATAATCATTGAAAAGAACGGGAGGAAAATATGGTAAAGGTCTTGGGATTTGATTACGGAGCCAGCAGCGGCAGGGCCATGCTGGGCATTTATGACGGTGGGAAGATTACACTTGAGGAAATCCACCGGTTTTCAAATGATCCTGTTAATATCAACGGAACCCTTTACTGGGATGTGCTGAGGTTGTTCCACGAATTGAAGACAGGGATTATTGAATGCAGGAAAAAAGGGCATGGAGATATATCCAGCATTGCAATAGATACCTGGGGGGTGGATTTTGGATTGCTTGACAAGGAAGGGAGACTTCTTGAAAATCCAATTCACTACAGGGATGCCAGAACAGACGGAATAATAGATGAAGTCTGTAAAATAATCCCCAGGAATGAAATTTATGACAGGACAGGCATACAGTTCATGCAGTTCAATACCCTGTACCAGCTCTATGCCATACAAAAGGACAGACCGGAGCTACTTGAAAAAGCAAAAACAATGCTTTTCATGCCCGACCTTCTGAGCTATTTTCTTACCGGAGCAAAATACAGTGAATACAGCATTGCTAGTACAGCTCAGATGCTTGATATAAAAACAGGTGACTGGGACCGGGGACTTTTGGATAAAATCGGAGTACCCCACCATTTTCTGGCAGATATCATTGACGGAGGTACAGTTGTTGGAACGCTGAAGGCTGAAATCTGCGATGAAGTTGGCTTGGACCCCATTCCGGTAATAGCAGTTGCCGGTCATGATACAGGAAGTGCAGTTATGAGCGCACCTGCGGATTCTGATAACTTTGCATTTTTAAGCAGCGGAACATGGTCGCTGCTCGGAACTGAACTCAAAGGACCGATTGTCAGCGAAAAGGCAGCTGAGCTGGAATATTCAAATGAAGGTGGATTCAACAGGACAATCAGATTCTTGAAAAATATAATGGGCCTTTGGATATATCAGGACTGCAGGAGACAGTGGAACCGTGAAGGTGATACCATGAGCTTTGATGATCTGGAATTCGGTGCACGTTCAGCGGAACCCTTCAGAAGTCTCATCGACCCTGATAATCCGGATTTTTATCATCATGGTCATATGGCTGAAAAGGTCAAGGAATTCTGCAGGAGGACCGGACAGCCTGTGCCTGAAGAAAAACCACAGATTGTAAGGTGCATCATGGAAAGCCTTGCATTGAAATACAGGCATGTATATGAAGGACTCGAAGCTGTAGTGGGAAAAAGAATACCAAACCTGCATATAGTCGGCGGAGGGTGCAAGAATGCAATGATTTCACAGTTTACCGCCAATGCACTTGGAAGAACAATAACAACCGGACCCATTGAAGCAACAGCAACCGGGAATATATTAGCCCAGCTGATTGCACTGGGACATATCGGGGGTATGGATGAAGCAAGGCAGGTTACCAGGGATTCATTTGAAATCATGAAATGGAATCCGGAGAACGTTGACAAGTGGAATGAGGTATACAATTATTTTGTCAATGACATAGTCGGGAAGGAGTAATCAATGAATAAAGAGTATATGATTCTGGAGGAAAAGCTCGCAGCGAAGGGGATAGATGCAGGATGGGTGAAGGACAGTATAAAGAATCTGTCAGTTGAAACACCATCATGGGGATATGGAGATGCCGGTACAAGATTCAAAGTTTTCAAACAAATCGGTATGCCCAGGAATTTATATGAAAAACTGGATGATGCAGCAATTGTAAACAAGTTTACAGGTATTTGCCCAAGTGTTGCAGTACATATTCCATGGGATAAAGTTGATGATTATGAGGATGCAGGGAAATATGCACGCGACAAAGGAATAAGAATCGGGGCAGTCAATCCCAATCTTTTCCAGGCTGATGAATATATGCTGGGCAGTGTGTGCAATGCGGATCCTGCTGTAAGAAAAATGGCTACGGACCATATGCTGGAATGTGTTGACATTGCAAGGAAATTCAAGTCAAAGGAAATAAGCCTTTGGTTTGCGGATGGTACAAATTATCCGGGGCAGGGAAGTTTCAGAAACAGAAAGAACTGGATGATAGAAAGTCTTCTCAAACTGGATAAGTTTATGGATGATGACATGAGAATGTTCATTGAATACAAAGCATTTGAGCCCGCATTCTACCATACTGATATAAATGACTGGGGCATGTCACTGCTTCTTGCCAACAGGGTCGGCAAAAAGGGAACGGTGCTTGTGGACCTCGGCCACCATGCACAGGAGGTTAATATTGAGCAGATTGTTGCAAACCTGATAGACGAAGGCAAAATGGGCGGATTCCACTTCAACAACAAGAAATATGCAGATGATGACCTTATTGTAGGATCAATAAAACCTTATGAATTGTTCCTCATATTCAATGAAATCATCGATGCAACCCTTGATGAAAAGACAAGTGCCTGTGCAAAGGCGATATCCTACATGATAGACCAGTGTCACAGCATAGAACCCAAGGTTCCTGCAATGATCCGTTCGGTCCTCAATGTACAGACTGCCCATGCAAAGGCTTTGCTGGTGGACAGGAAAAAACTTGAGGAAGCAAGGATGGCCAACGATGTGCTTGGTGCGGAAGACTGCGTCAGGGAAGCATTTGAGTGCGATGTAAGACCACTGCTGGCACAGGTAAGGGAAGAAATGGGAATCGATACGAATCCGATGAAGGCATATATGGCATCCGGTCATGAAGAGGATAAAAAGAAAAGAGGATACGGCCAGGGGTGGTCATAAGGAGCGAAGATGTACGAAAAAAGTTTAGAACAATTTGCAGAAATGTCACAGGCAATAGGATGCAGGGCTGATTATGCACAAGGCGGCGGAGGAAATACATCAGTAAAACTTGATGATGAGCTGATGGCTGTCAAAGCTTCCGGATATAAGCTGAAGGATATGAGGACCAATGAAGGTTTTGTTGTAATCAACTACCAAAAAATACGAGAGTATTATAACAATGTAGACCTAAGTTCCGACACTGATTTCTATAAGGAAAGCACTGAGTTTGTAAAGAAAAACACTGTTACCCTACCCGGTCTTAAGGAAGGCATGAGGGCGTCCGTTGAAGCGGGATTCCACTCATTGCTATATAAGTACGTTATACATACTCATTCAGTTTATTCAAACCTCCTTTGCTGCACAAAGGAAGGCAGGAAGATGGCTGATGAAATGTTCGGAAATTCTGAATTTGGGTACGCCTGGGTCCCATACATAACTCCGGGTTTCGATCTGACCCTTGGGGTCAAGCATCTCCTTGACGGTCACGATAGAATGCCTAAGATAATTTTTATGGAGAGTCATGGAATACTTGTTTCTTCTGATGACTATGATGAGTGCAGAAACCTCCATGAAATGGTTACAGATATGATTCTTGAAAAAATGGAACTCCCTACTGAGTTTGATTATGTCGGAATCGAAGAAATGGGTGAAGATGTATATGTCAGTAAATCAACCATTTTGAAGGACTACTTCAAGGGAACAGGCAGAAACGCAGAATGGTTTGAAGCCAATATTCTGTACCCTGACCAGGCTGCCTATCTCAGTGGAAACGTAGCTGATGGTTCAGAAGGCAATAAGATAAATGTCAACGGTAAAACAGGTGAAGTCATTTACCGGACCAATCACAAGGAAGCCCTTACCATGGAGGAGAGTATTGTTGCTCTTGCATATATCCTTGAGTATGCAAGACAAAAGGGCCTGACACCGGTGGCGATGAAACAGGAGGACATAGATTTCATCAAAAACTGGGAGGGTGTCAAATACCGTAAAACCCTCCTGAAAAAGTAAACACTAGCTTTATCACTTGAAACAAAAATAAACGAACATCCTGGCGATGTTCGTTTTTGTAATTCCAGAGGATGCAATTACCCCTTGCCACTTACCTTTCGTAAGGGTCAATACTTATATCGGAGATGACATGTTATGTATAAAATAGGTGAATTCGCCGCAAGTAACAATATTACTTTCCGTGCTTTGCAACATTGCGAGGAAATAGGTCTTCTAAAAACTGCTGAGACTGATAGGTATATAGGATATAGATATTGCAGCGAAGAACAACCATTGGATATAAGGATAATCAATCTGCTGAAGGAACCGGGATTTTCTCTGTCCGATATCTCAGATCTAATAACCAACCAATCATCCTTGGGATGATTAGATGAAAACAACCAATCATCCCAAGGATGATTGGTTGGATGATAGGTTGTTTATAGATTTTAATTGGTTTTTAAAACTAAGATTCAAGGT
>JAFGIJ010000025.1 GCA_016929655.1 Clostridia bacterium
ATTTTATACCATATTTTACCCGAATGAAAGTATCATTTGCAAATATTTACATTTATTGTGAAAAAAGCTTTATAAAAATAATACAAAGCCAAAGATAACCTATCCTTGATCAATTGAGCCCATGACTTATGCAATTTACTGATTAAGTATATCCTGTAGATATTATCGCTACGGAACTGAGTATAACAATAATGCTATTTTTCCTGCTGAGCAAACTCTCTGTAATATAGTTCTGAGTATAAGCCTTTCATCATTAGTAGTTCTTTATGAGATCCTTTTTCTACTACTCTTCCATCCTTTATAAAATAAATGATGTCAGCTTTTTCTATTGTTGAAAGTCTATGGGCTGCTACCATGCAAGTTTTATTCTCCATGAGCTTATCCAAAGCATCCTGCACAAGCTCTTCAGAACCAGAATCAAGGCTTGAAGTAGCTTCATCCAGCAAAAGTATGGGGGCGTTTTTCAATATTGCCCGTGCTATGGCAATCCTCTGTCTTTGTCCACCTGAAAGGCGAATCCCTCTCTCACCAACCAGGGTTTCAAACCCTTTTTCCTGTTTTTCAATGAATTCCATGGCATTTGATTTTATTGCCGCATCTTTCACTTCATCATCTGTGGCATCATAGCGACCATATAGTATGTTTTCTCGGATTGTTGCATCGAATATGTATGCATCCTGGGGAACATATGCCGCAAGTTTTCTCATTTCTTCCAGGGTATATTCGCAGACAGCCTTTCCTTCAAGGACCATTTCCCCTTCCTGCAATGGATACATCCCCATGGCCAGCTTGATTATTGTACTTTTTCCTCCACCGCTGTCTCCGACCAATGCGGCTGTTGTGTTTTTTGGTACATCAAGGTCAAGATTTTCGAGAACCAGATTTTCTTCCTCATAACCATATGAAGCATTCTTGAACATAATACCTGAATCCGGACTGCTACCTTTTATTTCAAAGCGTTCTGGTTCGGATGTTTCCTCAAGTATCTCATTAAGCCGTTCTGTTCCGGCGAATTCCCTCTGTATGGTGTTAAGGCTTCTGGTCAGATTCAATATAAACCAAGCTATCCTGCTGCAGACAGGCAGGGTTCCTACAAGAACTCCAATTTCAATATTCCCCTGGAAAACCATATAGACGCCTATTATTGACAGTAATCCTGTATTTGCCCAGCCGATAAAAGTATTGGATGTATAAACTATAGCCGATATCTTGATACGTTCAAACTCATAGCCAATGACCTCATTCAGCTTATCGTAGAATTTCTTCATGAACAGCCCTTTGAGTCCATACATTTTTATTACATTGAACCCTGTTATATTCTCAGTTATTGTCTCGGTCATAACCGCTGTTTTTTCATGAATCAACCTGCTTTTTTCACGCATAGGAATTATGAATTTGATGTTTAGAATGGCAACTGCCACACTGGTTCCAATGGAAATCAATCCGAATCTCCAGTCCATGACCATGATATATGGAATTACAATTGCAAAACCCAGAATACTCCAAAACATCTGGGTTATAAGGTTTATTGCTGTTCTAAGGGAATCAGAGTCCTTATTTACCCTGGACATAATATTTCCACTGTGATGTTTTTCATAATAACTGACCGGCAGTGTCTGCAATTTTTGGAACAGGGTGATTCTGGCATCCTGCATAATTCTTTCAATTCGTTTCTCTCTAACAAAAATCATAATCGGGAATAACAGACATCCTATAAAAATTAACACAGCTGCAGTAATAACGGCATTTCTCAAGGCACCTGCAGCGCCTTCAATGAAATAATCCGCTATTTGCTTCATTCCCCAGGAAATTCCTACATCTATTGTTATTCCAAGGGTTTCTGTAAGAATGGAATACAGCAAATAGAGATTTTTATGCCTGCCAATAAGTTTGAATACCGTTCTGAAATCTGATATTGCCTTTATTTTCTTCATGCTGGTTCTCCCTTGCTCTCCATTACCTGTCTGCTGTAAAGCTGCCGGTATGTCTCGTTTGAATCAATAAGCTCAAAGTGACTCCCTGTACCTACAACCTTTCCTTCTTCAAGAACAACTATCTTGTCCGCATTTTCTATGGTACTCAGTCTATGAGCTATTATAAATACGGTTCTGCCCTCTTCAAGCCGTTCAATGGCTTTTTGAACATGAAACTCAGCTCTGGTATCCAGGGCACTGGTTGGCTCATCCAGTAATATGACAGGCGAATCCTTGAGCAATGCCCGAGCAACGGCAATTCTCTGACGCTGCCCTCCGGATAATCCCGTGCCCCTCTCACCGAGCATGGTACCATAACCGTCCTCAAGCTCAATGATGAACTCATGGGCATAGGCTTTTCTTGCTGCATCCATAACTTCTTCATCTGTGGCTGCAGGTCTTCCATACCTTATGTTTTCCAAGACATTGTCATTGAATAAATAGATTTCCTGGTTGACAGCAGCAATGTTACTCCTGAGAGATGCAAGCTTCCATCTTGACAGTTCACTTCCCATAAAAACAACTTCACCGCTGTAATTATCATAGTGACCTGAAAATATTTTATGTACAGTGGATTTTCCACTTCCGCTGATACCCACCAAAGCTGTTTTCTTTCCTTTTTCAACAGTGAAGCTTGTTGATTTCAATACTTCTGTGGAATCAGTATATGAGAAACCAACATTCCTGAATTCCATTACTATTTCCTTCGATAAATCAGTCAGGTCCTCCCCGGTTGTACGCTCTGATTCTGAGTAAAGTAATATAAAAAGATGCTTTGCCCTGCCATATTCTTCAATCAAATCAGACCAACTCTCTGAGACCCTTCTGAAAATTGAAACGAATGGCCATAAAACACTGGTAAATACAAAAAGTTCTTCAATGGCAAGTTTACCATTTATAACATAAAGACTTCCCACACCAAGAGCTACTATTTGTGGAAGTATCATGCCAAGGATCATCAAGCCTATGGAAAATGCTCTCCTCTTAGCCATTTTAAAGGAAGCTTCTGCATATTTACCGCAGGCATCCTTAAATTTTTTGCCATGGTTGTCATACATTCCAAATGACTTATATATATGAATTCCTTCTGTAAAGTCTCTTAGGTATGAATTGTACTCCGCAGCATGTTCCTGCCTTTCCTGGCTTGCCTCCCCTATTGGGATGCTGATCTTATTCATTATAATCAGAAATACAGGTATAACTGTACCGCAGATCAGTGTAAGCTCCCAGTTGGTTTTCAGCAATATAGCCAAAGAAAAGGCAAATGATGCAGGAACCCAGCTCCATATACCCGCAATTGTATTACCATAGAATGACTGTATTTTTTCAATATCGCTGGCGAACCTTGAAATTGATTCCCCGGTGTGCTGGTTCTCATAATATGCAATGGGCAGATCATTGATTTTTTCCATGGCCATTTCCCTGAGCTTCTTACCCGAATGGATACTATAGTAGGAATGGCTGTACTCATTGACAAGCCCCAGTATGGTTCTGATAATTGTTGCACTAATTATAATGGCTGCATAACGTACCAGTTCCTTTATGTCACCTGTAAGAGCAACTCCAACCATTCTCCCCATTAAATATGAAAAGAAAACTTCAAGACCTCCGCTGGCAATCCCTCCGAACCATCTGAAAATTCCGTATTTAAAGAAATATTCCCTGGTCAGCCCGTAAAGCCTGAAGATATTTTTGAGCACTATACCCGCTGATGGTCTGTCCTTTTTGCTGTCAGTCATCATCCATCCCCCCTTGGAATACTTCTGTCACTTTTGATTTCTAATTATATATTGGTTTAGTCTGAAGATGATGTAAATTTCACCTATAACCAATGTTGACCATTTATGTTTTTACCGTAAACCCTGCTTTGTTATTATCCTGGGAAGTTCACTTAACAGATTATATCAAACTATTAACAGTTTACCACAGAAAAGAACGTTTGTTCACACAAATGTTACATTTGCAACATTAATAAAATTACTACAACTAATTTTCAGCTTTGATATAATATATTAATCCTATGAATGGTGGTGCCTATGAAGATAAGAAAAATGAGTATCAAGGATTATCAGCAAGTTTATGACCTATGGGCTTCTGATGGAAATGTAGGGCTTCGTAATCTCGATGATTCTTTGGAGGGTATAAAAAATTTTTTAAAACGAAATCCTTACACAAACTTTGTTGCAGAAAAAGAGGGAAAGATAGTGGGTGCCATACTTTGTGGTCAGGATGGCAGGCGGGCATATATTTATCATGCCTTTGTCGAACCGGCGTCGAGAAGAAATAAGGTGGGAGAAGCACTAGTCAATGAAGTACTGGCGGTACTTGAAAAACTCGGTATAACGAAGGTTGCATTAACTGTTTTTACAAGCAATGAGCTCGGTAACCAATTCTGGGACAAAATGGGTTTCATAAAAAGACCGGATTTGTATTATAGAAATAAAACAATAAATCCTGAAAATGAATGATTATGGTACAAGTTGCAACGTATCTATATCCACTTCATTTTCCGGGCTTACGGAATGGTAATACCATTTTCCTGTATCGACATCATAAATAATATTATAATTGTTATAAACTGTTTTTATTTCTCCTGTTACGAGCTCAATGGTGGGAGTAAATCCTTCTTCTGGTGTAACCAAAAGATCACTGCCACTCGGTCTGAACACATAATGTGAAAAAGCCTCTTCCCAATCCTCGGGATCAATGCCTAAATCAGAATAACGATAATCTCCCCATGTACGTCCATAACTGCCACTTTCTTCATAGTGTTCTATAATTGTATCGATAAAACCCTGGGCAACTTCCATAAATGTATTCCCAAATTGGGTAAGCATTACAGGCTCACTGTCTATAAATAGATACCAAATCTGCTGATTAATATTCCACATGATTTCTGCATCTGTAGACTTTGTTACTACAGCCTCACGAATATAGCTGCTGTCTACCAATTCCTGGATTCTGTCATCATCTGTTGTTATTCCCAGAAAAACATCTTCACCGCTGACAGTATGATTTTCAATGCGGTATGCTGATGTGGCACCATTAAGTATCCTGACATTAGCCTTATCTGTGGCAAGTCTGGCTTTTTCAACTGCACCGGTTATTTTAGGTATTGCAATGAGAACCAGAATGCCGATAACAACTATAACTATTGAAAGTTCGATTAGAGAAAACCCATTACGATTAATAATTGATTTTTTAAACATATGATACCTTTTCCTGTCAACATTCCCAATTGCCAACAAGGCTTTTTCTTTTGCTCTGATATAATTTTACACAGCGATTCAATCTTTGGCAATAAAAATCTATAAATGATTTCACTGCAATTCCATAAGTTCTTTTGTCTAAAAATCCTAACTCCAGTCAACAAAATGATATGGCAGTGTCTCTTTTCAATATATTACATCAATCATTGATTTCAGCTAACATTTCAAGAAAGTCCGCAGTAACAACCATCTCCTTATATTCTGCCACTGCATCATCAATGGACATGTTGTTTTCAAGAACATTTCTAAACAGTTTCTCAGTATGTTCAGACAAATCTTTGGTACTGAGATATATTTCTGTGTTATATGCCCAGAGAGGTTTTGAATATTGTGTAAATTGATTCGATGATCCTTTAATTTCATAATATGTTTTCTTGTTCATCAGCATCATTTCCTTTTGGAATTCAAACTGTGGCAAGGTTTCTTCCGTGACAGTAGGACCGATGGTATTCTCCCAAAGTCCGGTAGCAACAAACGGTGGGTTACTGGTATTATTCTCATCCCCCACACGGTATATAAGGATATATTCATCAGTTACAATATAGTCTTCTCCATTGATGCCCCACCATAGATCCAAAGCACCTTCTTGTCCATTTTCGAGAATTCTACAAAATCCGGCTATCTGTTCTTCTGCATTTTTAGTTTCCTTCAAAACAGCAAGACCAAATCCCGCATCGCCTGTATCAATACGGGGATAACTTTCAGCACTCAGGGATAGACCATATGCATAGTCAACGAAAGCCTCATCACCTGTTGAACCGATGGAAGAAGCGAAGGTGCTTTCATTTTGAAAATCCCTTTCCTGAATTATACCTTCATCATAAAGGTTCTTGATATAAGCCATTGCTTCCTTGAAATTTTCTGTTAGAACCAGATTTTCCACCTTGCCTGTTTTCGGATTATAACCAACCGGCGAAGTGTTGTCAGGATAAAGTCCATATGCATTGAATATATCCTCAAAATCCCGTAAGAACAGCGAATACAGAAATTCTGCTGTACAGGAATTGTATTTTTCTTTAATCTTCATCCCATATACTCTGAATTCATCCAAAGTTGCAGGAACACTGAGCTTGCATTCCTCCAACCAGTCCGACCTGTATCTTCTGTAAGTATATCTTGCACCTTTTCTTAGCGGAAGAGCCCAAAGATTCCCCTCCTTATCCTGGAACTGTTTCAATATTGGGGTTTCTATACCAAATGATTCAGCAAACCCATCGCTGTACTCGTTCAATGGGATTATCAGACCGGCTTTTACCAACTTAAGCAAGTCCGATTTATTTGATACGTATATCAATCCATCCAGCTTTGAAATTTCCTCTATATACCCAAGATCAGTGCCCACACCATAATCGCTGTCACCAACTGCATTAATTGCATTGAAGTTATTATTGTCAAAGTATACAATCTGAAAATCAAGGTAATATTTGCTGTTTAAATAAGTACTCCAATTTTCAATCCTTTCACTTTCAGGAATATACCAATGGCTTATAGGATAAAACAAGCTGACTTTCAAAGTACTCGTTTCAATATCAGGTTTATTTATGTCCTCTTGATTTGAATTATTATTACAGCCATAAATTGCAGTAGTCAGCGTAAAACACAATATGAGCAGGAGTAATTTTTTCATAATTTCCTCTTTTACATTTTGTTTATTATAATTCTAACACGTTGTTACCGTTATCATATCAGTTAAGAAAATTGTTAACAGAAAATTCACACTTGCTTACAATATTTTCTTCCAAATTTCATAAGTGAATTCTACCTTGAACCCAATATCATAATAGAACTGCTGGTCACCGCCGTAGATTTTTTCAGCTCCCAGCTCCATGCATCTCCGTATACCTTCGTGGAGTGCAAGACTTCCAAGACCCATTCGCCTGTAGTCTGGTAGAGTTCCCATTGGTTCGAGCATTGCTATTTGGTTCCTGCGGTCATACCACATGGATGCGAAAGACGCCGGTTCACCGTCATGATCCAAAATAAAAACATCCAGATCAAGCCTGTAATCAGGCATCTCTGACAATTTGCGAAAACCGATTTCAGCTCTTTTTAAATAAATTTCATTATTCATGTAACCAAAAGCCTTTGCATGGGCCAGGGCTTTTTTTTCGGTGCCAAGTTTGTCTCCGGTTGTAAATGTAAAACCGTCAGGCATGGTTTTGGCTGTTCTTACGTTTCCTTCTATCGTTGTATTGTTATCTATTTTACTTGTCTTTACATATCCTCTTTCTATTGCCAAGTTAATTAATTCTTTATCAGTATTGGGTATAAAAGCCCTTAGTATTTCACCTTCATCTGTTCTCAATGTTGAATTGGATTCAGCAAATTCAAACATATCACTCAGGAGCTTTCTTGATCTGTTAACATTTGTAAGCTGAAAGAAAACTTCTGCGCACATTTCTCCTTCACTGTTTACAACGGAGATAATCTCATCTTTTTCATTTTCAAATATTCCAATACTTTTTTTCAATTGACTAAGGCCGTCATTCATCGTTGAGGCAAGAGAAAATGCAAAATTCCAGCGTTCAATCCGCCAGTTGGTACCGCCTTTGCTGTATGATTCTGCAAGAAAATCCCTGACTCTTATAAAATCACTGTCTTCATATCTTTTTACTTTGTAATTCATGGCTTCTCCTTTCACAGGAAAAACTTTAGATTCCTTTTCCTTGTACCATTCTTCTCTTTGTATTCTTCCATATATTCAGCTATTTGTCGGTCACTCATCCCCTTTATCCTATCGGCAGGAATGTCCTGTCCTATAGGACATGCACATATACATATACCGCAGTCTGTTCCAAGATTTCTCCAAACTCCATAACACTTTTCCTGTTCAACATGCCAGTCCTTCGGATCATCTGAGGATGACACTGTCTTCCCTGGACATGTACGGATGCACTGACGGCACAGTTTACAGAATCGGTCAATGTCAAGATCGGATTTTTCGTCCGGAATCAATGGAATATCTGTGGTTACAATTCCAATCCTGCAAAAACATCCCTTGGCCTTGCTGATCAGCAATCCGTTTCTTCCCATTTCCCCAAGACCCGCTTCAACTGCCAAAGGCGGAGCATACAGAAGGTAGTTTCCATCCATATGGCATCTTGACCTGAATCCAAGGTTCTTGATGAAATAAGTCAATTGAAGCCCTATGACAGCTCCTTTTACATATGCATTTGAAGTCTCTGCCGCTGCATCTGCTGCAGGAGAAGTATTAATGGTTTCTTCATTCATTTCAATTGTAAATACAAGTGCGTTTTTAAGACTTGTATCAACTTTATCCCCGTAGCTCTCTTCAAGCCTTCCCCTGTGTGTATAAAAGAATTTATCATCAGCAAAAGCAATGCCTGCATCCAGGGCTCCATAGTGGACAGCCAGCTTTTTCAGCAAGGCGGATACTTCTTCCGAATCAATGGAAATCTTCTTGTGTGGTTTTGATTCTTCTGCCAGATGCCTGATATCATTTATAAAATCAAAGTTGGCTTCTGCAGCAGTTGATAAGTATTTGTCAAAATATGGAGTTTGATCTGAAAACAACTCTGTCCTTGATCTTAGTTCATCATCAATTTCCTGCTTCCCAGGATTCCTGGAATAATAATCCACATACCTGTCAGAGCCATTTTTATAACTCATCCTGGCAAACATTGTATCCCGCTCATCTATTCTTTTCATAAACAACCCCATATACTTCCAAGGGAATCAATTTGAATAACCATTAATATAAAAAAATTCCTTCACTGACCCGTCTTCCCTATGGGTAAAAATATAGTCATTCAATGCCCTACATTTATGCAGTTTTAACTTAATGTAGGGCATTGCATCAGATTAACTGAATTCTTTTACAGCTTTTATCATAGCAGCAACATTTTCAACGGGAGTATCAGCCTGTACATTGTGAATTGCATTAAAAACAAATCCACCATCTTTTGAAAACACTTCACAGCGGGACAGAACTTCTTCCCTGACTTCATCAGGAGTCCCAAAAGGAAGGGTTTTCTGGGTATCAACTCCCCCGCCCCAGAATACAAGGTCTTTGCCATAGGTTTTCTTAAGATGTCCCGGGTCCATTCCCGTTGCTGAGCATTGGACGGGATTGATAATATCAAAGCCCGCTTTGATTATATTGTCCAGCAGTGGTTCTACTGCACCGCATGAATGCTTGAATGTTTTCCATGATGTATTGTCATGTATCCATCCATTGATTTTTTTATAGTACGGCAGATAAAGGTCATCAAAAGCCTCCGAACTGCAGAACTGTGAATTCTGGGTTCCAAAATCCGTCCCGCAGATGAATGCGGCCTGTACACTGTCACCAACGGCTTTGTAAAGTTTTTTTAAATTTTCAATTGCTATTTCTGTTTGTTTTTGGAATATATAGTGAACATAATCTGGTCTTGTCACAGTAGAAATATACCACTCTGTTATATCCCTGATACCTTTTGGATTCTTCAGCATGGGTGCTGGAACAAGTGCTATGTCACCAAGGCCGGTACCTCCGAAACTTGCTATCAGTCCTCTGTCACCCTTGGCTAGTTCCAGAACCTGTTCCTTTATTAAATTTAAATCTTCATCAGATAAAAGCCCGAATTCCTCCATATTGTCTTCTGGGTTCAGGTCTTCATCATCAATTTCATCCTGTCGTATAATTGAATCGAAGAAATATCCACTCCGGGGCATCTTTCCACTGGGCCTGGCACTCATATCCCCTTTAGGATATATAAGTTCCCCACCATAGGTATCTTTTGTAGTTATGAAACCCTCCGGCACAAGTACTTCCTGACCCCAGAGGGTTTTATATGGTTTCCAGTTTTCAAATTTAAATCCAAACATTGAGTAAATGCCTGTGAACCCAGAAACCGTAACACCCAGGGCATCCTTTAAGTCATCTTCAATTAAGCCCAGCATCTGGTATGGTTCAATGACCTTCACCGGTTTCTTTAAAAGTCCATAAAACTCCCTCAGTCTCTCGATGCAAAGCACATGGATACCCGAAACTGCCGTAGCGCCAAAATCAATTGACAGTCTTCCGGTTTCACTGTGGGCAAGCGTTTTTCCCAATAATTCTCTGTCTGTCATATCATTCACCGTCCAGCAATGAATTTATAAGTTCCTCCAGTTCCTCCAGATTGGACCTTAGTTCATCAATCTTTTGGTTCAGTTCATCCAGGTCCTCCTGGCTTAAAACAGGGTTGTCACCGGGTTCTGTGGGATCTGTTACCTGTCCTGGTGGAACATAATCCAAGCTGTCAAACATACTTATCAATGCTTCTGATACATTGGTACCAATCCCATAAATGAACTGGTCGCCCACCTGATATCCGGTTATAATCAGTCTTACTTCAGGGATGGATGCCGTACCGGCTGCCTCAATATATATGGGCTCAATATACAGAACACTGTTTTCTATGGGTATTACCAGGAGACTGCCCTTGTATACTTCCGAACCGCTTTGCCCCCATAATGTCATATTTTTAGAGACAGAGTCAATTTGGTTTATCTTGACTTCAATTTGGTTTGGGCCCAGTAAATTAACATTTTTGGGATATTTGTATAGTATCAGTTCTCCGTAATTCTCAAATGAATTCCTTACATTCAACCATGCGACCATGTTATGTCTTTGGGTGCTCTTTGGTGTGAATGGTCTTATCAGTACCAGCTCAGGGTCTTCAGATACATTCGGCAATTTGATTGTTACATAATATGAGTCTATGTCCACCAGATTTCCTGAATTCCCATCAGCGGGGTACTTTGCTATATCCCAAAGATCCTGTTGACTATAAAATACATCAACATCGTCGGCAGTCAGGTGATACTTTTTAAGCATCTCAGTCTGAAGTTCAAATAAGTTTTCTGGATACTTCATGTGTTCCTTGACAAAATCAGGCAGTTCTTCCCTTGTAAAAATACCAGGGTAGATGGAATCATATGCATTTATCAGTGGATCTTCCTCATCTATAATATAGTATGTAGCTTTTCCATCATACGCATCAATTATTACCTTTACAGAATTTCTTATATAATTCAATCCTTCTGTTTTCTGTGAATATGGAAACTCGTCAGATGTAGTATAAGCATCCAATACCCAAACCAATTTCCCTTCGTCAGTCAGCAGAATATATGGGTCTGCATCTATTGTAAGAAAAGGTACACCCAGTTGTGCTCTTTCTACTATCTGCCTGTTCGGTAATAGTGTTGCATTTTTAGCATAAGATGATGTCAGTAAATTAAAATCACCGAATTTAGCCGCATAGAGAATTCTGTTCAGGAAGTTAAGTTCAATTCCTCCTTCTCCACTGTATCTGGTTTCCTGTTTGCCATCATAATTGATTTCTATGTCACTGTCACTGTTGGCATCAACAACTACATAACCATAATTGAGTTCACTGTAATACAGTTCGGGCCTGGTTACTGCCAGATTATCATATTCACTGACATGATCAAGGCCGCTTAGTATAAATTCCAATTGTCCCTGGGAATTTGTTTCATTCATCGGGTTCATTACTATACCATAACCATGTGTATACCTGTACGTTCTGTTTATGTATGAGTTGTCAGGAAGCTGGTCAGGGGCAAGCTCCCTTGCACTTATGAAAACAGGTCTTTTCACTCCACCGAGATTATAGTTGACTATATCTCCATCTATGAATGTATAGAAGAGGGTGTTGCTTTGAATCTGAGTGTTTGTTCTGATGGCAGACTGGTAGTCAAGAACCCTTATATTCTCAATTGTACCTGCATTGTCTGTGAGCATCCTGGGTGTAAGAATCTCAGTTCCGGATATCTCAATCTCTGTTATCCCTTCAAGGTCATATGCTTCTCTTGTCATCTCAATGTTGTATTGCAGGTATTCACTTTCCTTGTCTTTCTCGTTAGGGCTCACTACAAGTCCCTGTACTGCAAGAGCAATGACCGCAGTTATCAAAAAGGCAACAGGCATGACAGCTATCGAAATTCCGGCAAGTTTATACTTTCTTCTAAATAGGAAGAAGACAGCTGCAATAACTATGGCAACCAGAATATATGGTATCACCCTGTAATACTTCAGCCAGATGTTGACATCCACATATCCTGCCCCGGTGGAATCAACCACATTGCCGAAAAGTATAGATTCAGCCTTGAACTTGTATATTGGGAATCTGACGGCCAGAAACAAGGCCACAGTTGACAAAATATGAACAAGCATCGGGGGATATTTGAAACTTTGGAGAGTGATATTTCCTGCAACCCTTAGCATTCCAATAATATAGTAAGCTATAGTGTAAACTATAAGGAATATCAAAACTCCCTGGAAGTAGTTGACCAGATTCATTAGAAATGGTCTTGAAAAAACGTAATAGCCTATATCATTTGAAAACAACGGGTCGTCAAGACCAAAGTTACCGCTGTTGAAAAACTTCATGGCATTGAGATACATGGAACCATTCACCGTAAATCCAAAAATCAAGCCTGCAGCCACCGCCGGAAGCCAGTTGAAAAATTTGGCAGGAACCTGGTCATTCTTCAGATAGTACTTTCTTAGGGTTCTTCGGATAAATATGTTCTGAATCAGAACCGCTCCGAAAACAATTACGGCTGCTGCTGCTCCGATTCCAATCTTCCAATACATATCCTTGAGATATATGGATGACAAGCCTCCGATTTCTTCAAGTTCAAGAATTCTAAGAAAAATTCTGTTGGCCGTTATTATTAAAAGAATTACAGCCGCAACAATCAATATCCATTTTAATTTACCTTTTTTCTTGAATAATTCCTTTAATATTTCCAGATTTTCGTTCATGACATCCTCCTAAAACAGTGCTTTGGTGAATTCAACCGGATCAAAATGTCTAAGGTCAACGGCTTTTTCGCCTATGCCCACAAACTTAACCGGAACACCAAGTTCCGTTGTTACCGGAATAATAATCCCGCCTTTTGCAGTCCCATCCATCTTTGTAAGGACAATACCGTCTATTCCTGTAGCTTCACTGAATGCCTTAGCCTGCACCAGAGCATTGTTACCTGATGTTGCATCCAGTACTATCAGTGTCTCTTTCCCCGCTTCCGGTGCTTCTCTTTCGATTACCCTATGGATTTTCTTCAGCTCCTCCATAAGGTTTTTCTTTGTATGCAATCTGCCTGCTGTGTCAACAAGCAGAACATCAGCTCCACGGTTCACGGCAGCTCTTATACCATCAAATACAACTGCTCCCGGATCTGCACCATGCTTATGTTTTATTATACCCGCTCCGGCCCGTTCCGCCCAAAGCTCAAGCTGCTCTATTGCGGCTGCCCTGAAAGTATCTGCTGCTGCAACCAGAACGGTTTTTCCATTATCCTTTAAATATGATGCAATCTTGCCCACACTGGTTGTTTTACCCGTACCATTCACACCTACGACCAGTATGATATCCAGTTTTGAAGGGTTACTTATACATTTAAGGTCTGTATCAGGGTATTTGCCAAGCATAGCCTGTATTTCATCACTGAGCATATCCCTGATAGCCTCAGGATCAGTTATTCCTTCTTCCTTTACCCTGGTCCTTAGGTGACTGCAAATCTCAATTGAAGCCTCAATGCCGGTATCAGCAAGAACCAGTATTTCCTCAAGCTCTTCAAATAAGTCTTCATCTATTTTTGTGAATGATCTTATAACAGAGTCAATCCTATCCTTTAGATTGCTCCTTGTTTTCTTCAACCCTTCCCTAAGGCGTTCTATTATTCCCATTTAAACTCCTAATCGGTCATATTCATTGAAACGACCTTTGATATACCATGTTCCTGCATGGTCACACCATACAGCGAATCTGAATGCTCCATTGTACCTTTTCTGTGTGTAATCATAATAAACTGTGTTTTATGCTTATAATTCTTTACATATTCCCCGAATTTCCAGACATTTGTTTCATCCAGAGCCGCCTCGATTTCGTCAAAGATACAAAATGGAGATGGATTTATATCCAGTATGGCAAAAACAAGAGCTATTGCCGTAAAGGCTTTTTCCCCTCCTGAAAGAAGCATCATATTCTGAAGTTTTTTCCCTGGTGGCTGAACAATAATGTCTATTCCGCTTTCAAGGATATCATCTTCATCAACAAGTTCCACCCTTGCTTTTCCGCCTTCAAAAAGTTCCACAAAGACTTTATCGAACCTGTCATTTATTATGTCCAGCTGCTCCTTGAAGGTCTTCTTCATTATTGTGTTCATTTCCTTGATGATTTTATAAAGGTCTTCCTTAGACCCATTCAGATCTCCCTGCTGTTTTGAAAGAAAATCATATCGCTCCTTGGTTCTGGCATAATCCTCAATGGCATTTACATTTACCGGTCCCAGTTCCTTGATTCGCTTTCTGCAGCGATTGATTTCGTTTCGGGCTTCACTTATGTTTTCTATTTCGGTATGTTTTCCAAGTGCTTCGTTATGGGTAAGGCCATACTCATCCCACATTCTGTTTTTCATGGCATCTATTTCAGAAACCGTCTTGGCTTGATTGACTTCAACCTTGGAGCACTTGTTCTGCAGATGCAGTATTTCTTTGTTTATTTCATTAATACGGTCTACATGCCTGTTGGATTCATCCTCCAGGGACCTTCGTTCCCTGACCAGACCACTGAGTATTTTTTCAAGTGCTGCCTGTTCTTTTTCAGGATTGTGCACAGACTTTTCCCGGGTTTCTATTTCTCCAAGCAGTTTGCTTTCTGTTTCATTGAATTCATTTATTTCAATCTGTGTAAGTTCTTTCTTTGAATCCAGTTCGTCTCTTTCGGTTTCAATTCTTTCAATGGATTCACCGGAACTTCCAAGGCTTTCAACCACTGAATTCAGAGATACCTTGAGGTCAGATATATCAAGATGGAGTTCATCCCGGTTTTTCCTGTCCTCCTGATGTGAAAGCTCATATCCGGAAATTTCATTCCTGATTGTACTTATCGCTTTTTCCTGTTCGCTTAGTTCAGATCGCAGAATTTCCATTTCGTTTTGGATCCCGGTTTTTCTTTCCCTGGAATTCAGAATGGACTTTTCAATTGCTTCTATTCTATTTGTTATGCCTGCCAAAGCTGCATTTGCAGCATTTGCCTCAGCTTCTTTTCTTGTTTTCTCAACATTGAGCTCATTGAGTTTAGTTCTGAGTGAATTTTCATCACCTGAAAGCTCAGATATTCTTAAGAGAAGCGCTGCAAGCCGGGCATCCTGACCTTCAATCTCAGAACTGAGCTTTGCAGATTCGATTCTTGTTTCCTTGATTTTGTTTTCCCTGTTTAAAAGTCCGGCTTTTTCAAAGGAAGTACTCCCTCCGGTGATGACACCATCTTTACCGAAGAAATCTCCTTCAAGTGTGACAACATCATAATTACCTTTACCGCTTTTCCATATTTCAAGGGCATTCTTATATGAATCTGCAACCAGAACTCCTGATAACATTGCAATTATTGATTCAATGTCATTGATGCTTCCTTTTATTCTGCCTGCAAGTGTTCCCAGGCTTCCTTGTCTGTCAGCCAATTCACCGGGGATTTCATGTGCTTTGCTGAATCCCGGTTTACCTGCGATGAATGAAGCCCTCCCCTTGTTCTGTTCCTTTAAATATTCCAGAGTCTTCCCGATGCATTCAATGTTCTCTGTGACTATTGCCTGGACATAGTTTCCAAGAGCAGCCTCAACTGCATGCTCAAACCCACTCTCAACTGTTATAAGTCTGGCTGCAACACCTTTTATTCCTGACAACCTGCTTCCTACAAGACCTGATTCTTCAACAATATCCCTGACTGTCCCGGAATAACCCTCCATTCTCTTTTCCATATCTTCAAGTATTTTGAGACTGCTTTCCAGGATTCCCAGTTTTGTACGTTTTGCTCCCAGTTCGGCTCTTAGCTTTTCAATATCTTCATTACCAGCGGCAATTTCTTTTTGTATATTGCCTAGTTTTTCTACCAGTCCACTGACTTCATTTGTTATTCTGGTTGCATCATTCTTTGAATCCTGTGATTTTAGGACATATGAATCTTTTTCAATCAGAAGTTCCTGCTGCGACTTGAATGAAGCAGTAATGGAATCATCTATGGTTGCACTTTCCAGTTCACCTGTTCTGATTTTGATCTTTATGTCCGAAAGTTTGTCAACCAAGCTGTCAAGTTTTTCCCTGAGCTGCTCCATTTGCTTTTCTTTTTCACCGAGTGTCACGAGTATTGAATCCAATATTCCCCGTTTTTCGTTCAATTTTCCTTCAAAGCCAATCTGCTGCTCCTTAAGATATTTTATTTGTTCTTCTCGCCTTGAATAATCCCTTGCAAGTTGTTTTTTCTTTTCTTCGATTTCCAGTATTTCTCTTTTAGCCCGTTCCCTTCCGGTAACAATTGAATTTAATCTTTCCCTTGCAATCTGAACTTCGTGCCTTTTGGTTTCAACTGACATAAGGAAATCATTCAGGTCAGCCCTTGCCTTTTCCTCTGATTCTTCAATCTGATGCTGCCTTCTGATTCGGCTGGCATTGTCAGCAGATGCCTGTTCCATTTCCTTTTCCTGCTGTTCTATATCGCCCTTCAGGCTTTCAAGGTCCAATTCATATTTTTCAAGCCGAGAGTTATAATTCTTCAGATTGTTAAGGTATAGTCCTACCTCATTTTTCTGGAGGACTTCCCTTAGCTCAATGAACTCTCTTGCAGTGACCGATTGTTCCTCCAGCGGCCCCAGTTGACGCTTCAGTTCATTGACAATATCACTGATTCTTAGAAGGTTCTGTTCTGTTTTTTCAAGTTTTCTCTGAGCTTCAAGCTTTCTGACCTTATACTTCATGATTCCGGCTGCTTCTTCAAAAATACCACGCCGGTCTTCACTTTTTACACTGAGGATTTCCTGGATTTTGCCCTGGCTTATGATTGAATATCCATCCCTGCCTACTCCGGTATCAAGGAAAAGATCCCGGATGTCCTTGAGACGGCATTGATTTCCATTAATTGAGAATTCACTGTCTCCCGACCTGTACAATCTTCTGGTTATTGAAACCTCCGAGTAATCTATAGGAAGCTTTCCTTCCTCGTTGTCAACAACCAGCGTAACATCAGCAAATCCAACTGATTTTCTATACTGGGTACCCGAAAAAATGACATCAAACATCTTTGAGCCACGCAGTTGCTTTGCGCTTTGCTCACCAAGAACCCATCGTACTGCATCAGCAATATTGCTTTTGCCGCTTCCGTTGGGACCTACTACACTGGTTATGCCTTTATGGAATTCCAAAACTGTCTTTCCTGCGAAAGACTTGAACCCCTGAAGTTCTATTCTTTTTAAATACATCAAGCTCTCCCGATGGTCTGTAATCTTTTACAATTTTAACATAAAACCATCCTCTTATCCATCTCCCAATCAACCCTAATAATTACGACAGACGTAAATATTTACGTCTGTCGTAATTATTAGGTACTGCAAGAAAAAACCTTCCGGTGATAGGAAGGTTTTTATTATTCATTATTAGTCCATGGCTCAGAAGCTGCCGCGGCGGTCGTATTTTTTCAATGCATTCATTGCTGCATTCTGCTGGGCTTTTTTCTTGCTTTTTCCTTTGCCTTTTCCACACAATCTGTCTTTAACATAGACATCTATGTTGAAAGTTTTATCATGGGCCGGACCTTTTTCTCCATGAACAACATATCTGGGTTCAAGGGAGTATTTTTCCTGAACTATGTGCTGCAGACGGGTTTTGTAATCTTTATTATCTCCTGATTCTATGTACTCTTCGACATAATCAGTCAGATTTTTCAGTACAAACTCCCTGGCTGTATCCATGCCGACATCCAGATAAATGGCTGCAGTAACAGCTTCAAAGACATCTGCCATAACTGAGTTGTTTTTGTTGATTTTCTTCTTTCTTCCCGACGAGCCTATAAGAATATATTTATCAAGGTTCATCTGGGATGATGCCTTGCCAAGGGTTTCACCACATACTGCATATGCTCTTGTTACAGTCATTTCACCTTCACTTAGATAATGATGGTTTTCATAAAGGTAATTACTTACTATGATTTGAACAACAGCATCACCCAGGAATTCAAGTTTCTCGTAGTTCCCGTCTGCATTAAAAGAACTGTGGGTCAAAGCCCTGATTAATAAATCCTTATCTAAAAATGAATATCCTATGGCTTTTTCAAGACCTTCAATATATTTATAATCCTGCATTTTACCTATATTTCCTGATTACAAGTGATGCATTATGACCACCGAACCCAAATGAGTTTGACAAGGCATACTCCAAATCCCTGTTGATTCCATTCCCCAGCACTATTCCACTTAGATTACATTCCGGATCTATCTCAGTTGTGTTGATAGTCGGTGGAACAAACCCTTCCCTGACCGACTGGGCTGTTATTATCGCTTCAAGGGCACCAATTGCTCCAAGGCTGTGACCGGTCATGGATTTTGTTGCACTTACTGATATATTCTTTTCTGCATCGCCGAACAGCCTCCTGATTGCCATTGTTTCTGTTTTATCATTCAGTTGCGTTCCTGTTCCATGGGCATTTATATATTGAATGTCTGCAGGTGTTATCCCGGCATCCTTAATTGCATTTTCCATGCATCTGTATGCACCATCACCCTCGGGATCCGGGGCTGTGAAATGATAGGCATCGCAGGTAGCACCATATCCTGCAATTTCTGCAATAATTTCTGCTCCCCTTGAAAGTGCATGTTCAAGTTCCTCAAGAATAAGAATTGCTCCGCCTTCGCCCATGACAAACCCACTTCTATGTGTATCAAATGGCAGACACGCCCTATTAGGATCAGGCTCGAATGATATTGACCTATTGGCTGCAAAGGCCGACATTGCAAACTCAGTAATCGGTGCTTCAGAGCCTCCGGCTACTACAACATCCGCATCTCCCCATTGGATGAGTCTGAATGCATTTCCAACTGCATATGTTGAAGATGCACAGGCTGTTACAACACACTCAGCCGGTCCTTTGGCACCAAGGTCTATGGCAATTTTTCCTGCACCCATGTTTGCTATCATCATGGTTACAGTGAACGGACTCATTCTCTTTCCACCTTTTTCACTGAAAACATTATGCTGTTGCTCAATGGTTTCAAGGCCACCGATTCCGGATGATACATGTACGCCCATGCGTGTCTTGTCAAATTCTATCTTTTCAAGGCCTGATGCTCCATATGCTTCAAATGCTGCTGCCACTGCAAACTGTGCATATTTGTCAAGACGCCTGGCCTCCTTACCGTCCATAAAATCAGAAGGTTCAAAATCCTTAATCACTGCAGCCACCTTTGTGGGAAGGTTTTCTACGTTAAACCTTTCCACAAGGGTAATCCCGTTTTTACCTGACTTGATGTTGCTCCAAAAGTCATTGAGATTGAGGCCCAATGAAGATATTACTCCCATTCCGGTTATAACTACTCTTCTTTTTTCCATTACACAGACCTTTCATAGAAGGACTTCATCACTGCTGCTGGTTCCCTTCCAAAACCATGACGCATGACAAACAGGGGTAATACCCCCGGTATGTCATGCATCAAGCAGGATATTCCCTTAATAAGGGACTACTGTTACTGGTTGCTTGTTATGTAATCAACTGCATCCTTGACTGTAGCTATCTTTTCAGCATCTGTGTCAGGAATATCAACACCGAACTCATCTTCCATTGACATAATCAATTCAACTATATCAAGGGAATCTGCGCCGAGATCTTCAATGAAAGATGCTTCCATGACTACCAAATCCTCGTCAACACCCAGCTGATCCACAATAATTTCCTTTACCTTTTCAAATACCATTTAAGTTTCCTCCATTTGTTTTTTAAAATATACGAGACAGCAATGCAAATATATTACATTACCATACCACCGTCAACTGTTATAACCTGGCCTGTTATAAAAGAACTTTTTGCATCAGCTAGAAATAAAACTGCATTTGCCACATCGTCTGCTGTGCCAAATCTGCCGACTGCAATATTTTCCAGGTATTTTGCCTTGATTTCCTCTGATAGACCATCGGTCATATCACTTTCTATGAAACCGGGAGCAACTGCATTGCATGTAACTCCCTTTTTCCCTATTTCCTTTGCCACTGCTTTTGTGAATCCGATCATTCCGGCCTTGGATGCTGCGTAATTAGCCTGTCCGGGGTTTCCGGTCAAGCCAACTACTGATGAAATGTTGATTATTCTTCCAAAGCCTTGTTTCATCATGGACCGAACACAGGCTTTGGTGCAGTTGAATGTACCCTTCAAATTTATACTCAGCACATCATCCCATTCTTCATCAGACATTCGCATCAGCAGCATATCCCTTGTGATTCCTGCATTGTTGACAAGCACATGCACCGGGCCAAATTTATCATTGACTGCTTTGATCATCCCTTTTACCGCTTCAGGGTCAGAAACATCGCATGCATATGCCATTACAGAATATCCTGCAGACTCAAATTCCCTGACTGTATTTGTGAAATGTTCTGATTCCCGGCTGGCGTTTAGCACCACATTCGCCCCCGAAAGAGCGAATGCTTCTGCTATACGCTTTCCAATTCCCCTGCTAGCCCCCGTTACCAGTACATTCATTTCTTCAATATTCATGGTTACACCGCCTCAAGGACATGAATTACATTTTCCAGCGTATTCAGATCCTCTGCGTTCAATATATTTACTTCTTTGTCGGTTTTCTTTATGAGTCCGCTCAAAACCTTACCAGGACCTATCTCCACAAAAGTATCAACTCCCTCAGCTATAAGGTTTTTGATAATATTGGTCCATTTGACTGTATTGCTTACCTGATCAACCAGAAGTCCTTTGATATCTTCCCTGGATTTGATCATCTCTCCGGTAACATTGGCGAAAACCGGGATACTCATTTCCTTGATTTCAATTTTTTCCAGTTCTGCTGCAAGTTTTTCTCCGGCACCTTTTAGCAGCCTGCAATGGAAGGGTGCACTTACCTGGAGTGGAATAACTCTTTTTGCGCCTTTTTCCATAAGTATTTCACCTGCTTTTTCAAGGGCAGCCAGTTCCCCCGAAATTACTGTCTGTCCCGGGCAATTATAATTGGCACAGGCAGCGTAACCATAATCAGAAACATCCTTGCAAACCTGCTCAACCGTTTCCTCGTCAAGACCAAGAATGGCAGACATTCCACCGACTCCCTCGGGCACCTCCTGCTGCATGAACATTCCTCTCTTTTCAACCAGAGCCACTGCATCGGCAAAATCAAGGCTTCCTGCAAGAACATGTGCCGTGAATTCGCCAAGGCTGAGTCCGGCGGTATAGTCAGGTCTTATCCCTGATTCTTCCAATGCTTTATATATTGCCCAGCTTGCAGTAAGTATTGCGGGCTGTGTATTTTTCGTTATCTTGAGTTTATCTTCAGGCCCATTGAAAATCAGATCCCGAATATCATATCCAAGGCTTTCGCAGGCAATATCAAACACTTCAGATGCCACCTTATAATTTTCTGCTATTTCCCTGGCCATACCAACGTACTGTGCACCCTGGCCAGGAAAGACAAATGCAATTTTTCCCATTAAAACTCCCCTTCCAAACTCATCTTTATATGTCCGGTAATATCAGCATTTACCAGCTTTACTGTCTTTGCAATTACATTTTTAATTGTCAGAGCCCTGGAGCTTCCGTGACTTTTCATTACAAGTCCCTGCACACCAAGTATTGGGGCTCCGCCTACAATATCTGCATTCATTGGTCTGAAAAATTCACTCAAATCCTTTTTTAGAACACCACCTGCCAGTTTATTGAATGTATTCTTCTTCAATATTCCCTTCAGGCTTTCAAGCATATACATGCCTGTCCCTTCAAAGAATTTTAACAGCACATTTCCGACAAATCCGTCACAGACAACAACTTTAGCCTTTCCATTGATTATGTCATTTCCCTCCAGGTTGCCCACGAAATTCAAGTGAGCTTTCCTAAGCAACTCATTTGCTTCCTTGACTTCAGGCGTCCCCTTGGAGTCTTCACTGCCAATGTTTACAAGTCCTACTGTCGGATTTTTCTCACCATACAGAGCCTTCATATATTCAGTGCCAAAATGTGCAAACTGCACATAACTTTCAGGTCTGACTGCTGAATTCAATCCTGCATCTATCAACAGAGTCTCCATTCCCCTTGTTGGTATTATTGCTCCCAGAGCCGGCCGTAGAACACCTTTCATTCTACCTAAAAGAAGCAATGATGCCGTGAGAAGAGCTCCGGTATTGCCTGCTGACAGAAACGCATCACCCAGTTTCTCCTTAAGCATCCTGAACCCTACAACCATTGACGAATCTTTTTTATTCCTGATTGCTTCAGTTGGTTTATCATGATTCGTAATAACTTCGGTTGTTGCCTTTATCCTGATTCTGTTTTTATCGTAGTCTTCACCATCAAGTGCTTTTATAATTTCCTTTTCATCACCAATAAGGGTAATGTCAAATCCTTTTTGCTCATTAACGGCTTCGACACAACCCTTTACAATGGCGAAAGGTGCGTTGTCTCCACCCATTGCATCAACCAATATATTCAAACAAAACCTCCGCTAAACTGTAATTAATATAAATTTTCCCCTGAATACTTCCTTGCGATCCCTGTATACCATTACCCATACAACAAAGTTGTTTGTTCTAATCCTTTTGACCTCTGCCTTTGCTACAAGCTTGTCTCCAAAGTATACAGGAACTTTGTACTTGATGTTTGCAACTCCTACGAGAGCTACGTCTGCATCAATTACCGATATTGCAGTTGATTCTGCAAATGCATAAATAAAATGCCCTCTTACAATTTCTGAACGTTCAAAAGTCATATCCTTTGTTGTTTCAAATACTGCAACGCCTCTTTGGTTGAGGTCAAGGTCAAGGAGTTCCCCAACAATGTCCTTGTTCGCAAGTGCCCTTACTTTTTCCTGTGTTCTCCTTGCCATATCCTTGATTCTTTCCCTCAGTTCCCTGATTCCAAGTTCAAGTCTGTCAAGTCTGACAGTCGGAATACTAACATCAAGCCTTCCTGCGATTTCCTCATCGGTCAAAAAGGGTTCATTTTCAATTATCTTCAGCAACCTTTCGTGCCTCAGCTTTTTATTATTAGAAGCTTTAGTCATATTATCCCCTTTATGATTAACAATTATGACCTGATACTAAGAGGTCAAGTAAAGTATAGAGCATAAATTTTACATTGACAACCCTGAAAAAAGACTTCTGCAGACGTATTTTCATAAAACAATCCGATTTTATCAACTAATTATCAAACCACATATGGTATCATCATATCACGGAGGGCTTATGAACGGTTTTGACAGAATATACAGAACATTATCCGGAAAGATTGCTGATTGTGTCCCCTTCATGCCGAAGATCTGGGTTAAACTTGCCTGTGAAATTACAGGAACAGATATACGGGATGTTATTTCAGACTCCTTTACAGCAATGAAAGTCATTCTTGATGCAGGTAAAATGTGCGATGCAGACGGAGTCAGAAGTTTCTGGTTTCCTGAAAGAAAGACTGCCTATGACAGTGAAGGTAATCTTATGGAAATAAGGAATGGTAAAAGTGTAGGCCGCATCGACCTGAAAGGCGGACTATCAACACATTTCTTTGAAGACAATACCGTTGATATAGAGGATGAATATACCATTGCATTTCTTCAATTTTACAAACAAAAATCACCTCTTGCTATCTCTATAAAAGATGCATCCAAAATCAAAGTCCCTTCAAAATCCTTCTATCGTTCCCTGGGATTTGATTCCAAGATAAAAAAACTTCTCATTGACTCAGAGGGTTTGGCGATTGCCGGTAGCTGTGGTTCTGCAACATTGTCTTTCTATTCATATTTCAGGGATGCTTCAGAAGCACTGATGGATTTTTATGACAAACCTGAACTGGTCAGTGCCATTATGGACAAAGGGGTTGAAATCGCCTTGGAAAAAGGTAAATTCTGCATAGACAATGGTCTGAAAATCCTTAGACTGAACGATTCCACAGCCAATATGAATGTCATTTCTCCTGCAATTTTCAGGGAATTCATCAAGCCAAGATTTACTGAAATCTGCAAGGAGCTTCATGGCTACGATAAAGAAGTCAAAATATATTGTCATAACTGCGGCAATATACTTCCGGTCATGGAAGATCTGGTTGAAACCGGTCTTGATTGCATTGCCCCCCTGGATCCACTGGGAGGATTTTCCTGTGCAGATGCACGCAGGTCAGTATCTCCCGATTTTCCTTTGATGGGCGGAATGGATACTCTTTCATTCATAAACAAGGACATGGATGGCATCGTGAACGAAGCCCTGGAATGCATAGACTCTGCCGGTAAAAAAAGTTTCATACTTGGTTCGGGCTGTGTTCTGCCACCCGGTTCCAAACCTGAATTAATAAGGACTGCTGCAAAAGCCGCTCATAATTCCTATATTGACTGAATTCCAAGTCCTATGGCTTCATGTTCGAATCCCCGCCTTGGTGAACCTATATGACCATAAAGAACCACGGCTATCCATTCCCCGTTACCTGAGTCACCGATTGAAAGATTCCCCCTGACAACCGAAAATACCATTCCGGTTGTTCTAAGTACATTGTCAAGTGCAACAGGTCCCCTGCAATAAGCATTGAAAGCTTCGCTTATGGCATGGTACAGGGCATGTTCTTCATGATAAGTTTCTCTGATTATCTCCTGCCGGATTACAGCCGTCTCAACTGATGCAAATATTTTACCTGCATCCATGGCACCAACCTGGCCTTTGAGCAACCTGTAACCATGCTTTTCATATCGTTCCCTGATTTTGTCTTCGTTTCCATCGGTTATGGCAAGGGTCAGCGCCAGCTTGCCAATACCCATTTTATTTTCCGTCACTGTACCGCCTCCAAGCATTAAGGTTCCTGGTTACAGTATACAACCATTTATAATTCTACACCTGCAAGAATTTCAGATTCGGTTGCACGGCAGGCTTTTTCCAAAACATCAGCCCTTTTCTTCATTTCTTCGGTAATGTTCTGGTCTTTGATCAGCGCCAGGTTTGTCCGAACATTCAAAAGTGAGGCAAGTACTGCAGTCCTTGCCATCATGGCAGACACCAGTCCGTCTGTAACAGCATTGGCATTTCCCGATTCAACTACTTTCCTTGAATCTTCCATTATATTAAACGCAAGTTCTGCAGTTTGCATTGGAACCCTGGCTGCTTCAATTAGATTATACTGTATGGCTTCCAAGCGCACTTTTTTTTCTTCAGATGAAGACTTTGGCATCCTGTATGCTTCCATGACTCCAGTAAATGCCCTGCTGTCTTTTTCAATCAGATCAAGCAGACTTTCTCTGGTAAGCGTCATCCTTTTCCTGATTTCGATCATTTTTTTATTGTCCTCGGTAAGGTTTGCCACCATTTCAACCAGGGCAGCAGCCAGACTGCCGCAAAGTGCTGCAATGCTTCCTCCTCCGGGAACCGGATTACCTGATGCAGTTGCTTTTGCGAATTCAGCGATACTCATGTTTTTCATACTTGTCATATACTACCTTTCCGTCTTTGATAACCTTCTGAACCAGATTGATTCCTGTATTGTATGGCAGGTAATTTATGGAAGGGCATTCAAGGATAAGAATATCTGCCTTTTTCCCTGCTTCAATGCTGCCGATTTCATTCTGTCTATTTACTGCACAGGCACCGTTTATTGTCAGTGCTATTATAATTTCTTCAACAGACATATTCATTTCAATTGCAGCCAATGCCATCACCAGCGGTATTGAATTGGTAAAGCTGCTCCCGGGATTAAAATCTGTGGCGAGGGCAACTGCACCACCTGAGTCAATGATGCCTCTTGCATCGGCATATTCTTCTTTTAGACAAAAAGCCGTGGTTGGCAGCAATGTGGAAATAACCCCCATCTCCGCCATAGCCCTAATTCCTTCATTACTTACCTTCAGCAAGTGATCAGCCGACACTGCTCCGAGCCTTGCTGCTAGTTCCGCTCCTCCAAGACTAACAATCTCATCAGCATGAAGTTTGAGCCCAAACCCCATTTTTCTCGCTTCACCAAGATAATATTCTGACTGTTCTATTTCAAATACTCCCTTTTCACAGAATATATCAACAAATTCAGCAAGATTATTCTTCTTTACGACCGGCAGTACCTCTTTTAACAAATACTCAAGGTAATCATTGCTTCTGCCGGTAAATTCACCGGGAACAGTATGTGCCCCCAGAAAAGTCGGAACAACATCAATGAAATGTCTTTCATTTACATCCTTCATTGCCTTGAGTTGTTTGATTTCAGAATCCCTGTCCAGCCCGTACCCACTTTTACCTTCAACTGTCGTGACTCCGAAAGTTATCATGGAATCTGCTCTTTTCATTCCCTGGGTTGTAAGTTCTTCCAGCCCTGCAAGCCTGGTCTTCGAAACCGTCGAAACAATTCCCCCTCCCGCATCCATGATATCCATATATGTTGAGCCTGCCATCCTCATGGCAAACTCATCAGGTCTGCTTCCTGCAAAGATAAAATGTGTATGAGAATCAACGAATCCGGGAATAACGGCATTTCTGCTGCAATCCAGTATTTCACAATCACTGTCCTTGAATTTGCTGAACACCTCTGGAACAGAGCCAGCGGCTACTATCCTGCCGCTTTCTATGACGACACAGCCATTGCTGAATATGCCGGCATCATTCATGGCCGCTCCTTTTTTAGGTGCCTTTCCTTTGCATGTAACCAATTGATTTATATTTATCAGTATCAATCTGTCCATATTCTGTTTTCCAATACCTGTTCCATACTGAAGTTTTCCAAACCCAGGTAAAACTCTGCACTGTCCACAAGGGCTTTCATCGGTACAAGCCCGACAATTTCACTGCCAAGTACGGATACCCCATACCTCGTGCATTCCATCCTGACGCTTTCCATAACCCTGTAAATTGCTGTTTTGGTGTAATCAGTAAGGTTTATGGAAACTTCCACTATTCCCCTTTCCTTAAGTTCAACACCCATTGCCTTGCAATATCTGAAACCTCCGTTCTTATAACGGATTTTCCTGGCAATATCATTGGCTATTGAAAGGTCATCTGTGCCAAGTTTTATATTATATGCAATCAATGGCATTCTGGCTCCGATTGCAGTAACCCCTGCAGTGGGATGTATGGTCCTGGGTCCGAAATCACTTTTCCATTTTTCATCAGACATCTTTTCCGCCATGGCTTCAAATCCACCTTTTCTTATGTCAGCAAGATTGACCCTATTAGGAGCAGAAGCTGAATTTTCGTATAAAATGAAGGGCACACCAAATTTTTCAGCTGCTATCACTGCAGTCCTCCTGGCACATTCATCTGCATCTTTGACAGTTGTTCCCTTTATGGGGATGAACGGTATTACATCCACTGCTCCCATCCTCGGGTGCTGTCCTTCATGTTTATTGAGATCAATCAGTTCCACTGCCCTTCCAATGGAGGATACAACTGCTTCAACTAATTCATCCGGCTCACCGATTACAGTAATTACACTTCTGTTATGATCCTGGTCACTGCTGTAATCCAACAGTCGCACACCCTTCTTTCCCCTGAAGCAATCAACTATTTTTTCTACTTTCCCAAGATCCCTTCCTTCGCTGAAATTAGGAACGCACTCAATGATTTTTTCCATGTTTATATCCTTCCATTATGCCTTCAATAAGCATTTCATCTGCCGCAAATGGTATTGTTATTACATTTTCTTCACCAGACTCCGAATTATACCGAACTGCGGTTTCAATTGAATGGCTGTTTCCTGCCCAGTTCCTTCTGGCTACTCCAACCATGACATCAAATGGTATTGCACTCTTTAAAATTTCATCAACACGCAGGCTGCCGTCCAAAACCATGCCGAACCCTCCGTTAATGGCTTTTGAAATTCCGACTCCACCTCCATTGTGAAGTGATACCAGACTCATACCACGGGCTGCATTTCCTGCAAAACACTGAACTGCCATATCAGCAGTAACATTGCTTCCATCCAAAATATTGGCCGTTTCCCTGAAAGGCGAATCCGTACCTCCTGTATCATGATGGTCCCTTCCAATAATAACCGGTCCTATTTCTGTGTTTCTGACCATTTCATTGAATTTCAGGGCTATATCCCTCCTGCCCATTGCATCCTGATATAAAATACGTGCCTGTGTGCCCACAACAAGATTATTTTTTTCTGCATCCCTTATCCATATCCAGTTGTCCCTGTCCTGGCTCCTCCAGTTGGGATCTATGATTTCCAGTGCTGCCTTGTCCGTTTTATGAAGATCTTCCTTTTTCCCACTGAGGCATACCCACCTGAACGGGCCGTATCCATAATCAAAAAGCATTGGGCCCATGATATCTTCAACATATGATGGAAAGATAAATCCTTCAGAAGTGTCCCTTTTATTCTTTGTTATTTCACTGACCCCTGCATCAAAAACCGCCTTCATGAATGAATTCCCATAATCAAAGAAATATGCACCTCTTTCAGTAAGTGCTTTAATTTGATTGAAATGCTCCTTCAATGACTCATCAACCAACTGCTTGAATTTGCCCTTGTCTTTTTCAAGAAGTTCTGTCCGTTGGCTGAATGTCAAGCCCCGAGGGCAATATCCCCCATCATATGGTGCATGACAGGATGTCTGGTCCGACAGTAAATCTATATGAATTTCGTTCTTTACGGCATAAGAGAGAAGGTCTACGATGTTGCCATGATAGGCAATGGAAAATGGCTGTTTTTCTTTCAAATATTTTACTGCGGTTTCAAATACCGTCGGAAGTTCATTGGAGTAATCCAAAAGCCATCCCTGACTGCGGCGGGTTATGATGCGCGACTCGTCCACTTCTGCAATAATGCCTACACCACCGGCAATTTCCACAGCCTTTGCCTGAGCTCCGCTCATTCCGCCAAGACCTGAAGTAACAAATAGCTTTCCTGCAAGGTTCTCTTTGTCCTTCAAGCCAAGTTTCAAACGTCCCGCATTTATAAGTGTATTATAGGTTCCATGGACGATTCCCTGGGGTCCTATATACATCCATCCACCAGCTGTCATCTGCCCGTAATTCGTTACCCCAAGGGCACAGGCCTTCGACCAGTCTTCCGGATTGTCATACATTCCGGTCATCAATCCATTTGTTATAACTACCCTTGGGCTGTTTTTTCCTGATTTGAATAACCCCAGTGGATGTCCTGAAGCAACCACCAAAGTCTGATCATCCGTAAGTTCCCTCAGATATTTCTGAATCAGTATATATTGCATCCAGTTCTGGCAGACCTGACCGGTTTCGCCATATGTTACAAGTTCATAAGGATAAAGGGCTACGTCAAAATCCAGGTTATTGTCCATCATCAGTTGGAATGCTCTGCCTTCAAGACACCTGCCTTCATATTCATCTATTGGTTTTCCATATATCCTGCCCTTTGGTCTGTATCTGTATCCATAAATTCTTCCCCTGGTCATAAGTTCGTCCAGAAATTCAGGAGCCATTACCTCATGAAGGTTTTCGGGAATATATCTGAGCGCATTTTTCAGGGCAAGCTTTATCTCCCTCTCATTTAGCAGAAGCTCCCGTCCTGGAGCCCGCCTATACCTGTTGTCCGGTACGTTGTATTCAGGCAGCCTCTCATCCAATTCAATGGTCAATTACATCACCTCCACAGAAATTGTCGGTTATTTCATTAAGCTTCTTATGTGTCAGCAGATTTTCAAGATTGTTGATATCTTCATACATTTCCCTGTCACAAATCAGCTTATCAACTTCTCTCCTGATCATATTATACGCTTCTTTGGTAGCTTTACCCAAAGCTTTTCCACTCCCCAGATCGATTGCCTGGCATGAACACATAAGTTCCATGGCAAGTACCCTTCTTGTGTTCTTAAAAATCTCCATGGCCTTTCTAGCGCCGATAGTGCCCATTGAAACATGGTCTTCCTGATTGCCTGAAGAAGGTATTGAATCAACACTTGCAGGATGGGCCAGCACTTTATTTTCTGAGACAAGCGCTGCTGCACTGTACTGTACTATCATGAATCCGGAATTGACTCCCCCGGAATCAACCAAAAATGCAGGGAGTCCGTTAAGTGCAGGATTTACCATTCTTTCAAGTCTTCTTTCTGAAATATCAGCAAGTTCTGCAAGGGCAATTCCGAGAAAGTCGAATGCCAGGGCTACAGGCTGACCATGGAAATTTCCTCCCGATATTCCCTCCCCGGTCTCAGGAAATATCAAAGGGTTGTCAGTAACAGAGTTCATTTCAATCTCCACTTTTTCCTTTACGAATTCCAGTGCATCCCTACTGGCTCCATGAACCTGCGGTGTGCATCTAAGTGAATAGGCATCCTGAATCTTTCCCTCCCCCTGTTTCATTGTACACATACTGCCCTCAAGCATCTTCAGCATGTTTACAGCAGTTTTAATCTGGCCTTTGTGGGGCCTTAATCTGTGAAGCCTTGGATCAAGCACAGAAATAATTCCATGCAGTGCTTCAAATGCCATGCAGGCAGCCAGATCTGCTATATCTATTAATTTCATGGAGTCATATATGGTCAAAGCACCCACAGCAGTCATCACCTGGGTACCGTTTATAAGGGCAAGACCTTCCTTTGCATCCAGATCGGTAATTTCAATACCGGCTTTTTCCATGGCTGTCCGGCCTGCAAGGATTTCACCCATATATTCAGCTTTACCCAATCCAATCATAGGAAGAACCATATGCGCAAGAGGTGCCAGGTCACCACTGGCTCCCAGTGACCCTTTTTCAGGGATCATAGGGTGAACACCTTTGTTGAGCATTTCTGCCATCATTTTTACAATCTTATATCTCACCCCTGAATAACCTATGCACAGGTTGTTGATTCTAAGTAGCATGACCCCTCTGACGACATCTCTTCCAAAGAATTCACCACTTCCGACTGCATGGGAAACTATTAGGTTTCTCTGCATCTGAATCGACTGCTCCCTTGTAACACAGACTTCACTGAACTTCCCGAACCCTGTTGTAACTCCATAAACAACATCCCCGTTTTCCACGAATGACTTTACTGTTTCCCTTGAAAGTTCAACACTTTTCCTGGACTCTTCGGAGATCACAACTTCAGCGCTATGACGGCATACTGCAATAAAATCATCCAGAGTCAGATTTTCCCTTCCGATTAAAACTTTTTTTATCATATTATTCATCCTTTTAAATAAAAAGACAGATGGGTCGTGATTTACACAATCCTTCTGCCTTCTTACATCTATCGCCTTATGGCATTATTTAATTTTCACCCGA
>JAFGIJ010000026.1 GCA_016929655.1 Clostridia bacterium
AGGAGTGTAATTAAAAAGCCTCCCAGAAACAAGCTTGCCGTATTGGCCAGAATTACATATATAAATGTTCTGATTTTGCTGTACTCCCTGATGAGTTTCAAAAATCCGACTATCTCAATAATAAAAACAAAAACCTCGGCAAATACCAATGCGAATATAATGTAACTGTTCGTAACTGTAAATGAATTCAACCAAATGTTCAGTACTCCCTGAGTTATAAGATTAATGGTTAAAAAAATCAGCCATGACCTTTTTTCTCTGAATCCAAATGCAAGGAAGATTACTGCTTCAATAATCAGCGTCAGCAGTATTCTTACAATTGTAAAAAGCCAACCCCTGAATCCACTTGTGTCCTTCTCCAATGTCAAGGTCTTATAATCCAATGTGAAGACATTCATATATGAATCCGTAACTGTTCCGATTTCAATTACATCAACAGAATCTCCATAGGATACCTTAAGTCTGAAATTGCCGTCCTTCTTATAGCCTAAACTATAGAAACTGAAATGTGTCTCCAGGAATTTTTTTTCAACCCTGCCTTCCATGACTCCATTCTCGTTTTCAATAGACAAAAACAGATTCGCAGGAGCATTGGGAACAACAATAATGATTGAAGGAGGCTCTGCAGAATTTGCCTGGCATATCGGTGATAATAAACCAATGATAATAAATACCAGGATGAATATACCGACGGTCTTTTTCAATTTTCCTATTGTAATAGTACTGGATTTACTCATTTCACACCTTTATTACTGCCTTTACAACATTCTGCTTGTTATTCATTACAAACTCCATGGCTTTTTCTATATCTTTAAAATCAAATGAATGGCTGACAATACCGCTTATTTCAATTTTCCCATCTGACACCATTTTCAATGCCGTAGGAAAAATATTCCTATATCTGAAGATACTCGCAAAATCGATTTCCTTTCCGATTGCTCTGTTAAGGTTGACAGGGATTCTACCTTCACCCCCCATACCGACAAGAACAATTATTCCTCCCTTTTTTACTGCATCGATGGACCCATTTACCGTTTGCTCAATTCCTACACAATCAATGGCTATATCAACCGATGAATCGTCTGATTTTTCATTCAAGGAATTGATTGTTTTGTCAGCCCCAAGATTCAAGGCAGCCTCGAGTCTATTAGAAATAACATCAGTTACAATAACCTCTGAAGCACCGTGAGCCTTGCAGGCAAGCATTGTCACCAGACCTATACAACCGGCTCCCTGAACCAGTACCCTCGCTCCCGGGAAAACCTTTCCACGCTGGGCAGCATAAATTCCTATGGCCAGCGGTTCAATCAGCGCTCCTTCCATCAACGAGATATTTTCAGGCAATCTGAATGTCATATCAGCTGGATATACAATATATTCGCATAAAGCTCCGTCTATCGGAGGAGTTGCCATAAAAGACATTCTGTCGCAGAGGTTATACCTTCCGCTTTTACAGTACTCACATTTGTTGCATGCAAATCCCGGTTCAGGTACCACCCTGTCACCAGCAGAGAATCCTGTAACTTCAGCTCCCATCCCTACAACGACTCCGGAACATTCATGCCCCAGTATCAGTGGTTCATCAACAATGAAGTCCCCTATCCTGCCGTGTTCATAATAGTGAACATCCGATCCACAGATACCGACATATTCAATTTTAATCAGCACTTCCCCTGGTCCAGGAACAGGCTTTTCAATATCTTTGATAACAATTTTACCAATATCCTCAAGTACCGCAGCTTTCATGAAATTCTCCCCTCTTCTATTGAATATTATATACTTACTCGATGAAATATTCACAAAAACACAAAAACAACCAATCATCCTTGGGATGATTGGTTGAAAATAACTAATGATCCTTGGGATGATTGGTTGAAAATAACTAATGATCCTTGGGATGATTGGTTGTTTGGTTGGATTTCTTGCTAAAAAAGAGACTGCATCTGCAGTCTCTTTTGAATTTAAAATGTCTTTGTACTATTCTTCGGTTGATTCTTCTGTTTCAGGAGTTTCTTCTTCGGCAGCATCTTCTTCAGCCTGTTCTTCCATTGAAAGTCCTGCGAAAAGATCTCCTAGTGTGTTATTGAAATCTTCTTTATGACTTGTTGGAAGTTTGTCCTGGCTCTTCAGTCCGGGTTTGCGTTTCTTGGGTGCTGAAGAAGGTCTCTTAGGTCTATCTTCTGATACTTCTGATTCTTTTTCAGCAGCTGCGACAGCTTCTTCTTCGGTTACTTCAGGATCAATTGGATTAACTGCTTTTATACTTGCATTGATCTTGCGTTTTTCAATATCAATGTCTATTATAGCAACTTCAACTTCCATGCCTTCCTTGAGTACATCGGCAGGGGTTTCAAGTCTTTTATTAGAAATCTGGGATATGTGAACAAGAGCATCAATACCCTGCTCAAGATTGACAAAAGCACCAAATGGGAGAATCCTTACAATCCTGGCTTTAACAATATTACCTGAGGCGTATTTTTCCTCTGCGCTAAACCATGGATTGTTTTCTTCCCTTCTGTAACCAAGGGATATTTTCTTTCCCTCTTTGTCAAATTCCTTGACATAAACCTCAACATCCTGGCCCACTTCGAAAACTTCACTTGGATGGTCGATCTTGTGCCATGACATTTCGCTTATATGAAGCAACCCGTCAATTCCACCAACATCAACGAATGCACCGAAATTTGTAATACTCTTGATTCTTCCGTTGATTATACTTCCGAGTTCAAG
>JAFGIJ010000159.1 GCA_016929655.1 Clostridia bacterium
AAACACCCCTCGGGTGTTTGCTTGATTTTCGAGTAAATACCCGAGGGGTGTTTGCTTGATTTTCGAGTAAATACCCGAGGGGTGTTTACTCGATTTTCTTCAGTCGGTGATGAAGGGATTGTTTTTTCTGTCATATCTATGCATCTGGCCTGCCAGATGCTCATGTTCACCGGTAACCGTATATACAACCCACTCGCTTATATTGGTGGCATGGTCTGCCATTCTTTCCAGGTATTTTGCAATAAACATGAAATTGACTGCCTGTTCTACACTTATTGGGTCTCTTTTAATGATTTCAATGAGTTCAAGAACTATGTTGAAGAATAATTCGTCAACCTCATCATCACTTCCGCAGACTTCCTTTGCAAGTTCTATGTCCTGCATAATGTATGCTTCCATCGATTTTCTGACCATGATTCCAGCCAATTCTGCCATTTTTGGAACATCAATCAAAGGTTTGAGATATTTTTCCCCAGCCATTCTGATGGTTATCTCAGCTATATCAGCCGAGTGGTCCCCTATCCTTTCGAGGTCGGTTATTATTTTAAGCGCTGCACTGACGGCCCTCAGGTCCTTTGCAATAGGCTGCTGCCTTGCAATCAGCATCAGACACTTTTTTTCTATCCTTTGCTCAATTTCATCTATGCGGTCATCTTCCTTGAATATTCTCCTGGCCAGGGCAATGTCCTGATTTTGAAGGGCCAGAATACTTTTTTCTATTGAGTCTTCTACCAGGCTTCCCATTTCTACCATATCTTCATGTATTCCACTTAACTCTTCCTCAAGTGAATATCTATATACCATATGAATTACCTCCAAAAGTAAAATCAATACTGAAGACCGCGGATACAGCCTTCTACAAATACATCAACCGAAACGTCCTGTGATGTAATCCTCGGTCCTTTTATCTGCTGGTGTGCTGAAAATTTTATCAGTCCTGTCAAACTCAATTATCTCACCGTTCAGGAAAAAAGCTGTTTTGTCAGATATTCGCCCTGCCTGCTGCATGTTATGCGTGACTATTATGATTGTGTAACTTCGTTTCAGCTCATGTATCAGATCCTCGATCTTCAAAGTTGATATCGGATCCAGGGCGGAAGTCGGTTCATCCATAAGGACAACTTCAGGTTCAACTGCAAGAACCCTGGCCAGGCACAGCCTTTGCTGCTGTCCACCTGACAATCCATATGCATTGTCATGCAGCCTGTCCCTTACTTCTTCCCAAAGTGCGGCCCTTCTAAGGCTGACCTCTACGATTTCATCCAGGATTTTTTTGTTTTTTATGCCATGTATTCTTGGCCCATATACAACATTTTCATAAACAGTTTTAGGAAACGGATTAGGTTTTTGGAATACCATGCCCACCTTTGTCCTAAGATCCTCAACCCTTACTGATTTATCGAATATATTAACGTCCTTGTACTTGATTTCGCCAGTTGTTTTGACAATTGGAATCAGTTCTACCATCCTGTTAAGGGTTTTTATGAAAGTGGATTTACCGCAACCTGAAGGCCCTATTATTGCAGTGACTTCATTATTGCGGATATCTATGTTAACATCCTTCAAAGCCTTGTCATTCCCATACCAAAGATTAAGGTTTTCAACCTTATATACAATGTCGTTTTCTTTTTCTTCAATGATTCTGTTTAGCAAATTAATTTCCTCCGTCTCAATATCTTTTCTGGAATTTGTTTCTTATGAAAATCGCTATGGAATTCATCAGGAACAGGAGTACCAGAAGGACCACTATTGTTGCCGCAGCAAGATTGGCATATTCGGCTGTCAGCACTGTATCAAGTGTCCAGTAATAAATCTGAATGGGCAGTGCTGTGAAATTATCCAGCAGGCTATTAGGTATCTTCAATATAAGGGTTGGAATCCCCAAAACGACCAATGGTGCTGTCTCACCGATAGCCCTGGACATTGCAAGTATCGAGCCTGTAAGGATGCCCGGAAGTGATGCCGGCAGAACAACCCGTTTTATAGTCGTCCATTTTGAAGCACCGATTGCATAGGACGCATCCCTTAAATAACCCGGTACCGCACGAATCGCTTCCTGGCTTGCCACCACTACTATGGGAAGAACCAGCAGCGAAAGTGTCAGGCCTCCGGCCAATATACTTGAACCAAGATTAAACAATCTTGAAAAAACCGTAAGCCCCAAAAGCCCGAAAATAACAGACGGCACACTTGCCAGATTGGAAATATTCGTATTTATGATTGACTTTATTTTACTCTTTCCTGCAAATTCCTCCAGGTATATAGCCGTAGCGACACCCAGAATAAGGGTAACCGGTATAACAACCAGCATCAAAAGAACCGACCCGATTATTACTCCCTTAATGCCTGCTTTAATTGGATTTATCGAAAGATTTCCTGTCAGGAACTGTCCGTCCAGCCAACCTATGCTCTGCGAAATTATTCTATAAAGCAGGAGGCATAAAACAATAATTGCAAATAATATGGATAGCGAGAATAATTTCCTGGCAAACTTGTCAATTGCTACCCTTCTGTTTGTTCTCTTTTTGTAAGTATCCGATTCAATTCTAAGCTTCTCATTTACATTGTAGGAAGGCAGATTTTTCATATCAGTATACCTCCCTGTATTTTCGTGATATATATTGTGCAAACAAATTCATTACAAGTGTGAAAGCAAAAAGCAATAATCCCACCGCATACAGGCTATAATAGCCCACTGTACCGCTTCCTGCATCTCCTCCGGTAAATTCAACTATATATGAGGTCATCGTCTGCATCGACCTGGTTATATCAAAGGTTAGCGCTTTTGAACTGCCACTTGCAATTACCACTATCATGGTCTCACCCACAGCCCTTGATATTCCGAGTATGAATGACGCAACAATTCCTGATATAGCAGCCGGTACAACAACCTTGAGAGTTACTTCGAGTTTTGTAGCTCCCAGGGCCAGAGCACCTTCCCTTAGGGAATTCGGCACCGCATTCATCGCATCCTCTGAAAGTGATGTTACCACAGGTATGATCATTATTCCCATGACTATGCCGGCACTCAGAACATTCTTGGCCTCTAAGCCTGGTATCATCTTCATCAATATTGGTGTTACAAATGAATATGCAAAGAATCCATATACTATCGTAGGGATTCCTGCCAAAACCTCCATTACCGGTTTAAGCGTATTCCTTAGGCTTGTTGGTGCAAATTCACTGAGATAGATAGCTGCCGTCAAACCAATCGGCCCTGCCACCAGCATGGCCAGCAATGATGAGAGCGCTGTTCCAACCAGCAATGGAATTACCCCGAATGTAGGGTTGACTCCAAGCGGTGAAAGGCTTGTACTGAAGAAATCCTTCAACGATACTTCAGCGAAGAAGTGAACCGCATCATTGACCAAGGTAAATACTATTCCGATGGAAGTCGCTATTGAAATCGAAGCTGCCAACAAAAGCAGTATGGACACAATTGAGTCTGTTCTCCTGTTTGTGGCTTTGGATAGACTCCTGACTATCATGTCCCTTATATTAGTATTGTTCATTTCCATGCTCCATTCCTTGAACTTAATTTCCCTTCCAAA
>JAFGIJ010000160.1 GCA_016929655.1 Clostridia bacterium
CTTATAGTTACAGTCTGTGTCCCGGTTGTACCTCCACCTAAAAGCCTGGTTCCACCTTTGATCTCCATGTCTACTAGTTCATCATAATGTGCGGCCAGCATATCCCTTGTCATTACCGGAAATTCCTTTATATCATCGTGTACGGATTCAGGTGATAACTCAAGCTTGCCTTTGAACTCATTGTAAAATGGTATTCTTTCGACAGCGTGCCTTAGCATCTTTGACAATTCAACAGCCTGAAGAATTTTAAGTTCTTCAGCTGATTTGTATTCGATGTTATTCAGGTATTTTGTAAAACCGGTTATCTCACTTTTGCCTGATACCAGTCTTATCAGTTCCAATGTTTTACTTAATATATATTCGTTTGGTTTCATTCAAGTCCTTTACCGATATCTGCCGGGTAATGATTGCCGATAGCCCATACAGTATCAAAAAAACCGCCTGAAAAGCCAGGCCTTCAGGCGGTTTTATATTATTCGAGATAATCTGTGCAACCTTTCAGTACATAGGTTCCATCAACTATTTTTTCAACCCGGACAGTATGTTCTATTGCCTGTCCACTTAAACCCACATTCTGCCTCCTATGACTTTGCTTCCATCAATTTCTTCTTTATGCTGTATTTTCTCCACATCATCCAAAGAGGAGTTGCAATGAATATGGATGAGTATGAACCACTGGTAAGACCAACGATAAGTGGGAATGCAAACTGCCTTATGGAATCCACATTATAAATTGATGCAAAAATGTAAAGTGTCGTTATTGTAAGCAGTGTAGTTACCAATGTGTTTATTGTTCTGGGCAGTGACTGCCATGTGCTCGTATTGACCATCTTTTCAAGATCAGCCTTGTTCATGACTGCGCTGTTTTCCCTTATTCTGTCATAGATTACAATCGTATCATTCATGGAGTATCCTATGATAGTCAGAATTGCAGCAACAAAGACCTCGTTTACCGGAATGTTGAATACAGTGTATACAGAAAGCATTATCAGTCCATCATGCAAGAGTGCAACAATACCAAAAAGTGCTGCTGAAATACCGGACATAACCCTGAACCTGATACCAACATATATAACAATCAGCAGCATTGCCCATCCGGCAGCCATCAGAGCTTTGTTTCTGAGTTCAACACCAATGAAAGGTGCAACTGATTGAATCTGAGGCGGGGTTTCTTTGTTGACCCTGAAGTTAGGTGAGTTTTCAAGCAGGTCGATGACCTGGTTGATTTCTGAACTTTCAAGGGTGTTTTCCTTTGATACCTTAATTGACATCAGTGCCAGATTGTTATCCTGGTCTTCAGGGTTGAAGGTTGTTTCTTTCTGTACCGTTACATCTTTTCCCAAAAGGCCTTCAATCTCAGTTTCTGCAGCAGCCGCATCATAATTGTCATCCTGCATTTCAATTTTTATAATGGTTCCACCTTCAAACTGAATGTCCCAGTTGAAGCCTCCATTGATGAAGAAGAAAGTTAACCCTATTAATATCAGGACGGCTGAAAATATGAAGAAATATTTTCTTTTGCTCATTAAATCAATCATTTCGCCACCCCCTTAACACCGTATAACCAATTTTTACTGAATACCTTCAGTGAAGCAACCGCTTTAAGCAGGTATTTAACAACTATAATTGCAGTAAAGAAACTCATGATGACCCCTATTATCAGTGTCAGTGCAAAGCCTTTTATGGGACCGCTTCCGACGATATAAAGTGCTCCTCCTGATATCAAGGTTGTGACATTGGCATCAAAGATAGCTGAAAAGGCCCTTTTGAAACCAACGTCAATTGCTTCGCTCAAACCGATGCCTTTACCAAGTTCCTCTTTGATTCTTTCATATATTATTACATTGGCATCAACACCCATACCGATTGTCAGTATGATACCCGCTATACCCGGAAGTGTTATTGATGCATTGAATGCAGAAATCCAGAATATTTCGCTTGCAACCAGCCCAACAAGAGCCACTGATGCAATTACACCGGGCAGCCTGTATCTTCCAATCATAAAAAGTACAACAAGCAGGAATGCCACAAGTGCAGCTTTTAAAGTAACATTAAGTGCACTTTCACCGAGAATCGGTGTTATTGAGTTTATCTCCTCTGCAGTCATTGCAAAGGGAAGAGCACCATATTTTATGTAATTTGCAAGTTCAACGGCTTCTTCCACTGTGAAATTGCCTGTTATTGATGCCTCACCTCCTGCTATTACACCTGATACCACGGGATAGCTTTTCAGCTCATCGTCAAGATAAATGGCTATGGGTTTGTAAATAAGTTCAGCTGTTGCAACCGCAAATTTCTCAGCACCCTCTTCTGTAAGGGTAAGGGCTACCATATATGAATTGTTATCCTTGTTCAGCATGGCAACCGAATCTTTTATATCGGTTCCATCAAGAACGATATTGTCATCCTTCAGTTCTGCTTCATCAACGAGAAAAATTATTCTTCCTGAGCTGTCCGTTGCATATTTTTCTTCATCCCATCTCTGGAAGGTTAGAAGTGCCATCTCACCAAGGTCATCTATTACTTTCTGGGGATTTGTATCATCTCCGGAAGCATAAGGTATTTCCAATAGAAGTCTTTTATTCTCATAGTCGGGACTCATATTGTAGTCAAATGTTCCCTTTGCTTCAATTCTGTTTTCAAGAATTTCCTGGATGGTTTTAATCTGCTCATCGGTTACACTGTCAACATCATCTACGTCAGGATACAAAGTTGCGGAAACACCACCCCTTATATCAATGCCGGTCTTTACATCAGACACCTTGGAAACACCCAGTCCGGGTGCTCCTGTTAGAATCATGACAACAAAGAAGGCCACGATGAGAACAGCTACAGTAAATTTGATCCAAAGCTTTGCACCTGGTTTAAGCTTGGGTTCTTTTCTCTGCACCGAAGAATAGTCAATTCTTCTAGGCTTTGCCATTTTTTATCTCCCAGTTCACATATTTTAGTGAGTTTATACCTTAACAATATAAAAGAGCATCAGATGCTCTACATCACTGAAATATTATATACACACCCCTATCAATAGTCAACAAACCTGCCGCCCTAATAATTACGACAGACGTAAATATTTACGTCTGTCGTAATTATTTTTTTTTGGTTTTAAAAAAGGCCTACGGAGTGTTCCGCAGGCCTTTTTGGTATTGGTTTTTGTTTATTAGGGTTCAACCACAGGGTCAGGAGCAGGTTCTTCAAACACTTCTTCTGATATACCATATGGATTGAACAGATATTTCAGGAAATCTGCATCAGGGTCCAGCACTATCGTTGTACCGGTTCCCAGTGTCTTCTGATATGCCTGAAGACTTCTGTAGAAAGCATAGAATTCTGGGTCCTGGTTATACGCATCAGCATAAATCTTCAGTGCTTCAGCATCTCCTTCTCCTCTGATTGTCTGTGCCTGCTCATATGCCTGTGCCTCAAGGATGGTGGCCTGTTTGTCAGCTGCAGATTCAATCTTCTGAGCTTCTTCAAGACCTTCGGACCGATAGGTTTTTGCAGCACGTTCTCTTTCAGTACGCATTCTGTTGAAGACGTTTTCGTAGTTTTCCAAAGGCAGGTCTGTTCTCTTTATCTTTATATCAACAACAGCAATGCCATAGTTAACCATCTGTTCATTGGTTGATGCTGTTATTCTAGCAAGCATTTCATTGACATATTCCTTGTCGGAAATCATTACATGAGCTGTTATTTTACCGATTTCTTCATTCAACTTTGAATAAACAAGTTCATCGAGCCTTTGATGGGCTTTTCTTTCGTTGTTGATCGTTGAAACAAACAAAGCAGCATTTTCTATCTTCCACTGTGCATAATTGTCAAGGACAAGTTTCTTTTTATCCTGGGTTATGACTTCACGAGGTACCGTATCATATGTAAGGAGTTGGTTTGTGTAAGTTTCAACTGTCTGTATGAATGGTATCTTCAGGAACAGACCCTTGCGGCCTTCGATTACGGTTACATCATCAAGACTTGGATTTGAAAGCCTTGCTGCTTCAAGTTCAGGAGTTTCTTCATCTATGATGACCTTGACAACTTCATTGAACTGTTTGACAACAACCTGTTCCCTTTCGTCAACCCTGAATGTACAAAGGCTGAACAGTACAACAACGGCTACTATTGAAACAACTACAATCATGAGTGACTTAAAAGCCTTGCTTCCACGAACTTCTTTTACCCGGTTCTGGGTATTGTTTGTAAATCCACTCATTACTGTCCACCTCCCATCACATTGGATCCATCAAGGGGCAGGAATTTAATTGTTCCGTCATCAGATGAAACTATATACTTGCTCATACCGGGAAGAATCTGTTCCATTGTTTCTATATACATCCTGGTCCTTGTAACATCTTCACCGAGTTCATATTTTTCCAATACTGCAAGGAAGTTTGCTACATCACCCTTTGCTTCGGATATTCTTTTTTCCTTGTAAGCTTCAGCCTGATTTATAGCCTCGGCTGCATTACCGCGGGCCTTTGGAAGAACTTCATTTGCATAGGTTTCTGCTTCGTTTATATAACTTGCCTTGTCTTCCCTTGCGTTTGCAACATCCTTGAACGCTGCATCAACTTCCTGAGGAGCAGCAACATCCTGCAATACGACATTGTTTATCTGGATTCCCATGTCATATAGATCAACGGTTGCCTGCAGGTCTGCAAGAATTTCACTCTGAATGGTAGACTTGTTGTCAGTCAGCACTTCATCTAGTGAGTGATTGGCTACAACCCTTCTGATTGCAGATTCAGCTGATATTGTCATTGTGCCTTCCTGATCGTCAACATTGAATATATATGCTTCTATGTCGACTATTTCATACTGAATTACAGTTTCAACATCAACAAGATTTTCATCCAGCGTAAGCATCCTTGCTTCGTCTGGAACAACCTGGTATTCAGAATATTCGCTTGTGCTTCCCATTTTGGTTGTTCTGTAACCAACTTCAATTGTCTTGATTTCCTTCATTCTCTCTTTTTCTACCATTTCTATCGGGGATGGCAGATGCCAGTGCAGGCCTGCTTCATAGACCGTATCCACATGACTTCCGAATCGAAGAACCACTGCGGCTTCCCCACCTTCGGAATTTACAGTATAAAAACCTGTGGCAAGCCAGATCAACAATACAATTACTATCAATGTGACCGGTCCGATTTTCATCAATTTATTTGCCAAAATTCCACCTCTTTTCTTATTTATTAATTCAGCACCGCTGGATATATCCATTGCGTAAAATCACTGAGCCAACATGTGGATTATATCACAGGGATGCCATATTGGAACTTTCATATACCGAACAATACATTTATACCCGTGAAGTGTCGTCACTTAATGCCAATTCATCTAGCTACTTACGGCGATAAAATACAGAATGCAGTTTTCGTTCCGTTATGATAAAATTCATAGGAAAGGAAGGATGAACATGGACAGTTTCGGACCCTTTGTACTATTACCTATAATATGTATGGTCATATACTATATATTGAAGAAGCAAACCGAATTCACAAAGAAGAAAAAGGTTCTTCTTATACTTTTTGCCGTTTGTTTCTTTATATCAGAAGCAGGAAGATTATATTACAGACCCTACATTTATGAAAATGGATTCTTTGACTTATATATTGCTGACACACTTGGTTCAAGTTTCGGAACCCTCACCGCCATATTCTTTATTTTGCTTTTGCAGAGCAGGGACAGAATTTTCGACATGGTCTACATTGCAGGAGTAACAATCATAGTTATGATTTATGAATTCACCATGCTTCCGGGCAATGAGGTCTTTGATCCCAAGGACCTTTATGCAACATTGATAGTATCGGCAATTGCTGCCGCGGTATATTATTTTATATTTCTGCGGCGAACCTGGGTTGAAAAAATCGAAGATGAGGTGAATTGTAAAACCAACTGACGCATGCGCTGAATAAAGATGTCCCACAGGGACCATCTCAGCTATAATGTTAAGTGAACAAAACC
>JAFGIJ010000161.1 GCA_016929655.1 Clostridia bacterium
GTCGGCTCTTTGCTTATACTGACATTTATTATAGTTATGATTGTTTTCAAGGGAACATATGATTTGCACATTGAGATTTCAGATGCTGGAATAAAATATAAAAACCAGAACAAACAGGCAGATAGAGTCCGGAAAATGTCGTTTTTGGCAGTGATATTGGGATTCTTTGCAAAATCGCCTACAGCAGCAGGAGCGGGACTTCTATCAGCCGGTAGGATTGAAATATTTGTTAAATGGACAGATATCCGTAATGTTAAATACATAGGCCGGCAAAGAACCATAATGGTCAAAGGTGGTTTTTCACAGAACATAGCATTGTTTTGTCTTGAAGACAATTATGAGTCTGTAAAAAAAATCATTGAAACCAATGTGAAATAGACAGGCAATTAATGTTCTGAAATTTACATTCAAAACATACGGTTTGTTCTGAATTTCTCGCGAATATCAGACGGGCTGCAACCAAAGTATTCCCTGAATTGCCTTGTAAAGTTGGAATAGTCCGCATAGCCTACGGATATTGATATTTCATTGATGGTCATATTGGTGGTTGCAATCAAGATGTGAGCCTTGTTCAAACGTTCGTTTTTAACATATTGCATTGGAGCAACATTCATAATTTCTTTGAATACATAATGGAATCGTGTTTCTGAAAGAGATAGAATCTCAGCCAGATCCTTTCTGGATATATTGCTGTCCAGATTATTGCGAATAAAATCAAGGACCGGAATAAGCATATTTATACTCAGCATCAATTGCGTCAAATCATCCTTTTCCATGGAATTATCCAGTATTTTATCCAGAAGTGATAATGCCAGGTACTTTAAGCGGATTGAACTTTTCAATGAATTTATACCATTGGATGCTGTATTTGAAATGGCATCTACCAAATCGCACATATTACAGGTATCTTTATTCTTGATTATCCGGGGCACTTCAAAGAACGTAAGTATATCCATACTGTTGAGCATTGTATATTTGATATGAACACAATTCAGTAATCCGGGACGCTCAAAGCGCATTCTGTGTTTGAGACCCCCGGGAACGATTAGTACTTCTCCGGCCGTTACTGTATAGGTTTGCTCTCCTTCTATTTCGCAGATGTAATCTGAATCAAAAACACAGACAATTACAGTGTATGGAAACATTCTCCACTCGGTGCGGTGTGGTTCAAAATGACATTTCGGCAGACCGCTTATGAACTCATACGAGATTGTGTCAATTATTGAATCCCTGATAAAACTATTTTCGTTCATTAACTTTAAATCCCCGCTGCCATTCAGTATAAAACACCATTACTTGAGTACAAACATTCATTCATAAGAAGTATTGAATGAAGTATAGTGATTATATACAAATCAAAATTATTTGGCAAAGGCAAGAAGGGAAATATTTTATGATCAGCGGTAGGGAAAATATAAATAAAGCGATTGAATTCAAGGGGCCATCATGGCTTCCCGTACATATTGATGTTAATTTTGACTGGTTGGCGGAAAAGGATACATACAAGCAGGAGAAAGCCAGAGAACTGCTGAAGGAGATAAAATCCGATATGGTTGTCCGCGGATATCACTCACCGGCTGAAAAAAATGTTACAGTGGACGGCAGTGTAAGGTCATGGAAAGATGAATGGGATGTAGGATGGGCAGATGATGGAAGAGGTGCCCGGGTTGTTTATCACCCGCTGGAGAAAGGATATCAACTTCTTGATTCATATGTTATGCCTGAAGCCGGTAACAAGGATTGGTTTGTAACTGCCCGAAGGTATTTTGAAGAGGACATGGAAAAGTTCAGGGTGGGGACAGTATGGTTTACATTGTTTGAAAGACTTTGGATGCTTCGGGGATTCAATAATATGCTGATGGATCCATATCTTGATGAAATGAATTTTTTCAGTCTGCAGGAGAGTGTGATTGAATTCAACCTAAGACAGATTGATGTCTGGTCGGATATAAAAGTTGATGCTGTATATTTCTCAGATGACTGGGGAAGCCAGAGGTCACTTCTAATAAACCCTGATGACTGGAGAAAGTACTACAAGCATGCATATAAAAAGATGTTTGAAAAAATCCGCAAAAACAAAATGAAAGTATTCATGCATTTATGTGGGAATGTGACTGAAATAATCCCGGACTTGATTGATATTGGACTGAATGTGCTGAATCCGGTACAACCCCAGGCCATGGATATAAATGAACTATCACAGAAATTCGGGGGTCAGCTTTGCTTTTATGGTGGAATTGATGTGCAGGGAACACTGATACATGGTAGCAGGGATGATATAAGGAAGGAGATTTACCGGCTTGTGGATTTGTTCGGTAAATTCAACGGGGGTTACATATGTTCAACAAGCCATTCAATAATGCCTGAAACCCCGCTGGATAATGTGATATCTATGCTTGAAGCTGTCAAAGAATTTCAATGAAGCCTGTATATTAATCGGGCATTAGAGGATTTTGTCAGTATTATAATTATTCACTGAAAGTACACTTGATGTTCTTAAGAAAAACCATAACCATATCTTATGGTTTTTTCATGTATAACAATGCAGCTGTATATTAAATTGGCCATTCCCAAATCTGACACATTGGTGACACTTAGCACGGGTAGCATGTGTTATTGTTGGTGCAAAGGGAATCCAAGGTCGGGTATTTTCTCCATTGCATCAGCAGAAAACAATTCGCATTGGAGGGATATATCGTGTCAAAGAATAAAGCACCGATATCAAAGAAAAAGAAAAAGAAAGTTCTGAGGATAACAATTGTATCAGTGGTTGTAATTGCCCTTGTTGCAGGAGGAATAATCTTTCTGCCCGGGTTAATTGGAGCTGAAAGTGAAACTGGTCCGGTTATTGAAAAGAATACGGCTATTGTGATGGTCGGTGATATTTCAAAGAGTATAAGTGCTTCTGCTCCCATCATGACATCTCAAAGATTGGCATATAAACCGGATTCTACAAGTGAAATACTTGAGATACTGATAGCAGAAGGGGGATATGCCGCGGCAGGAGATACCGTAATAGTTTTGGATACTTCGTCTGCTGACAACAATATTATTTCACTAGAAGAAAGTATTGAGGCTAAAAATGATTCCATTGATGATAAATATTCATCAATCAATGATCTGATGGAAGACATCACTGACAGGCAGGAGAGCATAGCCGGTCTTCGGGAAGATATATCAGAAATCAATGAACAGATTTCAGATAATGAAGCATCCAGGGTTGAACTTACTGTAATGTCACCTATGTCAGGTGCGATCTTTGGCTTAAAGGTGAAACCAGGGGATTATGTTTCTTCCGGAACAGTCATAGCAACGGTAACAGACACATCTTCTTATGAAATTGAAATGACTTTCTCAGCAGGCATATTGGAAAGTGACATCGAATCTGCTAAAGTTTTTTATCTTAACAATGAGTTTGAGGGTAAAATCGTTTCAATAGCAGGATATACATATAAAAATCAATCCGGGATGGAACTTGTTGATGTGGTCATAGCCTTTGATACAACTATTGTATTCGAAAAGACTTCAGGATTCAGCGGAAGAATTTCCACTGCTTTGAAAGATTACAACAGCATTGATGAGGAAGCTCCCTATTATGCAGATACTGAACAGATTATAGCCGGTGTTACCGGTGAAATCCTGGAAATATATATTATTGAAAAACAGTCCGTTACCGAAGGTGAAGCAATACTTCTTCTTGACGGAGAATCCATTGATTCAAAAACAGAAACCCTGAATAACCAGATCGAATCAATTCAATCCCAGATTGATGGGTTGAACGACCAAATTGAATCATATAACAGCAGCATCAAATCAATTAAAGAAGACATAACAGACCTTGAAGAAGAGATAATGGAATTTGAAGAAGAAATCGAAGAGGTAAGGTCAACATATGAAAATGCATATATAAAAGCTGATTTCAATGGTGTAGTAACCGACATGAATGCAATCATCGGAGATTTAGTTAATACAAACACATCATTGTTCACACTGGTGAGCATGGAAAATCCAAATATGGTGGTAGCCATAGATGAACTTGATATAGCGGAAGTGTCCGAAGGACTTGAAGTATCCGTAGCGATTGATGCATTGTATGAAACTGAAGAAAAACCTGTAAATGGATATGTTTCAAAGATAGCTCTTGAAGGTGATTCCCAGGGAGGTGTTACTACCTACAATGTTACTATATCACTTCTTGAAACCCCTGAAGGGTTCAGGCTCGGAATGAATGCAACTGCAACAATTTATACGAGTAAGAGTGATGATACACTTTACCTTCCTATAGAGGCAATAACAATTCAAAACGGAAGAAGTTTTGTATATCTGGTTGATGAAACCGTTGAGGGTGCTCCTGTGTTCGATGTTCAGCCAAGTACCGTGACTGAACAAGACAATATCACAAATGACGATCTTACCAATATTGAAGGAACAGGTGGCGGAGGAAGAGGAAGCCAGGATCCATCTGCAATGACAGAGGAAGAATTGGCTGCATTTGAAGCCAGGCTTGCTGATAAGGGAATGACCCTTGATGATTACTATGCACAGCAGGAAGCACCTTTAACTTCAGATACAGTTGACCCGGATACAGACGAGCTGTCTTCTGAACTCAATGATTACTACAATGGTACAAGAATTGTGGAAGTTACAACAGGTATATATAACGCACTGTATATCGAAATCCTTTCAGGCCTTGAAGTGGGAGATGAGGTTGTATTACCACCGGTTTATGTATCAAGCAATACAGTAACTGCAGAAGAGAGTGGTATAATCGGACTTCCTGCAATTCCTGGAACTGGGACAGGAGGCGGTGGAGGCGGAACCGGAAGATCATCCGGTTCACTTACCGGAGGTGAATGATATGACCGGTTTAGTTGATATCAACAATATGAAGAAAACATACGTCATGGGCAGTAATATGGTCAGGGCTCTGGATGGTGTAGATCTTAATATAAAGCATGGGGAATACATATCCATAGTCGGACCTTCCGGAAGCGGAAAATCTACATTGATGAACATGATAGGATGTCTGGATGCGCCTGATTCAGGAAGCTACATGCTTGATGGAGTTGATGTATCAGACATGAACGATAAGGAGCTTGCTGAGATAAGGAGTGAGAAAATTGGTTTTGTTTTCCAGGGTTTCAACCTCCTTCCCAGGCTCACTGCACTCGAAAATGTAGAATTGCCTTTGATATACAGAGGATACTCGCATAAAAAACGCAGGGAAATGGCCCTTGAAGCATTGGACAGAGTGGGTCTTGGTGACAGGGTTCATCATAAACCCACTGAACTCAGCGGAGGTCAGATGCAAAGAGTTGCCGTTGCAAGAGCTCTGGCCGGAAATCCACCGGTACTGCTTGCTGATGAACCAACGGGAAATCTAGATACCAATACCGGAAAAGAAATCCTTGCTATGCTTGAAAAAATCCATGACCAGGGGAATACAATAATATTGATTACACATGACAAAGAACTGGCTGGGCAGGCAAAGCGCAGGATAGAGATCAGAGATGGCAGGATAATACATGACGAGGAGGTGAGGAAATGAATTTTCTTCAATCACTGAAGATGGCTGTTACAAGTATATACAGCAACAAGGGGCGCTCATTCCTCACAATGCTTGGAGTTATTATCGGAGTGGCAGCGGTCATTGCGGCAACAGGATTTGCACTGGGTAGCACATCCAGTATAACCGATTCAATAGAATCCCTGGGGGCAAACAAGCTTTCGGTAAATATATTAGACCGAAACAGCAACAGGGATATAGATTATGAAGACTTCAAAGCATTTACAGATGAAAATGCAGATCTCATCTCAATGATGGCTCCAACGGTCAATGGTACATCGACGGTCAAGTACCAGACTACGATATCAGAAGCAGTCAATGTAATAGGAACAAGTCCTGACTATGCAGAAATCAATGACATGCATGTCCAGGATGGCCGGTACATCCTTGAGCTTGATATGGAGTACAGGCAAAAGATAGCAGTTATAGGAACAGCCGTTGCAAACGAATTCTTTGGAAGAACTGACCCGATTGGTGAAACAATCAAACTGGATGGCACTCCATTTACTATTGTTGGTGTGCTGGAGCAAAAGGACGGAGGTCAGGACGGTGGTGAAGATGATGTGATAATTATTCCTGTGACAACAGCTCAAAGAGTGTATAAAAGTGCCACAATAAGGACATTTACCGTTTTGGTCAGTGAAAGTGAAAATGTAGCAAAAACCCAGGCATTGATAGAAGATTTCCTTTTTGAAACCTATCTGTCGGAGGATGCATACAGAGTTTTCAATTCGGCTCAGATCCTTGACACCCTTGAGGACATAACAGGGACCATGGCTTTGATACTGGGAGGTATCGCAGTAATTTCATTGCTGGTAGGCGGTATTGGCATAATGAATATAATGCTGGTGTCGGTGACTGAAAGAACCAGGGAAATCGGAATCAGAAAAGCCATCGGTGCAAGGAAATCAAGCATTCTAAGCCAGTTCATGATCGAGGCATTGGTAATTACCGGACTTGGAGGATTGATTGGTATTGTGATAGGAGTAGGAGCCATATTCCTGGTAATTTCCAACTTTGTTCCACCGGTCATTGATCCCATGTGGATGGTATTGTCCTTCGGATTCTCATTGCTGATAGGTCTTTTGTTTGGAATATTCCCGGCATACAAGGCGGCAAATCTGAATCCCATTGAAGCACTGAGGTATGAGTAAAATTATACATTTATCAGGCCTGTCGTATGGCGGGCCTGATAACCTACTATGGTTAGCAGTGATACTTACAACAACAGGTAAAATAGGGTAGAATACAGATGAAAGGTTATTTCGGTAAAACAATGAGACAAACACGAATAAAATTAATAATATCAGTTGTTTCGATATCAATTGTACTTGTTATGTCATCATGCACCGCTAAAAGCATAGTACTGACAATGCCTGATTCATCCAAAGTATCCATTGAAACAAGGGGACTGTCCAAGGATCAGATAGAGCTTCTTGAGGAAGTACAGCAGGGTGACAAGAATGTTGTTGAGCTTCTCAGAAGCGGACTTTTCACATTGGAACAATTATATTCCCTTGGGCTGGACCTACCCGGAAAGTTTCCGAACATAAACTTCGGCGATGGGATTTCCGACGGATATCCTGACAAGGATGCTCCTGGAGCCGGCAACTGAGACAGCTTGTCTGAAGCGACTTAAAATCATTTTCAGATATTTATCTGATCAATTAGGATTTTTCTGCACACCCTCCACTTGAATTTAAATTCTGCTTTTATATTATCGGCAGTCAATATTTGATATAATAAATAAAAGGCTCAGTATTGAGAAAATTATATGAAAAAGGCTGTTGGATTTTTACAATTATTACTGGTATTTATGCTTGTACTGGGCATAACAGGCCAGATGACTGCCGGGGCGAATGAGCCGCCGGTTTTATCCATAAAGGCATATATTGACTCAGTGGAAATAACCAGTTGTGTGCCCGGTGATTTCGTTGATGTGGAAATATCTGTTTCAGACAGCGTTGAAGCAGTTTCAACCATTGCTATTCCTATACATTTCAATCCGGCTGTTGTAGAGGTGTGGAACACAACTTATACGGCCAAGGTAGCTGATGGGGTAAAGACATCAGCAGAAGTTGCAGACGGTTCTGCAGGTATTTTGGCAGGTAATATCTTTGACAAGACAATGGACCCGGACTATATATATTGGGCAGGCGATATGCTGTACAACAGCAGGTATCTTTATGTGGACAATACAAACGGTCTTGTTAAGCTAACGGCATACAATGATACTGCCAATGATATAAGCGGAACACAAATCATTGTTACCATCAGGTTCAAAGCAATCGCAACAGGCGATGCAGATATAAGGTTTGCAACAAGTGAGGATATGCATTATGACCATGCAGCCCCTGACGGGCCGAGATTTTTCAATGCTGCGGCTTCCCCAATGACATATGTGCAGTCTGTATCATCACTCACAGTTGAGCAATATTCCGTGACATTTGAAAGCAACGGGGGTTCGACTATAGCATCTTTGGATGTAAAACCCGGTAACCTTGTACCTGAACCCGATGATCCAGTAAAGGAAGGTTATGAATTCCTTGGATGGTATAAGGAAGACAATACTGACAGTATCTGGGTTTTCGACACGGATGTCATGCCCTCTGCCAATCTAACCCTCTATGCCCAATGGAATGCTATAGATTATACGGTAACATATGACGGCAATACAAATACCGGAGGTTCACCGCCGACGGACGGCAACACATATAATATAACGAATATGGTCTCTGTACTTGGCAATACCGGAAGCCTTTATAAAACAGATCATACCTTTGGCGGCTGGAATACTGCTGCAGACGGCAGTGGCGATGATTTTTCAGAGGATGATACATTAGCAATGGGTTCATCTGATGTGATTCTCTATGCAAAGTGGATCAATGATCTGCAAAACATCCAATCCGATACATATTCCATTGATTCATCGAACGGAGTACTGAGCCAGGTTAGCCTAGGTACTTCAGCAGAACAATTTAAATTGAAACTACAAAATGATCCATCGAATATTAAGATATATGACAAGCAGAACAATGAGTACACAGGGAATTCCCTGGCAACGGGTATGATAGTCAGGCTGATTATCAATGATATTGTTGCAGACGAATTGGTTATATCGGTTTTAGGCGATGTCAGTGGAGATGGAATCATTGATATAACTGACATTTTGTACATTCGGGCAATTATATTGGATACTTATACAATGAACAGTTATGAAGAACCTGCAGCGGATATAAATTTAGATACTTATATTGACATTACTGACATCTTATATGTCCGGGCACATATTTTAGGAACTTACAGCATACAGGCGAAATGAGGAATGAAAATGAAAAAGCAACTCAGCATCCTTCTGGTACTACTTCTAATAGTTTTAATATTACCCGGTAAGTCACTGGCTGCCAGCGCATCTTTCAATATTTCCGGTCCTGGTTCACTGTTGGAAGGGGAGAGCGGTACATATACTGTAAGCGTAACCGTGGTTGATGCTGCAGCAGCACAGGCTACTTTGACATATGACAGTAATTTCTTTGAACTTGTATCAGGAAATACAACGGGTCAGTGGGATACTAGTCAGAACACAAATACAACAATAACACTTGTTGAAGTAGTACTTAGATGTACGGGTAGTCCGGGTACTTCCGGGATGCTATCATTGTCAAATTATAAGGCTGTAAGATTGACGGGTTCTCTTATTCTACCCGTTGAGGATGTGACAAGCAGCGGTGATTCACTGCAGGTTTCGTGTGCGGCACCACCTACACCAACGCCGACACCGACACCTACGCCAACGCCAACGCCTACACCGACACCGACGCCCACACCAACGCCGACGCCAACACCAACACCGACGCCTACGCCAACACCAACACCGACGCCTACGCCAACACCAACACCAACACCGACGCCTGCACCAACACCAACGCCAACACCAACACCGACGCCAACACCAACGCCAACACCAACACCAACACCTACACCGACGCCTATACCAACGCCTGCACCTACGCCGACGCCAACACCAACGCCAACATCAACACCAACGCCTGCGCCGACGCCAACACCAACGCCTGCACCTACGCTAACACCGACACTTATGCCGACAACTTCACCAACGTCAACACCGACTCCGACATCTACACCAACCCTGAAGCCCAATCCTTTGGACACATCTGAACCCGGACAAAGGGAAGAACCTGCCTGGTACTGGGTAGCTGCAATATCATCTGCTGTAACATTGATGTTAACCGGTCTTGTATCATGGTTGGTAAAACTTATTGCGAGAAAGAAAAAGGTATAGGATGGATGATGGAAGTATATTATTTCCACATCTGCATGTTACCTGCTTGAAAGCCCAGGGGATTAAAAAATAAAAAAGGAAAGTGAAAATACAAATGTCAGAAGGATTCAGACCAATGAATACAAAGAGAATGATAAAAGCTGTTTTGGCAGTTGTACTGGCTTTATCCATCCTCATGGGTCTTAGAGGAGTACCCGGACTTTCCGGAATGACTGCCAGAGCCGAACAGCCTGATATTATCATAAAAGCAAACCTGTCCGACTGTACCGATGAAATAACCGCTGAAGAACCAAACAGAACGGTGCTTCAGGTAATCAACAATACACTATATAAATGGCATGAGTTTGACAGGCCTGACGGCACATTGAGTATATCACTGGAAAAACCATATATCAGCAACCTGAAGGAAGGCGAAGCCAGGGAGCTCCTTGCTCTGTCGGCTTCCTGGAAGAGTCAGGTTCCTAAGCAACTTAACCAGCAGACCGGAATATACCTGGAACCTGCTGATGCCGACATAAGACTGCCAATGGTTGATAACGAGTTCTTCGCACAGCGTCTGGAAGATGATATGGTCAGATACAAATCTGCCGCAGGTAACGGAACAGGTAATACCGAAGGTGAGTCACCGCTGTACCAGTCAACCATATATGAAGATGTTACAGAATGGGAATCCAATAATACGATGGGACTTGCAGATATAATAGATTCCAGTTATTACGGGGAACCGGGATATAGGATTACAGCAGACATTGATTCGTCCAACTCTGATGTAGATTATTTCAGGGTGGATTTCGCAGTAGGAGGAGTCTTGAGTTTCTATGGTTGGTGGTGGGAGAACTATAAGGACCAAAACAGAGAGGCAGACCTTGTCATAACACTTTATGATTCCAATGGGTTTTTAATAGGGGAATCATCATACCATAGCAGCGGGGATGGAACGGGAACTGCATTGCTGCCAGACACTCAGGTTTACGCAGAGACATGCTTTGTACGCATTACTGTAAACGGGTCTGCAGTTACAGACTATACCGGTGAAAATTATCTTGTGGAAATGCACTTTGACTCATATTTCAATGAAATTCCTACTGAAGTTGCGGATACTACAATTTATCCATATTATACCAGCGGATATGTTTCTACGGAATTTAGTGGATCATACTACCGTGGTTCAGCCAATCTGGTTACTCCATATACAGCTCTGACAGTAGCTCACAATATATATGATGTAGACACAAATACTTATGTAAACACTTTTGACTTCAGTCCCGGACAGTACGTGAATGGCAGCAGACAATATCCATATGGTACGAAAAGAGCTGTCCAGACAGAAATAAATCCCCAGTATATTGCAGACAACAACAATGGTACCTATGCAGATGATTTCAACAATGATTATGGTGCAGCGCATTTCAGTACTCCCTTTACGGGGATAACGACATTCATGCCTGTAGTCTTCAATCATATGCCAGACGATGTATATATGACAGGATATCCCGCATATATTATGAATGAAAATGTTTACGGACAGTACGAAACCGACGGTTATGTGAATACCGACCTATCTGATGGTTATAGCCTTGTATGGGACATGTATGCATATGGTGGTAACAGCGGAAGCATGGTATGGGATTACAATACTGATGCCGGTACGGAGAGAATTATTGGAGCCCTTGCCTTTGGATCCTCGACATATACGGGAGGACCGTGGTTTTCCGACAATAATATTGCCTTTATCGAAGACTGGATGAGTTGGGCACCGGCAGGAGAATCCGGAATAAGCGGATATATCGAACTTGAAGGAAAAGACGGACTTCCATCAGGTGCGGTGGAAGTTGTTATAGATATGCAGGACAGTTCAGTTCAATATATGGTAAATGCCAACAGCGACGGAAGCTTTATATTTACGGGAATAAATTCAGGGACATATGACATGAGCATTACCATGAGCGGTTATCTGGGAAGAACAATAACAGATATTTCCGTAAACAATCAGATGCTGTTATTGGCTTCAAGGGATGAACCTGTAGCATTGAATGCAGGTGATTTTGACGGCCTCACCGGTGTGGATGCCGGCGATCTTGCATATGCAATGTCCTTAAGCGGATACACGGATGCCGATCCCGAGTACGATGCCTATGCAGATTTCAATAATGACGGTGTTATAGACTCCGGTGATATAGATATTGTCAAGGTTAACGTCGGAATGCAGACAACAGATTACTAAGAATTCCTGATGAGACAAAATCGGATCTTTTGCTAGATTGATGTTATGCTTGAGTGAAAAAATCCTAGTCTTAGTCATTGGAGGTTCAAAAAATCCAGTAACTGAGAAGACTCCTTCATAACTTGGTGCAGGGTTTCAATTGTATATAAAAAAGGACACAATAAACCAAAACAGGTATAACACATTATGGTTGCTGCACGGATAATGGGAGCAATCGATAAGAAACAAGACAGATCTCAATCAGCCGAAGACTTTTCTCATTTTACTGCAGTAGTACTGTACATTTTCCCATTTTGCATCGGGGGCTATGCGGTGGTCCGGACAGGGTATATAACCGCCGATTTCTACAAGAGGTTTCAACCGCTCCACTTCTTCGTCAACGGACTTGTAATCGCGCGAAAAAACCACTTTATCCATCCCACCGACACCTCTTATTGTTTTGCCGTATTTTTCACGCCAGGGTTTGATGCTTGCGCGCCATGTTCCAACTTCCATGGGGAACATTGTATTGACCCCATTTTCTATCCATGTGGGGATTAAAGCATCAATCATTCCGTCGCAGTCGAGGGAAACAATATCAATATCATATTCAAGGAAAAGATCTGTCATCTTTTTGTAATGTGGGCCAACGACCTCTCTGAAAAGATCGGGATTAACAAGGGGTCCGTTCTTGAAGCAGATGTCTTCCCAGAAATGGCCGAAATCAAATTTAACACCTGTTTCGAGTACGCTCCTGGTAGCCATATACTGCATGTCGGCGATTGTGTCTATTATTTCAACATATAGTTCTTCATCATCTGCGGCCATGTAACTGGAACCTACTACACCTGCATAGTTCCTGAAATGGCCATAATAACTTCCAGCATGCAGACCGAGAGGTCTGTCCCGCTCTTCAACCTGGGGAAGGGAGTTCAGTCTGTCAAAGTTGATACGGTCCTTTGAAAACCTGAGCTTGGGAAGGTATTTTTCCTCCCAGGATGCGCGGTCTTTCAAAGTATGGTCAATTTCAGATGAGATGGAAGACACGCCCTCCTTCTCAACCACTATGACACCGTCCCAGTTGAGTACTATCCTGGTTCCATCCGGCTTTTCTTCAAGGACTTCCCTTTCAAAGGAGGGCAGTAGTCCGAGATGCGGCGAAAATGTGTTGTACCAGTTGAAATCAAAGCCAAGTTTATCAGAAATATATGTATCGACTTCATTTCCATCTCCCCATTCTTTGTCGAGACCTTTTTCTATATGGCCTTCATTGCCCCATTTGGCGATTGTATCTCCCCAGTATCCGAAATGGACTACCGGCATCCTGTCGTAATTCTGATATCTTAATATTGCCAATGACCGATTCCTGTTGTTCATGATAAACCTCTTTATGAATGATTGATATACGATTATAATTATATAGTGTCTTAAGCTATTTGACATATTAAAATGTGGATGAAAATTAATTATTAGTTAATCCATTTCTTCTGTTTTCACAACCATACAGCCTTGATTTAATAATATATTTACTGTATCCAGGTTATTTTCATATACATTTGGGTCAATGATAAGCTCCTCCAGACTACTTAAATCTACAAGAGCAGAAATGTCGCCTAATGGATTGTTTGAAATATTAATTTGCTGCAGATTAGTGAGATATTTCAAACTTGTTATATCACTTATGAGATTATTGCTCAAGTCCAGCGTTTTTACAAACTTAAGATCAATTAAGTTATCAAGATCAACATTGCCGATGTTTGATAAATGTAAAACTCGTAATCTTGTAGCATCTTTTATTGCAGTGAGAACAACATCTGTATTGTCTGACAAAGTTAATTCATATAAACGATACATGAGGTTCCCTGTTCCGGAAATATCAATGCCTGGGTTATTCCCGATGTCAAGGCAAGAAAGGTTAACTAGCTTGTTCAAACTGCTTATTTCGCTAATATTATTTTCATATAAATTTAGTACATTAAGATTAAATAAATTTGAAATAGATTCAACATTGGTTATATGGTTTCCGTTTAGAAGAAGAAAATTTAGCGAGTTTAACTCACCGATAGGTTCTAAATCCAGAGAGGGATATCCGGTGATTGACAAAAACTCCAGGTTTTTAGCATATTTCAACCAACTAAGGTCTTTTAGGGTTTCGGTGTGGATTTCATAAATATGGCTATCTTGATACATATCCGCTATAGGAGTTGATTTTGTTTCATCATTTTCGGGGAAAATTGAAAGAGCTTTAAGTTTGAACATATCACGGATAGTTATTTCGTCCCCCGTGGCAGGTTCTCCCATTTCACTTAGAATACCAAATATTATAATTTTAATTATCTTGTCACTGAAAACTACAACATCATCAGGATTATACCCCATAAAACCAAGGGGGAACAATTCGGGGATTTGTGATGGGGCAGAGGGTTCAGATGAGTCAGAGTTTTCGGATGGGATAGGTGTTTCAGATGGTATTGGAGTTTCAGAAGAGATGGGTGTGCTCGGATTTGTTTTTTCTGCAGATTCAGTCTTAAATATATCAATCGAGTTTGTTAAGGCGAGGTAAAATACTACGGTAATTAAAATTATAGAAATCGGGATAACAGTGAAAAGCCATTTTTTGCTTTTTGGTATCTTATTTTGTTTTTTTAAATCGCCTTTTGCATCTGTATTGGAAGAGGATATCTCGGGTATAGGTGTTACGGGACTGGATATTGAGCCTGAAGAGCTTTCTTTTGCAGTCTCTTCTTTAAAATCAATCATGGTCTTAATTTTTTTGGCTAGGGAAATCAACCTTTCATCGAAAATGTTTCCGATTGCATCTATCCAATGAGTGGTCGATAAATAGTAAATCATTCCACCTGTGGGCTTCACATCTTCTATTTTCAATGGGATTATTGTTACATTGTTTGATATGGCGATTTCGACTTCCCGCAATACTTGTTTGGATGCATCTGAATTTTTTGAAAATATCAGGAGCATTATTTTGCAATTGGGGATTGCATCAGCTATTTCTCCTGCCCAGCTTCCACCGGGAGAAATGTCACGTGGAGCATACCAGCAGCGTATTTTTTCATCTTCAAGGCGGTGACAGACAGCATCGGCCTTTAGACGGTCCTTTATGGAATATGATATAAATATGTCGTGTGCCATTGTTCGCCATCCTCCGGCTTAGTTCATACACTTAAATAGAATCGAGATTACAAGCGGTTGAACTTACTGCATATTTGCCAAATGCAACACCAAGAAAAAATTCCCCTTTGTCGTGCTTTGGAGGTATATTCCACAAACATCCTGTACTCTGGTGTGCTGTGTAGATGGTAATGATTTTAATGTCTGCTATGTATCAAGTTTACTCTCTGTGACTGCAATATACAAGATGAGGTTTGAATTCAAAATCCAGACAGTAAGTAAATGCTAAGGGGAGCAATTGTTTTTTAACGGAATAAATAGTATAAGATCTATATTAAGTTAAAGGCATTGCAGGTAAGTGTATGGAATAGAAGCAGGTACGGGATTAGGAGTTGCTGTTGGCACAGGAGTATGAGTAGGTATTGGTGCAATCGCACGTAGATTGCACTCAGAATGAAAACCGCATATTCAAGTAGTTCAGTCAATTTAAATTTAAAGATTGTGAATTTTAGTAACTAAAAATTAACATACTTTAAAACTCTCCGCTAGTTATGCAAGGTGCATACTGTTTTTAAAGTTGAAAGATTTGTAAGAGAAATTCATTTGCTTGAAACAAACGTGGTATCATATATCCATGAAAGAACACTACAGGAAAACAGAGAAGAACTTTATAAACCATTTCACCTCAATGGAGGTTACAATCTA
>JAFGIJ010000162.1 GCA_016929655.1 Clostridia bacterium
AGCCAGTTACTTTGTTTTTGGGGTCAACGATATAATTCAATTATATTGCTGCAGTGTTCAGTAATCATATTGCGAAGAGAATCAGGACTGAGTACTTCAATTTTGTCGCCGTAGGATATTATCCACGAAAGAAGCCCCTTTTCCACAACAGCATCAACATTTAAAATTAATTTTCCATCAGAGTCGGGAATAAGATGTTGGTCCATTCCGAATTTATCAAATATCTGGCTGGCAAGTGAAGTATCAATGCGAAGGCGGATTTTTTCCGGTGTTCCGGTGAACATTGAAACAGTCTTATTTAAATATTCTGCAAGATTAAAACCGTTGGGTGCAAGATCACGAAGAGGGCGTCGTTTCTTGTCGGAAATTTCTATTTCAGTCATTTTTTCTATCCTGTAATGAGAAAAGTTTGAGTATTCCTTTGTAGTGCAGATCATATAATAATTTTCAGCATACCATGTTGTAAAATAAGGGCTGACCCGGTATCTGTAACCATTTCGGCTAAGGACACGCTGCCCTTGTTCATCATATTGAAAATACTGGAATGTCAGCTGTTTGTTTTTTACTATGGCAGTATTTATTTTATCTACATTATAGTAAATGGACTCATTTCCATGTTTGGAGCGCTTTGATACTGATATCTGTTTTTTCAGTTCGTGGGCAATACTGGTGCTTGTAAGTCCCATAAGTTTGTCGAGCAATTCAATGCTCTTTCTTTCCGTTAGGAAATGAGCCTGCTGCACAGCATCCATAAGAATTTTTAATTCAGCCGTTTCCATCTGTCTTTTCCCAATGAACCAGCCTGACTTTCCGGATTTAACGATGTCATAACCTGCATCCTCTAGAGCTGATATACAACGATAGATTGATCTTCTTTCGGTTTCAATACCCATGGAAGTCAGTTTTTCAAGTATTTCAGTGGCATTTTGTGGATGGTCTTCATCTGTATAGCTATTAAGTATATTAAGAATCTGAAAAGCTTTGACAGCGAGAGTAGACATGTTTATGCTCCTTTTTGATGTTTTGATTATGTTAATTGTACCATAAATAGTATAAATTGTTTATCTAATCAATTTATTGACTTTTTAAAAAAATAGTAAATTTTACTACCAAAGAATAGAATAGTGCACTAGGTTTATTGATATTATAAATAAAAAAGTATTGGAGAAAACATGGATAAGAAGCAAAGGGTTCTTGAGGCTATAAATGGTGGAAGCCCGGATTTCGTTCCTACATGTTTCTCATTGCATTTTGAAAAAAGCAGAGCCCATGGAGCTCAGGGAATCGCATCTCACCTTGAGTTCTTTTCGAAAACCGACACCGATGTTTTTAAGATAATGAATGAGAATCTGGTTCCTTATGCAGGAGATATCAGAAGACCTGAGGACTGGGATAAAGTTGCTGCTCCTGTACTTACTGATAAATTCATACATGATCAGATTGAAATGACCAAACGTATCATTGAAGGGTGCGATGAAAATGCATTTTTTGTGGGAACACTGCATGGAACAGTAGCATCGGCAATACATCCAATTGAGGATGTATATGGTTATGAACGGGTCAGGGAACTTTTCTGTACACACCTAAGGGAAAATCCCGTTCCTCTTTCAGATGCGTTTAAAAGATTATCTGAGGGTATGTGCCTTCTGGCGGAGAAATATATAGAAATTGGTATGGATGGCATATATTACGCAGCTCTCGGAGGAGAAAGATATTACTTCACCGATGAGGAGTTCGAAGAATTTATAGCTCCTAATGACAAGATAGTTCTTGGTGCTGTGAAGGATGCAGGTGGATATAACTTTTTGCATATGAGCAAGGATAAATTGAATCTTGAAAGGTATCGTTCCTATGGTAACCTGGCAGATGTAGTCAACTGGGGTGTTTATGATGACAATATATGCCTTGATGAAGGAAAAAGAATTTTCCCAGGTTTGACATTAATGGGAGGACTTGAAAACCGTGGTGGAGTAATGGTTGACGGAACTGATGAGGAGTTGGTTTATGAAGTCAGAAGGGTCATTGAACATCAGGGTAAGAGGAACTTCATTCTTGGTGCTGACTGTACACTGGCTACAGGGACTGATTATCGAAGAATACGACTGATTACAGAAACGGCAAGAAATTTCAGATAAAATAAAAGGGGAATGGAAAACATTCCTTTTTTTTTACTATAAAAACATTAAAAAATCTGGTATCATAAGCAATGGCTTTTGCAAATAAATCCAAAAAGGATGAATATATGAGTAAAAAGGTTTTAATAGTAGGAGGAGTTGCAGGCGGTGCAAGCTGTGCTGCCAGGCTCAGAAGATTAGATGAAAAGGCAGAAATTATATTATTTGAGCGGGGAGAGTTCATTTCCTTTGCAAACTGCGGTCTTCCATATCATATTGGTGGTGTGATAAAGGACAGGGATGAACTGCTTTTGCAGACCCCTGAAAGTTTCTATGCCCGTTTCAATGTGGATGTAAGGATATACAATGAAGTCATAGACATTGACAGAGCAAATAAAATTGTTAAGGTGATTGACAGAGCCAAGGGAAGTGAGTATATGGAGAGCTATGATGTTCTTGTTCTTTCAACTGGCTCATCTCCAATGAAACCTCCGATTCCTGGAATTGACAACGAGGGTATCTTTCAGCTTTGGAACATACCTGACATGGACAGAATAATTGAATTCATGAACAAAAAAACAGTCAGGAAAGCTGTTGTTGTAGGTGGAGGATTCATAGGGATCGAAATGGCAGAAAATCTTATTGACAGGGATATTGAAGTCACATTGGTTGAGATGCTCAATCAGGTCATGGCTCCGATAGACTTTGATATGGCACAAATTCTTCACAGCCATATGACAGAAAAGGGGCTTAGGCTTGTTCTTGAAGACGGAGTTTCTGAATTCAAACAAAAAAATGAAAGCATTATTGTAAAAACCAAATCAGGAAAAGAAATAGCAGCTGATATGGTTGTTCTTGCAATCGGAGTTGTACCGAATTCTCAACTTCTAAAAGCAAGTAACCTTCCCATGAATAGAAGAGGCGGAGCAATTATAGATGAATACCTTAGGACAGAAGACGAAAATATTTATGCAGTAGGAGATATGGTGGAAGTAGTTCACTTTGTCAACGGTGAAAAAAGAATGATTCCTCTGGCAGGGCCTGCAAATAAAATGGGCAGAATGGCTGCTGACAACATTTGTGGAATGAATAGAAAATACAATGGTTCACAGGGGACAGGTGTGGTCAAGGTCTTTGACATGACATCGGCTTCGGTTGGTCTGAATGAAAAGGATCTGAAAAATGCAGGCAAGGAAATCAGAAAAGATTACAGGGTTACAGTAATACATCCCGGCTCGCATGCTGGTTATTACCCAGGTGCATCAACTATAACGCTTAAACTAATATTTGACTTGAATGGAAAAATTCTTGGAGCTCAGGCTGTTGGATACGAAGGCGTTGAAAAGAGAATAGATGTCATTGCAACAGCACAGAGGCTTGGAGCTACAATCTATGACCTTGAGGAACTCGAACTCAATTATGCACCATCTTTTTCTTCTGCAAAAGATCCAGTAAATATGGCCGGATACACTGCAGAAAATATTCTTTCAGGAACAATAGACAATATAACATGTGACCAACTGGCTGATTACAGGGATGCTGTGATACTCGATGTTAGAACTCCCGAAGAAGTAAGCATGGGAGCAGTTCCGGGGTATTTGAACATTCCGGTTGATTCGCTGAGAGATAGAATTCAGGAAGTTCCTGTTGGCAGACCGGTTGTTGTTTATTGCCGTGTTGGTATCAGGGCTTACATTGCATGCAGGATTCTAATGCAGAACGGGTTCAATGAGGTATATAATTTGGCCGGCGGTTATGTTTCGTACAGTACAATAAATTCAGATTTTACTTTCAAGGGATAATATATAACTTTATTGAACAAAACAAGAAACAGTACTAGTATAATAAAGGTGCTGTTTCTTTTTATTACAGCAATATGGTGGCGACATGAAATTAAAGGACATTTGGCTGAGATTCTATACAAAGCTGTCAGTGCCTGGATGGATTACCGGACTAATGAGGAAAAGATAAAGATGCACGCAAGTGCATTATACAAGGAGGAAGCATGTCTTATCTGGAAAAATATGTTTTTTTAAAAGAAAATACCAATTCCACAATGGGGAACAGGGTGCTTGCAGAGATCGGTTATGCGCATAAGCTATCCAAAGTGAATTCTTGCAAGTTTGATGATGTAATCAGTAAGGTAACTGAGTTCCTTATGGAGAAATACCATGCAGATGGAAACTTGACAGACGCTGCTGCAAAAGAGGCCGAATCAATGCTTTCAGTTATTTCTGGCGAAGCGAAAAAATATAGAATTATGTGTACTGCCCATGCACATATCGATATGAACTGGATGTGGGATTATCCGGAAACCGTTGCAATAACCACTGATACTTTCAGAACAGTTTTAAGTCTTATGAAGGATTTCCCGGGATTTAAGTTTTCTCAGTCACAGGCTTCGGTTTATAGGATTGTTGAAGAACACGAACCTGAAATGCTTGATGAAATAAGGAAAATGGTAGCAGCCGGTCGATGGGAAGCCGTTGCTTCTACATGGGTCGAGGCAGATAAAAACCTTACTTCCGGAGAAAGCCAGGCCCGTCATGTTCTTTACACAAAAAGATATCTTGGTACACTTCTTGATATTTCGCCGGAATCAATTCAAGTGGATTTTGAACCCGATACATTTGGACATAGTGCAAACGTTCCTGAAATACTCTCACAAGGAGGAATCAGGTATTATTATCACTGCAGGGGTTATGACGGATATAACATATACAGATGGAAGGCTGAATCAGGTGCTTCGCTGTTGGTCTACAGGGAGCCTGTGTGGTACAACGAAAAAATCGACAGTGATATGGCATTGTTTGTACCGGAATTCTGTGAAGCAAACGGCATAGATACTTTGCTGAAAGTCTATGGGGTTGGAAATCATGGAGGCGGACCTACAAGGCGGGATCTTGAACGGATTACTGAAATGCAGACATGGCCGGTTTTTCCAGAAATAGTCTTTGGAACTTATGCAGAATTCTTTGATCATCTGGAAAAAACAAAAAAGGAATTTCCAGAGGTTACAGGTGAATTGAACTATGTGTTCACAGGTTGTTATACATCTCAGTCAAGAATTAAAAAGGCAAACAAAACAAGTGAAAATAGGTTGGTTGACTCAGAAGCACTTTGTTCAATGGCGTCAATCGGAAATAATCGCAGATATAATTCGGCTAAGTTTTTCGGAGCATGGGAAAGGGTTATGTTCAACCAGTTCCATGATATTCTTCCGGGGTCAGGTGTGATTGATACCAGGGAATTTGCCATGGGGAACTATCAATATGCAATCGCCTTTGCAAATTCAGAAGCCGCAGATGCAATCAGGACTTTGACAAAGGATATTGACACATCATGGATTTCACCACAAGGACAGGATGAAGCAGAAACGAATTCAGAAGGTGCAGGTGTTGGATTTGATCTTTGCAGGCACAGAATTCCTGCTACTGAAACAGGAAGAGGGTTAAACAGGATAAAGCATATTTTTAATCCAACCCAGTTCAGAAGAAAGGAACCTGTTGAAACAACCATTTGGGATTGGCCGGGAGACCTAAAAAGGCTGATTGTCACTGACCACAAGGGAAACCGCATTGCTCATCAGCTCCTGGATAAAGCAGGAATTGATTACTGGGCACATAATTATGTCAGGATTTTGATTGATGCCGATATATTGCCTTATGGATTCAGTACATACCATATTACCCAGAAAGAGATGGAAGATATTCCGATTTCACTTCCGAACTGGGAAAGGTTGATGGACAACGACAGTTTTGTTCTTGAGAATGAAAAAATCTGTGTAAGGTTCAATTCACAGAATCTTGCTTTGGAGTCACTGTTTGACAAGGAAATTG
>JAFGIJ010000163.1 GCA_016929655.1 Clostridia bacterium
CATGAAAAATTTAAGAATCATCATTGCATTGGTTATGGCATTTCTAATGATAGTACCAACATTTGCAATGGCAGAAGAAACAGCACCGGAAGATCCGCCAGCCGAGGAACCTGTTGTGGAAGAACCAGCTGCAGAAGAACCTCAGGAAGAAGAGCCCGTTGTGGAAGAACCATGGCTCTTTGAAAGTGTTCTTGGTAACATTACGGAGGAATCTCCGCTGTATCCTATCAGGGAGCAGCTTGAGGGCATTACAATCGTAGTTGAAACCGATGAATCAGGTCTTTCATCATTGGTCATCACATTCACGGACCCAACAATTTTTGAAGATGAAATAATCACCGAAGAAATGCTCGAAGAATTGAGAGCCACTCTATTGAAGAAAATAGAGTCTTATTTAAACGGTGAAGAAGAGCCTGTAGAAGAAGAACCGGAAGAAGTTGTGGAACCTGCAGAGGATGAAGTTCCTGGAGCAGATCCCGTGGAACCAACAGAAGAAGAACCTGTTCTTGAGGAACCTGCAGAGGATCCGGCCGAAGAGATACCCGATGTTTCACTGATAATCGAGCTTGGAGAAGGGCTTACAGAGGAACAGGCTGCTGCAATAATTGAAATAGCAGTCCGGGAAATATCAGGATTATTCGTAACCGAGGCTTTTACATCTGCAAAGGAAGCTTTCTTTGACGCAAAGGTAGATTTAATACAGGCAATGAATGCATGGAAGGAAGCCCGCAAAAATGGTACTGATGAAGAGGAACAGGCTGCTTATGATGCTCTTATGGCAGCAAGGGAATACAAGGATGAAATGGAAGCCCTGAAGGATGCTGTTGAGCTTTTAAAAGAAGAAGTCAAGCTGCTCCTTGGAGATGAAGAAGACGGCGATGGACCACCATGGGATGAAAATCCTTCCATCATGAATAAATTGGAATCAAATGGAATAGGAAATGGTTTGATAAAAGAAAAGGATGAAAAACCCGATAAGGAAGAGAAACCTGAAAAAAGCAATCCCGGAAAATAGGAAATAACAAAAGAAAATAATACTATGTTTGAAATAACCATTCTGTTGATACAGAATGGTTATTTTTTACTTAATTTTATCTCTTCCATAATATATAATGTCTTTATATCGGAGGTGTAACATGAAAGGCAGAGAAAGATTTTTAGCAGCATTGAACAATCAAAAAGCAGACAGGCTCCCTTGCCAGGTGCACAACTGGATGTCCTACTATTTAAAAACATATCTTGGTGGCATCAGTGATTATGAGGCATATGAACGTTTTGGCATGGATCCCGTAATTTATACCCACCCTCGCTTCATTTACAATGACAGGGACCTTGCAAAGTGGGAAGTAAAAACCATTGATCTTGGAACTGATTCTGATGGAGTTAGAACTACCCGTCATAATATAACAACCCCTGAAGGTACTTTGACGGAATTAAGGGGCGACAACCCTATTACCGGCTGGATAACAGAACATATGATTAAAAATGAAGACGATTTTGAGCTTTGGAAAAAATATTTCCCAATTCCTACTGCCGTTGACTGGACCCCTGTCATCGAAGCAAAGAACAGAATCGGAGAACATGGTATCGTCAGGGATGGATATTATGATTTCGGACAGGGAAGCCCCTGGCAGAGTTTTGCATATATGATTGGAACACAGGAAATAATAATGAAAGCCATTGATGAACCTGAATGGCTCCATTATGCCCTTGATACACTTCTTCAGAAAAAACTACAGGTAATAGAAATAGGTGGGAAAATTGAACTTGACCTTATAGAAACCGGAGGTGGTGCAGGTTCCAGTACAGTCATCAGCCCGACCATCCATGAAGAGTTTTGCCTCCCATATGATAAAATCCAGCATAAAGCACTCCACGATCAGGGAACAAAGATTGTTTATCACTTATGCGGCGGATTTATGCCAATGCTTGATATTGTTGTTGAAAACGGAGCAGACGGTCTTGAAACAATGACTCCTGCTATTATGGGGGGTGATTGTATTCTTTCCGAGTGTACCAGGAGAATCGGAGACCGCATGTTCTTCATCGGAGGTTTTGATCAAAACGCAGGCTTTGAAAAGGGTAATCCGGCACTGATTAAACAAATGGTTTATGATCTTCATGCTGACTGTCCGGACGGCGGATACATTGTCAGCCCATCTGATCATTTCTTCTATGGTGATCCTGAAAATATACAGGCGTTCTCAGATGCTGCAAAGGAGTGCACTTACTGATGAAAGATGTAGTAAGCATTGGAATTTTAGTGGCAGATGTAATTGCAAAACCTATGACTGCCTTGCCCGAAAAGGGAAAGCTCATGCCTATTGAAAGAATAACCCTTCACAGCGGCGGTTGTGCTCTCAGCAGTGCAATCGATATGAAGATCATTGGGCTTGATACTGCAGTAGTCGGTAAAATCGGGAATGATGGTTTTGGCTCTTATCTGACCGGTGTGCTTGAAGAAGCAGGCATAACTTCAAAGGGGCTCGCTATCGGCAGAAATTCCCAGACAAGTGCCAGTGTTGTGGTTGTTGGAAATGACTCTGAAAGGTCGTTCATCCACTGCTTTGGAGCCAATGGTGAATTTACCTATGAAGATATTGACTTCGATTTTGTGAAAGAATATAAGCTTGCATTTTTTACCGGTGTAAATCTAATGGAGTCCTTCGATGGAAAACCTTTGGGGCGGGCTGTAAAAAAAGCCAAGGAACTTGGGTTGATTACAATAATGGACACCGCCTGGGATGCCAGTGGAAGATGGATGGAGCTTGTTGAGGATTCCCTTCCATATTTGGATTATTTCATTCCAAGTTATGATGAGGCTGCTCTGATAGCCAAAAAAGATAAACCGTCTGAAATAGCAGATGTCTTCATGGCCCACGGAGTCAGAAATGTAGCTATAAAGCTTGGCAAAGACGGTTGCTATATAAAGGCTGAAGATGGTACCGAATTTACAATACCTACTTTCCTAAATATCAAGGCAGTTGAAACAACAGGAGCCGGAGATGCTTTTTCATCCGGATTCATAACCGGCATTATAAATGGGTGGCCTCTTGAAAAATGCGGTCTGTTTGCCAATGCTGTCGGAACATTTTCTGTTTCCCAGATTGGTGCATCAACAGGTATCAAATCCATGGAAGAAACAATTGATTTTATAAAAAAACAAGGCAGGGAGTGGTGATATGATAACCCGAAAGGAATATGAACTTGCTGTTGCAAGGACTCTTGAATACTTTGAAAAGGCATGTATAGTGCTGACTGAAGATGAAAAAAAGCGCATTGAAATTGCTGACTTTGGACTCAGCAACCTTGAAAAAGAGGGGCTTGAGATACTGACATATGTAAATACCGAAAGATGCTGCGCCAAGGAGCTCGTTCTTTTTCCCGGCCAGGCCTGCTGTGAACACAGGCACCCGGAAGTAAATGGTCATGCTGGAAAGGAAGAAACCTTCAGATGCAGATATGGCGAAGTATTCCTATATACTGCGGGAGAACCTACTGAAAATATAAAGGGAACAATTCCAAATGATACTCCGGGAGCATATACTGTTTTTCATGAAATTCACCTTGTAGCCGGAGAACAATATACTCTTCCTCCAAACACACTGCACTGGTTCCAGTCAGGAAAAAACGGCGCAGTTGTATCTGAATTTTCTACAAGCAGTGTAGACGAAGCAGATATATTTTCCGATCCCAATGTAAAAAGGGAGACAATAATTGAATAAAGAAGCAAAAAAAGCAGTAATGTATGGTGGCGGGAGCATAGGCCGTGGTTTTCTCGGCCAGCTTTTTTATATGTCTGGTTATAATACCTGTTTCATTGATGTTGATGAAAAGCTTGTGAAAGAACTTTCAGAAAAACATGAATATGAGATAAAGATTGCCCTTCCCACCGGGTATGAATCACAGAGCATTGAAAATGTTACTGCTGTCAATGGAATGGATATGGAAAAGGTTGCAGAAGAAATTTTACAGTGTGACATAATGGCTACAGCTGTCGGGGTCAATATTCTTCCCAGGATTGCCAGGGCTATTGCAATCGGGCTTGATAAGCGGTTTCTAGACAATGGACGACCCCTTGATATCATCGTTTGTGAAAATATATCTGACGGTGGAAATTTTCTTAAAAATCTTGTAATGGAACATGTACATCAAAAAGAATTCATTGAATCTTCAATTGGATTTGTTTCTGCCTCAGTCGGAAGGATGGTTCCTGTTTCTGACTCAGCCGATATAATTGTAGAAAGCTACAACGAACTCCCCATTGACAGTGATGCCCTAAAGACTGATGTCAGTGATTTAAAGAACTTCATACCGGTCTCACCTTTTGCCATTGAAAAATACAAGAAATATTACATGCACAATATGTCCCATGCAATTGTTGCGTATATGGGATACCTCAAGGGTTATGAATTTTTGTGGCAGGCCATGAAAGATGATGAAATATCAAAAATGGCCAAAGGTGCCCTTAAAGAAAGCATTGAAGCTATTTCAAGGTATTTCAAAGTTGAAAAACAACATCTTGAATCATATGCATCTGATTTATTGATCAGATATGCAAATAGATATCTTGGGGATACTGTTCTGCGTGTTGGGCGGGACCCTGTCAGGAAACTCAGTAATGACGACCGTTTATCCGGAGCTGCTCAGTTTTGTCTGAAGAATGGTGTTGAACCTGAACATATCGTTTATGGAATTGCTTGTGCATTATGCTTTGACTCATCCAATGACACTTCAGCTCCATCACTTCAGGAATTCATTATAATGAATGGAGTTGAGGCTGCGCTTTCTCATTTTACAGGAATTGATAGCGCATCAGCACTAGCCGTAAAAATTATAAAAATATACTATTCTATAAAACAAAGGTAACATATGTTACATCTAATTGCATTCAAATGATATATTCTGCATTCATGGAGGAGATATTATGAGTAAATTATTTAATTATTCCCTGACAGACAAAAAGACAATTGAAGTAATTGTAAATGAAGATGTGGTAATGATAAACCATATGATACTACCCAAGGGAGACTGCCTTCCTGTGCATAAAGCCAATTCAAACGTATACATGATAGTTGCAGACGGTGAAATAACCCTTGAACTTAATGATTCTGATCCTGTCACTTACAAGAAAGGTTCAATCATCAACATCGAATACGATACTTTGATGAATGTATGCAACAGTACCTGTGAAAGAACCGAACTGTTTGTAGTTAAAGCACCGGGTCCTGCAAAGTATATTGCGGTTTGAAAAACGAGTATAAGGCCAGAAGTGATTCCAATCGAATTGATTGTTCCGGATAGATTAAATAAGTTTATCCGGACAATTTTTTTAATTCATTCAAATATTTTTTTGTGTAATTTTCATCTAATTTGATAAAGGACATCTGTTTATTTCTTTCACCAGGTACTCCCCGGAGTAGTTGAAGGGATTTCTCCGGTACAATTCAATAATTTGTTTCTTGTTTCTCTTCCTTGTCTATTATAGTACTATTTCTTATAAATGTCTTTACGATGTCCAATCTCAACAGCAGTTATTACTAGTTTATCATCTTCAATCATTGCAAGAATTCTATAATCGCCAACTCTATATCTCCATTTATCGTTCAATTCACCACGTAGTGCTTTCCCATATAACCTAGGATTTTCACAATTAACTAATTTTTCCTCAATATAGGCCAAAATAAAGGCTGCAATCTTCTTATCCATCTTCTTTAGTTGTCTTACTGCAGTCATTGTATATTTAACCACATATCTCATAAACCTAGTTCCTTCTTTAAATTTTCATGACTGATTTTCTCATTCGCCTTTTCTTCTTCCCAAACTTTATCAAAAAGTGCCAGATCATATTCGTCTTCGATTTTTTCAAGAACAGCTTGTCTTATAAGAGTAGACAAATCTATATTATGCAATTCAGCATACCTTCTAACTATTGTGTCATCTCTGTCGTTTAATCTTAGTGATATTGTACTCATTCTTTCACCTCCCAAGGCGTAATACATCGTATTACACGATTACTATAGCATCCTGCTTAAGTTATGTCAAATATCCTTTTTATTAAGTTAATCGTGAAAATTGTTAGAAACATGTCCAAAGCACATATATTTCTGCGCAAAAGTACTTCCCCGGAATAGTTGTTTTTGGGCAGAAATAGCGGAAATCTCAGCTGATTTCAGCAAGATAGTATTAATACTTTGGATATCAAAGTTCAACTATCCTGCATTCCCGTCTTTCTTAATGAACATGCCACAGTAGTCACAAATATCTGGGTCTTCTATATAGCTATGCGCTTCCAAATAGTGATAACCTCGGCAAACTGAACATCTCACTTTGTGATTAGTATTGTCGTAATCAGTATAGGAACTAGTATTATGAGAAATATGTGCAGCTGTACAGTTTTCCATACCTAGTTTTTCATAATTATGTAAGTACATTGATGATGAATAAATCGGATACATTAAGTAATTAGTTGCAGTGGTGACGTGAGTAATTCCATACACATGTCCAATTTCATGAGCCCATATTATTGATTTATAGGCTAGAGTACCATACCAATAGCGATTCAAAGTAATTGTCCAATATGTACCGGAATATGTTCTTGCAATAGCTCCATCTCCAGAACCATCAAAGTCAGTAATTGCTCCCTTAGGATTAGAGGAAGTTTTTGACATACTAATATATAATCCCCATATACTTTTCCCCGAATTAAAAGCTGACTCAAGATCCTCTGCTCCTACTGCAAAGTTATATGTAGTATACATTGAGCTCATATGGAAGGACGATTTAATTTCCCACCCAGCCCAATCATCTCCAGTAACTGTAATTGTATGAGAAGAAACCTATGTGAAAATCGAGAGAATTATGAATACAATAACTATAAGCATCAAAGTATTCTTCATTTTATTGCCCTTCTAACAACATTGAACTTAATTCAGTCTCAAGAGATTCAATGTCAACATTGTTTCCTTCAATATTTAGTCCAGCATTTTGAAGAATTGATGTTTGAATGCTGTTTAAATACACAATGTTTTCTTTAATTGGCATTAAATAATTTATTGGATCAAACAATGTATAGGAAACCAGTTCTTTTCTCCACTCAAGAGTGTTTTTCTTTAAAAAGAATATATACTCATTACCAACAATTAATTCTACTGCTCCTTCATCAGGCCAAACCTCACTATTGGCTGAATATACCTTAATAATGTCATTTTGTTTTTGGTTACCCTTTATACTACTCATTACATCTATAGTTATAATAGAAAAATATTTAACTACCTTCGAGTCCTTTATTCGATACTCTGCCGTTTCAACATTCCGTACTTTCCCCCTTCCGATATAATCAGAATGTTCATTTAGTAAAGTTTCCTCTGTAACAGGCATATATAGTGATTCCATAATATTGCCTTCTGATTTTCTGATTGTTGACCTTCTGGTTGTACGATATTCAATTTCATATCCCTTTGAGTTTGTGCCAACCACTTCATATGATGAACAACCATTCAGTAGAAAACTCATGATAATTGTTAGCACTAGAATACCGGTAAGTTTTCTCATACTATCCTCCTTACGTTCTTCAGATGCGTTACACCTCAGTATAAGATAATAAGATATAGCTAAACCAACTAATTTTTTAGTTTCTTTTCTGTTACTAGGAAGATTATTACCCCTAAATAACTTCAATCTGTTACAATTATAACATGCTATTATTATAATGAAAATGGTTAGAAAAAGCGCCGAAAGTTTTTGTCCGCACCCCCAAATCAGTGGATTATTTTTGCCAGTTACACTTGTTGTCTATATAAATATGACGAATATTTATATCAGAAGCCAGAAGAGGTACTGTTTATTTCTGCTACCAAATATTCCCCGGTGTACCTGAAGGGATTATCTTCTTCACGCCAATATTGCTATTTCAAAGTTCATTGAGCTTTTCTCAGTACAACCTAATAACAACCAACCAGAACCATGTTCTTAAAACATGATTGTTCATGATTTACAATTTATTTTTGCTCTAATTACACTAAAGCAACTCTTCAAGTGTCTGAAGCTTTTCATGTGTAATCAGAGCGTCTTCCCTGAGACCTTTTAATTTAACCACATGGGTCCACCTTCCGTAAGGGAGTATCTGTTCTATGTATTTGAGATTCACAATGTATGATTTATGTGTTCTCATGAATGCATCACCCTCAAGCTTTGCTTCAAGTTCATTGAGATTCATGCCGGTAAAATATGAGTTGCGTTTTGTAACGATCTTTGTCCTGCTGCCTTCGCGGAAAACAAGCATTATTTCATCAATATCTACAAAACTCATGCCATCCCTGTTTTTTATCATAATTTTGTCTAGCTTAATGGCAGAACTACTCCCTGAAGGTTTCTCTTTATCCAGCATTTCAGCCAGTCTATCCAGTGTTTTCCTCACCCTGTCAAGAGAAAATGGTTTTAGGATGTAGTCGAATGCATACATCTCAAAGGCTTCACTCATATATTCGTCATGAGCCGTTGAGAACACAATATATGTGTCTGGAAAACCTTCCAGAATATGCCTTGCACAATCTACACCGGACATACCTGGCATTTCGATGTCCATGAACACAACTTCCGGTGTATGTTTTTCAAACAAGGCAAGGGCGGACTCACCGTCCGCACCTATCGCCACTGTTTCGAATGATTTATGTCCGTCTATGACTTCCTTTAGTATTTCGGACATCGTTTCGTTGTCATCTGCAATAAGAACTTTAATCATGCTTACCCTTCAAGCCCCTTGGGCGTCCCAAGGATTTCCTTTAAAATTATTCCTTTACGGATGTCCTCTGCTTTAATATCAAATGCCTTGAAGTCTGTTTGCTTTGTACTGGCTTTGTTTTTTGCGGCTCTTTCCTCGGCAAGCAGATTCTTGAGTTGCTCTTCAAGCATCAAATCTTTCCTGGATTTTCCTTCAGTCATTCTATTTGTCTCCTCTTTTAATTTCGGTTTCATTAGGCTTGTCAGTTTTTCCCATATCTGATATTGAATCACGCATCTGAGTATCTGCCATTACATTCTTCATTTTGTAATAGTCCATGATTCCCAGATTACCGTTTCTGAATGCCTCTGCCATTGCTTTTGGTATTTCGGCTTCCGCTTCAACAACCTTGGCTCTCATTTCTTGAACCGAAGCTTTCATTTCCTGTTCACGGGCGAATGCCATTGCTCTTCTTTCTTCTGCTTTGGCCTGTGCAATCTTCTTATCAGCTTCAGCCTGGTCTGTCTGCAGCATGGCACCGATGTTTTTACCAACGTCGATATCAGCTATGTCGATTGAAAGAATTTCAAATGCAGTTCCTGAATCCAATCCCTTTTTGAGTATTGTCTGTGAAATCAAGTCCGGATTTTCCAAAACATCCTTATGGGTTTCTGCACTACCAATTGTAGTAACAACACCTTCGCCAACCCTTGCGATTATAGTTTCTTCACCCGCACCACCGATGAGCCGATCAATATTTGCACGCACTGTTACCTTTGCCTTTGCCTTTACTTCAATACCATTCTTGGCAACTGCTGCAATCAGCGGCGTTTCAATAACCTTGGGATTAACACTCATCTTTACAGCTTCAAGAACATTTCTTCCTGCCAGGTCTATTCCTGCTGCTGTTTTAAAGGTCAGTGGAATTTCGGCCTTGCCGGCTGCAATCAGAGCATCTATTACCCTGTCAACATTACCTCCTGCAAGGTAGTGTGATTCCAATTCATTGATGGACACTTCAAGACCTGCTTTTGCCGCTTTGATTTTAGGCTTTATTATCCTTGCCGGGACTACTCTTCTTAGTCTCATACCAACAAGATTGATCAGGCTTACCTTTACACCTGCAGCACCTGCTGAAATCCATAGTCCCAGTGGTACCAAACTGAACAGTACTGAAAGTATGAATATTAACGCAACTACTACAATTAAAACAATTATTGCTGTTTCCATTACTCTACATCTCCTTCTATTTTTTGTACGACAATGCGCCGTCCTTCTACCTCTGCAATCTCTATTTTTGTTCCTTCCTCAATGAATGACCCTCCGGCAACAACATCAAGTCGCACACCGTCAAACATTCCGATTCCCGCAGGCCTCAACACAGTGAGCGCAATACCTTTTTTACCTTCAAAAATCTTCATGTCCTCAACTCCGGAAAATCCCTTCTCCTTGCTGAGTGAATCATTTAGTATCAGTGTCTTTGATAATTTCCCTTTTGATGCTGACCTTACAACAATCATTATAACAACCGCCAGTATCAGAAGAAGAATCAAGAACATAACCAACGCTTCAATGAAAGTGTTGGCAGTCATTATGATTCCCACAATAAAAAGTATGATTCCTGTTATTCCTGCTATACCAAATCCCGGTATGAATATCTCTGCCAGCAGAAACAAAAGCCCAAGAGTCAACAATATCGCCTGAATCAATTCTATGTTTTCAATAAAACTGAATAATCCCATGGCTTTGCCTCCTTTCGTAATATAATTCTACCCTATATATACAATAAAACTTGCAGCCGGGTCCGAATTATACATAATTACTCATTAAAACTACATATGCACGTTTTATACTGCATCAGATATATTTTCTTCAGCCTTTGGAACGGTAAAGGTAAATATTGTTCCCTTGCTTCCGGTAGTAAATCTTATGTCTCCGCCGTTCTCGACAAGCTTCTTCTTTGATACGGCCAGTCCGATACCCTGCCCGAATTCTCCTTTTGTAGTAAATCCCATATCAAAGACTTTTTCAGCGATTTCAGAGGGTATTCCTATTCCATTATCCTTTACTTTAAAAATATAATTATCAAGACTTTCCCTCATTGAAACCAGTATTTTCCCGTTATTTGTCTTGCTTACCGCATGTATTGAATTGTCTATTAAATTCCCCAATATTGCACAAATATCCCAGGCCTCCATGGCCGGTGAGGACAATCTTGTTGTTGATAGAATTTTAAAATCAATTCCGTGCTTTTCGCAGGAGTTATTCTTGACCTGAAGAAGTGCATTGACAGCCGGGCTTCTTGTCTTCATGACTTTACCTACAAGCTGTATATCATCATATACCTTTTCCATATATCGTGATGCTTCTTCAAAGTTCTTCATTTCTATGAGACTGTGCACTACCTGTATGTGATTGAGAAAATCATGCCTTTGCTCACGCAGTTTGTCATTCAGAAGAAGAGTTTCATCATATGAAGCCTTGAGTGAATCAAAATTATTTCTAAGGGATCTGGTTTCCTCACGAATTCGGATAACACTGAAACTTACCGCAAGGGCAGCTATGACCAATGCCACTGCTATGCCCATGGCCAGCTGTATCTCAGCATTGATATCACTGGTGGTAAAAAGGGTATAAGCAACAACCGCTGCGACCAAAAAACTGATTGCAAGAACTGCTGAAATATATACTGTCGGCCAGCGTCCGGAAAAAATGGACCCTTTTCTTTTTATTGCTTTCATTTTATTTAATCCCCGCATGGATATTATACTATAATGTATAATAATATTGAAAACAATATTGTTTACTTTACTTATCAGGGGGCACTTATGTCATTTGAAACAGGCATGGCGGCAATTAATCTGGAAATGCCGGACAGAATACCAAGAACCGAATACTCTGCAGAGCTATATTTTGACCTTATGAAAAAGGTAACGGGCATAGATGTTCATGACAAAAGTCCTGATGAAACAAAGCTCCGGGCAGCACTGGCATTTAGAAAAGCATGGAACTACGACTTCAATTGGAACATCATGATTGATGCAAGATATGCCTTCAAGGACAAACGTTCCAAAATGGGACATGCAGAATTTACCCAGGGAGGAATTGACTATACCAATGATATTGGGAGTCTTTTCAAAGATCCTGAAGATATCATTGGCCTGGACCCTTATGAAATGTTCGGAAGTGTGGATATAGAATCGGAATCAAGGAAATTTGAAGAAAACTACTTTAAAAGATGCATGGTCTATCCTGAAGAAGTAAACATGACCGGTGTTTATGTAACCTGCGTTTCTGGTCTGATTGATCTTTTCGGATGGGATATGCTTCTTTATTCAGCCGGTGTTGATTCAAAGGCCTTTGGTGAAATGACTCTTCGTTACTCTGAATGGGTTGGTCAGTATTTCAAGGCAATTGCCCTGTCTGATGTTCCGACCGTCATGGTACATGATGATCTGGTTTGGTCGGCTGGACCCTTCATCCATCCTGACTGGTATAGGAAGTACGTTTTCCCGGGAATGAAAAAGAATGTTCAGTTATTAAAGAATGCCGGGAAAAAAGTCATGTTCACCAGTGACGGATGCTTTGATATGTTTGTCGATGATGTTGTGGACTGTGGTGTAGATGGCCTTATTTTTGAACCCTTGACGGATCTTGCAGCTATAGCAGAAAAATATGGACAGAGCCATGTATTGATCGGCAATGCAGACACAAGGGTCATAATGTTTGGTTCAAGGGAAGAGATACATGCCGAAGTTAAAAGATGCATGGATATAGGTAAAAAATGCCCCGGCTTTTTTATGGCTATAGGAAACCATATTTCACCGGGGTCATCCATTGATAATCTTCTATATTACAATGAGTGTTATGAAAAAATGAGCAGACGCTGATTATTCATAGCTTATGATTCTTATTGCAAATCCCTGGACTGGTTCTGACTCCAGAACTTCATCTTTCATTGTGAAGGATATTTTCTTCTGTTTTTCCATTAGCCTTGGGATATCCCTGTAGAATATTGTTTCTTCCTCAAACCAAAGCTGCATCATTCCGGTTGTGTATCCCTCCTCAATGTTTATAAGCGCGGCTTCTTCACCCACGCTGAGAATGGTTCCGCTTACGACATCTTCAGTCCAAAGTATCTTTGTTGCATTCGCCTGGACGGGATATGATTCCATTACTGCGTCCTTTATGGTAATTCCAATGACTACACCTGGTACGATGTCTGCTGCAGCAACACCTTCTTCGAATTTGACCTTATCACCCATGATAACCTGCATTTTATCTTCTGCATATCCATCGAGTACATCAATCAAAAACCCGCCTGATTCATTGGTTTCAACAACAATACCAACGATTTCAAGATCATTGTTTCCCCCGCAGGACACAACAGTTGCAACTATAATCAGAATAAGCATCACTAGAATTGTTTTTTTCATCATGTTATCTCCTTGTACAAATTATATACTATTTGACGTAACATAAATAACAAAAGTTCATATATAATATATTCTATGGAGGTACCTTTTATGAAAAATGCCAGAGAGCTTGATGATTTCATGTGCAGACCTTCTCCCGCATTGATAGATGATATAAGCAAAATCAAGGGAGATATCATGGTGCTGGGAGCCGGTGGCAAAATGGGACCGACATTGTGTAAACTCGCTGCCAATGCAATAAAGGAAGCTGGAATAAGCAAAAAGATTTATGCAGCTTCACGCTTTTCTGATGCATCACATGCCCATGATCTGACCTCCCATGGAATAAAAGTCTTTCAAACAGACCTTCTCAATGAAGATCAGCTTGGGCGCCTTCCGCACATTCCAAACATTATATATATGGCCGGAAGAAAATTCGGAACTTCAGATGACCAGTCACTTACCTGGGTCATGAACTCATATCTGCCCGGCCGTATTGCCGATAAATTCAGGCACAGTAGCATTGTAGTATTTTCCACGGGTAATGTTTATCCTTTTGTTGATGTTGATTCCGGTGGTTCACGGGAAGATTCACCCACAGGCCCTGTTGGAATTTATGCCAACACTTGTCTGGGGCGGGAAAATGTATTCAGATACTTTTCCAAACAATATGGCACTCCGGTTCTTATGTTCAGGCTCAATTATGCAATTGACCTTCGTTACGGTGTGTTGCTTGAAATTGCCAAAACTATATATTCCGGTAAACCGCTTGATATAACCACCGGATATTTCAATATAATCTGGCAGGGCTTCGCTAATGAGGTTGCCATAAGAGGTCTTCTTCACTGTGATTCCCCTCCCAAAATACTTAACGTAACCGGTACAGAAACTGTTTCAGCAAGGGAGACCGCTTTGAAATTTGCCAGAATTTTCAATAAGGAAGTAAAATTCACCGGTAGTGAGCAGAGCACTGCTCTTTTGAGTAATGCGGGACATTGCAGGCACTTGTTCGGTGAATCTCCGGTGAGTGTTGATCAGATGATAGAAATGGTTGCCGATTGGGTTGCAAATGACAGGGAAACCCTTGACAAGCCTACGCACTTCCAGGAAAGGGAAGGAAAATTCTAATGAAAAGACTGACTGATGAAAAAATGGCATTTTTACTTGATGGAACGGCTATACCGGCACATCCACTTGCATTGAAAGCTGACAGAACCCTTGACGAAAGACACCAGCGGGCATTGACAAGATATTATATTGATGCAGGGGCGGGTGGAATTGCAATTGGTGTACATTCAACACAGTTTGAAATACGCAACCCGGAATATAATTTATATGAAACTGTTCTTTCATTGGCTGCAGAAGAAATTGAAGCAGCCCGACTGGAAAGACCCTTCTTAAAGATTGCAGGTGTCTGTGGTAAAATTGACCAGGCTCTTGGTGAGACAAAAATCGCTTTATCACTTGGATATGACATGGTTCTTTTAAGTATGGGAGGTCTTGGCGACCTAAGTGAAGATGAACTCATAGAAAGAACTAAAAGAATTGCTGAAATAATGCCTGTATTTGGATTTTATCTTCAACCATCTGTCGGCGGAAGAATACTGAGTTACGATTTTTGGCTTCGGTTTGCAGAAATAGATAATGTTCATGCAATCAAGACAGCACCTTTTAACCGCTATTATACACTTGATGTTGTACGGGCAGTCTGCAGCTCATCCCGAAACGACAAAATTGCCCTTTACACCGGCAACGATGACAATATTATAAATGACCTTCTTACTACATATAGGTTCGAAGTAAGCGGTAAAATGATTGAAAAAGACATTGTGGGAGGTTTGCTTGGTCACTGGGCAGTATGGACCAAAAGAGCAGTGGAAATATTCAATGACCTGAAGACCTATCAGGAAAAGACTAACCTTATCAACAAAGATTGGCTGACTCTGAATACCCAGATTACAGACGCCAATGCTGCTTTCTTTGACCCTTCCCATCAATTCAAGGGATGTATTTCAGGAATTCATGAAGTTCTAAGAAGACAGGGGTTGATGGAAAGCATAGTCTGCCTTTCAGACCACGAAAAACTTTCGCCCGGACAAACCGATGAAATTGACAGGGTTCATGATACATACCCTTTCCTTCATGATGATTATTTTGTAAGTGAAAATCTGGAAAAATGGCTTGGTTGATCATTTGTTCTCAACTTTGACCAGGTAAACAAGGCCTGCCAGTATCAGCAGTGCTCCAATCAGCTTTCCGGCTGATATTGAGTCTCCTGCGAATATGTCCATTAATGCTCCGGTAGCTATCTGACCAATGAACAGGAGTATGGTTACATAAAGTATTCCTATCTTCGGAGTTATATTATTATTTATCAAAACCACCAGATATCCAATGGAACCACCTGTCAATATAAATATTTCAGGCAGCGAAATGCTAAAAGTCGGCAAAGTAAATCCGGCAATAATCAAATATAGCGGAATGGTTATGCAAAATCCCATGAAATAATTGATGAAAGCACCCTTGTACAATCCCTTAATTGCACCAAGACGAGCATTGAGCATTATTGATATGGCAACATTTACGCCGGACAACAGTGCCAGAAAAGAATAAATCATATCAACCCCACACTATCATCACTGCTGCTCCCACGGCCATTAATATATATGCAGGAACTTTATTGATAGACAGTTTTTTATGCGTTACACCCAGCCACCCAAAATGCTCAGCTATACCTGAGGCAATAATCTGACCGACCAGGGCAAGGCCAAGGGTCAATGTTACACCAATGTTATTTACACAAAGATTATTAAGCAGGATTGTAAATACTCCAAGGGCACCGCCCAGCATAAAAACAAAATGCACTCCGTTGAAAATGCTGCGGGTCTCTTTTCTGATCACCAAAACAATTCCGGCTGTTGTCAATCCGGCAAAATGGATTATTATCAACGAAACCCAGTGTGTCGATGCCTTTGCAAGCATGCCATTAGCCGTAACCATAACAGCTATCATGATTCCGCTGAAAAGTGCCAGTGATGAGTTTTTTGCAAGATTTCTGTTCACCGGACAATTATATACAAAAATCCTGTATTTTAACATTGTTAATTTGTTGTAAAATGTTTATTTGATTGTTTGCCGTAGAGGTTATGAGGATATATACTTCATAAAGAGGTGTTTTATGGAAAAGAAAAAGGTTGCATTTGTATGTGTTCATAATTCTTGTAGAAGTCAAATGGCGGAAGGTTGGGCAAAATTCCTGGGTTCTGATGTAATTGAGGCATATTCAGCAGGGACAGAGGAATACCCGCAGGTTAAACCTAAGGCCGTTCAGGTAATGGAGGAAGCAGGCGTTGACATGTCAGGCCATCATCCCAAGCTGCTTGATGAAATACCTTTTGAAGTGGATATCCTTGTAAGTATGGGCTGCGGTGTAACATGTCCTTTTGTTTTGTGTAAGTATGAAGAAGACTGGGGAATCGAAGACCCTTCCGGAGGTTC
>JAFGIJ010000164.1 GCA_016929655.1 Clostridia bacterium
CGAAGCTGAATATGAACACCTTCCTCCCAGTTCATCAACACATATACAAGCTCAAATTCATTGTCCTCAATCCAATCTATACACGTCAGGATACTCAGTTGTGTGAAACCGATGGATTTAAGATATGCCAGTGCTTTGTGCACTTCACCGGGCCTTACTATACAGGCAATCTGTCTGTCAGCAGGCGTCATCATCTTCAATGGTTTCAATGCATCACTTATTTTTTCCAGCATCTTATTCATGGAATTCATCATTGATGATTACCTCCCCAAGGGATTCGAGCTGGTTTTTCTTATACCACTCGTAATTTTCCTGATAATGTCTCCAGCCGTTTGCTTCACCCTTTTTTATCATTTCAATAAGGGCGGCGAACCCATTCATAATGGCCTCAGGCCTTGGCATGCACCCTGCAATATAAAGGTCTACAGGAAGATATTTATCCAATTGATTGATGGTTGCATATGAATCATAATAAATCCCACCGTTTATTGTGCATGATCCGAACCCCACAATATAACGCGGACTGTTCATCTGTTCATAGGAATATATAACCCTTCGAAGAGTCTTCGTGCTCAGGTAGCCTGTTATCAGAAGCACATCAGCCTGTCTCGGGGTAGCCATAGGCCCCATACCAAGACGTTCCATGTCAAATCTGGATGTCATGGTTGGCGGCATCTCAATGGCTCCGCATCCTGTACAATACCATTTCATCCAAATGGAATTTGCACTGAAATAGTCACCAATCTTTTCCCAGATATTTCTGGTGTCTTTCTTATCTAAAACCATATTGTCACTCCTAATCCTGTGAAAATGACCACAATTCCCTGAATGATCGCCATAGCAAGGGGCACCCTGTAGAAGTACTTCACTGCCTGGTCAATCTTGAATCTTGGCATTACACCTGAAACTATATTGGTAAATGTATATAGTACTGCATATTTTAGCATGTATTCCCAAATGGTTGCACCTCCTCCGAAGAACAGGTTTATTATCAGTGAAACCTCTATAAATGTCATGAATTCATGCAATATGAACATGAATCCAAGGTGCTTTCCACCATACTCAACCATTGGTCCCGAAGCAATTTCTGCAGGAGCGATGAACGAATCAAATGGTTTCTTGCCCAGCATGCCCATCAATGCGATTACTGCAACAATACCGCCCAAAGGCATTCTGAAGGCATTCCATCCCAGGATTCCCATACCCTGCTGCATCTTAGCCAGCTCCCCTACCGATGCTGAGTCAAATGCGAATATCATAGTGAAAATGACTATCATCAGCGGAATATCATATGCAAGCATATTCGTAAGTGCTCTGCCGACACCGATGCTCGCCCAGGGATTCCCTGAACCTGCTGCGCTCATTGCCATTCCAAGCATACCTACTGCCAGCAGATATGATATTACAAAAACATTGTCAGTTCCCGGAAAGGCCCGAAAGCCTGCAACTGGAATGAATATGACCGTCGCCATGATTCCACCAAGTGCCATGATTACTCCAAAATCGAAAACCCATCCATGAGTAGTTGAATCCTTCCTCATGGCTTTGAATATATCAAGGAACTGCTGGTACCATCTTGCGCCATAACGTTTTTGCAGTCTTGCCGTAACCTTCCTGTTGAAACCTGTAAGTGATGTCTGGAATATAAATACAAACACCAGCATAAGAAATGCATAAATAAAATTCATTGCATTCATGACAGAACACCTCCTGCAATAATTCCTATGAGCACAGTGCCCATAACAAGAAGCACCGTCCTTGCAGGTTTTATACCAAAGAATATAGCCTCAGCAAAATTACCGATTTCGGAAATTTTAACCGCCGCTTTGTGATAAAGTTTCATGGTATCAGGTGCCTTTTCATAAAGTCTTTCAAATGGAGCATAGAAGCTATGACTGTAATGCAGCAACTCCCTGGTGTGTATGAATTCAGCAGAGGTATATGTGTCCATTAATTCCACTCTCCTGCTCTTGCGCCTTGCAATGAATAAAACAAATGCAATTGCAAAACCGAATCCGAATACAATGAATACCTTGAAAGCATCGAGGAATCCATTGTTTGTGACGATGGTGTTTTCAGCCAGTGTCACCGGCAGAACCCCGAGTGAGGTCTGTATTTCCGTTACAACTCTCAGGAATATATTCGGGAAAATACCTGTAAGAAGAGACAACAGGGTAAGCACAACCATTGGAAACAGCATGAATACTCCTACTTCCTTTTTATTCAGGTCTCTTGTAAATGTCTGTCCGAGGAAAACTGCACTCAAAGGTCTAAAAACATATAGGAATGATCCGATTGAGCCGAAGAATGCCGTTGCTGCAATGAACAGCAACCCCTTGTCAGCCAATCCCTGGAATATCAGCCACTTTGATACAAACCCTCCCATTGGCGGGATACCGGCCATGGAAATGATTGCAATAAGGTAAACCACATATGTTATGGGCATTCTGTGGATCATTCCACCCATTTCACTCATTTTGGTAGTACCTGTCCTGTAAGCCACGGCAGCAATTGAAAGGAATGCTGCGGCAGATGCAACTGCATGGTTTACGATATGCATCAGACCTCCGGCAAATCCAACCTGGTCAAGCATCAAAAGACCAATCAATATATATCCTCCGTTGGCAACGGATGAATAGGCAAGAAGCTTTTTGGCATCTTCCTGTTTTATGGCCATCAGTGTACCGACCACAATGCTTATGGCTCCGAGGGCCATCATGAAGTAAATAGGAAGAGGTATACCCCTGAAGCTGGCCATGCCTCCGAATATTTTATAAGCCGGAAATGCCGTTACACTGAGCAAAGCAACAAATGCTCCCATTTTGACCAGTCCGCCGGACAGAACCGGTGAGAAGGTATGCGGTGCACTTCCATGTGCAAAAGGCAGCCATACATGGAACGGGAAAATACCTATCTTGGCCATTCCTGCAGCTATGAATGTAACGAAAATTACAATTGCTCTCCCAGGATAGGCGGCAAGCCCTCCAAAGGCGTCATTGATTACGAATGTTCCTGTTGTTCCATAAGCAAACATTATTGCAAACAACGTAGCCATTGAGCCTATGGCACTTATTACATAATACACATATGCGGCCTGTCTTGACTTACCCATCTGAATGATGAAGGCAGAAGACCACACAACCGTTTCCCAGAAAACAAAAAGCGTAATGAAGTCTTTTGCAAAGAATACTCCCAAAGTTCCTGCCATTGACAGCAGATAAAGGAAGTTATAGCCTGCGGGATAAATCAGCTTCTTCATCCAGAAAGGATTGAAGAAAGCAGTCATTGAGTAAGCCATGAGCATAACCAATGCAAAGTACCATCCGGTTACTGTCAGATTAAAGTTGAAATACAACAGAGTAATTTCTGTGCCTATGGAATCCCTGAGCAGGAACACTGCAATCAATGCAAAAAGTGAACCTACTACAGTCATTGCTGCACCGGCTTTATCATTGACTTTTGATACAAGATATGCCACCAGAGCCACAGCTGTCGTAATAATTATTATAAGGTTAAGGTTCATTGGTCACCTCCCTTTTGTATCAACAATGAAATTGCAGGACCGTCATCACCGAGAAGTCCTCCTTCGGGTGCAATAAGTTTACCTGCGGTATCAGGTAACAGCCCGGATAAAACAACAAGGACTGCTGCCAGGATTACTGCTATAGTACCGGTATAGGAAAATATCCTTTTATCCCCGACCGACTGATCTGCATCCGCCCATTCCCCCTCTTTTCCCGGGGCCCAGAGTTTTATTAGAATTTTAATGAAGTAAGCACCTTCAACAATTGTTCCAAGCAGAACAACTGCAGGTACAAAGAATGTACCCTGGTTCAGATATGCTGCCAGAACATTCAGTTTGGCGTAAAAACCAAAAAGCAAAGGCAAGCCTGTCAGTGAAAGTGCCGCAATCGTAAAAGCAATTCCGGTCAAAGTATTTTTGTTGAATGCACCACCAAGACCAATATAGTCATCGGTTCCATATTTTTCCTCAAGGCTGCCCGCAGCCGAAAACATAATCAGCTTGCCAATGGCATTGTTAACCACTACAAGTACTGCAGGAAATACGAATCCTGTAGCAAACAAAGCCGCAGCCAATCCTGATTGTGCAATACTTGAATACAGCAGCACCTGCCTCAGCGACTTACTTCTGAATGCTGATGCCTGTCCTGCAGCAAAAGTAACCAATGCTATTGTTATGATTACTATACCTACTGTTGTTCCCGGAACCAGAACCTGTGAGAAAATTCTTCCAAAGACAAACAGAGCTGCTGAGGAATAGACCGAAGCAAACATAACACCAGTATAAGAATTAGAATTACCCAGTACCCCCCTGACCCATCCTGCCATCGGAAGAAGCTTGGCTTCCACTGCAATTCCAACAAATATAAGCAGGACCGGCAGAAGCAGGACTGTCTGCTCCAGGAACCCCGTTTTCTCTGTCATTAGTACCATGTTGAGGGTGCCTGTCTGATTGTACAGGAGTATCAGTCCCAACAGATAAAAAACCGAACCGACGGACCCTATAACAAGATAATTGAAAGACTGAGCCGGTTTTCTGCCCTCACTGCTTAGTATATATGCAGAAATGGCCGTTATTTCCATAAAAACAAATAGATTGAACAGGTCACCGGTCAGAATCATTCCATTCATACCTGCGAGCCCTGCAAGTATTACAGGTGCAAACTTCTCTGCTTTTTTAAATGCAATTACGATTGCTGCAAGGGCCAGGATATTTATCAAAATAACACCGGCTGCAGAAAAATCATCCAGCACAAGACTGATTCCGAAAGGTATTTTGAATCCGCCTATGGCGGTCTCCCCTTTTTCTACAAAAAACACCAGCACTGCATTGACAATGATTCCAAGTGCCAGTATCCACTTCTGAATCTTTTTGAATATTACCGCTATGAATGCCAGACCCAGTGGAATGGCTATCAATAATACAGGGTTGAACATCATGACTCACCTCCGATCTCAGAAAGGTCGTAAGTGCCGTGCTTTTTATGAATTTTCCGGGCAAAGACCAATCCCAGTGCCGTAACACCCAGTCCGATTACTATGGAAGTCAGAACCAGTGCCTGGGCGACAGGATCAACGAATTTCAATAAACTGCCCGGATTATCCACCGACAATATAGGCGCTGCTCCGCCGTTTACGAAGCCGATTGCAATTATGAATATATTAATTCCGATTTCCATTACATTGATGCCTACAAGGATTTTAATAACATTCCTCGTGGACAGGATTCCGTATAAACCTATTACAATCAAGAGCAGGGATGCAAATTTAATCATGCCTTTACCTCCTCATTGAACATATCTGTTATGATTCCTGTAATCTCAGAACCAACCTTAAGGCCGATGATTACATAAACAATCGGTATTATGCCACCGCTGAACAGATTTCCCACAACACCTGTCGGCAGGAAATTAATCAGGAAGTAACCGCCTGCCAGCAGTCCTATTATTCCAAGTACAACATACAGTGTGCCGGCAATTCCTTCGGCTATCTTGAAACCCCTGACATTTGCTCTGAAATTTTCATCGGCAAGGTATAGAAGAAGGAATGAGGATGCAATCATACTTCCTCCGGGAAATCCACCTCCGGGAGTGAGATGACCATGGGTAAAAATGTATATTCCCGTGACAAGCATCAGCGGAAAAAGAATCCCTGATGATACCTTAAGTATGAATCCGCTTTTTCTTCTCTTTCTGCCTTTATCCATTGAGCCGGCAAGAAGTGAAACACCCAGTGCAGCCAGAAACAGAACAGTTACCTCACCAAGGGTGTCAAACGATCTGTAATTGGCGATAACACTGGTAACCATATTGGCAGATCCCGTTTCCGCGTCCATTGTTTCACCAAATATGATTTCGCCGGTATCGCCGTTTACATCCTTTGCTATATAGTGGGATGCTGCACTGTCATCCAACAGTTCTTCGTTATAGCTGAAAAGACCCGTTGAGGCAGATATACCCAACAGTAAAACAACTCCGAATGCAACAGCCAGCAGACCTGCAAAAACTCTTTTCATAATTTTTCACCGGCCTTTCCAAGATTTCTAATCGAAGCAACAAATATGAATGTCACAAGCCCTGAACCGATTACGGCTTCCGTTACGGCAACATCAGGGGCACTCAACAAAGCAAAAGCCGATACCGCCATCATGCTAAGGGCAGAAAGAAAAATAATTGATACCAAAAGTTTTTTTGACAGCACAGCTGCCAGGGCAACCGCTACCAGAAGGACACTTACACCCGCTTCCAGGATATTGAACCAATTCATTGTTCTTCCTCCTTCCCATAAAACCCACTTAGGTCATCCACTTCAGGCTGCCCATATGGCTTGACTCCGCTTCTGTATGCAGAGCGTATAAGCGTTGAGCTTCCGACAGGATTTGTTGCAACAATAAAAAACATAATGAGCAGGATTTTCAAAGTCCATTCCGGACGCGCAGCAATGACCCCTGCCAGGGTCAGCATCGTGCCAAGGGTAGTTGCCTTAGTGCCCGCCTGGGCTCTTGTATAAAGACTTGGCATCCTGAGCAGTCCCAGACCACCCGTTGCATAAAAAATGCCACCCGCTATTATGAGAATATATGACAGAACGCTCATTTTTTCCCCTCCATGAATCTTGCAAAGACTATTGTTTCAAGGAAAGCAAGTACAGCAAAAACCAATGCTATATCAAGGTACAGTGCATTGCCTTTCAAAGCTGCAATAACTGCAAGAAGTCCCGTAATTATTATATTGATCATATCCAGTGATATGACTCTGTCAAAAGGCGTTGGTCCTGCGAACAGCCGGATGGTGGCAAAAAGAACACCCAGTCCCAGAAGAATAAAAAACACAATCTGAAGTATCATAGTGACATCCTCCCAAGGATATTTTCAAACTTCCCTGAAATTCTTTTTGCATACTCATCATGGTCCTTTCCCTTGACATCAATCCAATGGACATAAATGGATTCATCATCAGCATCCACAGAAATCGTTCCGGGAGTAAGAGTGATTGAATTTGCAAGGATCAGTTTACCAAAATCTGTCTTCAGTCCAGTCTTGATTTTTACAAAACCAGGATTGATCGGAAGTTTGGGATTCAAAACCCTGAACAGCACATCTATGTTTGCCTTCACAAGTTCAAATAGAAAAACAGGCAGATAAATTGCTATAAACAGAACCAGGGCAAACGGAGTTTTCCATGTCAGTTCCAGGTTGAGCAATTTCCATAGCAATGCTGCAAGGACAGCTGATACGACAGCTCCCAGAACCAGTTCCGGAACACTGACACCAGCCAGCAGAATCCACACAGCATAACAAACAATGAAATTGGAAATATACTTTTTCACGAATGTTCCCCTCCTAAATTATCGTCTGATTTTGAGCCCTTTTATATCGACATATTCAAATATTCAAATATGTCAATGAAAGATTATCACCTCGTTAAAAGCTTGTCAATCAGTTTAAGTAAAACGTAATTTTTCTTTGGTACTTAATGAAACATCTGTAATGACCTTGCATTTTGCGAATACTCATGCATCATCAGTAACATTTGGACCAATGAATACAGGATTCACACATCCGGACCAGTCTCCCCGCAGGCTTTCGCTTAACAATTGGTTTGCAATACGGGTAAAAACCATTTTCTATACAGGTAATTATATCAGTAAAACGTTGCTTAAAAAAGCCTTTGCTGATAAAATCATACGAGTTGAAATGGAGTTTTTATGAAATACAACAAAGATATATTCAAGTCTTTCCTGTCATATTATAAACCCAATATGAGGTTGTTTATCATTGATATGGGTTGCGCCTTCCTCATGGCTTTGATAGACCTTCTGTTTCCCATGGTTACACGCCATATTATCGGAGAAGTAATCCCTGCAGGGGAAATGAGAACCCTTCTGCTCTTCGGCGGGGGTCTTCTATTACTGTATGGCGCACATGCCGGTTTGAATTTTGTTGTCAATTACTGGGGACATGTTGTGGGAACCCGTATGGAGGCTTCCATGAGAAGCAATCTGTTTATCCATCTTCAGAAACTGTCATTTCGCTTTTATGACAACAACAGAACCGGCCAGCTGATGTCCAGGATGGTTAATGACCTGAATGAAATCAGTGAACTTGCCCATCACGGCCCTGAAGATTTGTTTCTTTCAGGTGTAATGATAATAGGTGCAACGATTTATCTTTCATTTATAAACTGGCGTTTGTCACTTATGCTGGTTGCAATAAGCGTTATCCTTTTTGTCTTTGGCTTGAAGAAGAGAAAGAAAATGTCCGATGCTTTCAAAATTGTCAGGGAAAAGATTGCTGATGTCAATGCCAACCTTGAGAACAGCATATCCGGTATAAGGGTAGCCCAATCATTTACCAATGAACATTATGAAACTCGAAAGTTCAATGAGGGAAATGAAAAATTCAAGCTGTCCAGAGGACAATCATATAAAAGAATGGCTGAATTTCTAACAGGAATAAGCTTTATTTCCAATCTCATGAATCTTTCAATTCTTTTATATGGAGGATATCTTGTTTATTCCAATGCTATAACATCTGCCGACCTGATAGCTTTTCTTTTATATGTTGGACTTATTCTGACTCCGGTCAGGAGACTGACCAATTTCATTCAGCAGTTTGAAATGGGAATGACAGGATTTGTACGTTTTCATGAAATAATGATAACTGAACCTGAAATCAAGGATGCACCTGATGCAATAACACTTCAGGATGTCAAAGGTCACATTTCCTTCAAGGATGTCACTTTCTCATATGATAATCAGGAACATGTGCTTAAAAACCTTACATTGGAAATTAACCCCGGAGAAACCCTTGCCATTGCAGGACCTTCCGGCGGGGGTAAGACAACCCTGTGTAATCTGATACCAAGGTTTTATCAGTTGGAATCAGGAAATATTCTATTAGATGGAATCAATATAAATGACATAAAACTGGAATCACTGCGTCGGAATATCGGAATGGTTCAGCAGGATGTATTTTTGTATGCCGGAACAATCGGGGAAAACATATTGTATGGAAATCCGGATGCCACAGAGGATGAAATGATTTCTGCTGCTAAGAAAGCCAGAATTCACGAATTCATCGATGGGCTGCCCGATAAATACAATACTTTTGTCGGCGAACGTGGTATCAGACTGTCCGGCGGGCAAAAACAAAGGGTATCCATTGCCAGGGTTTTCCTTAAAAACCCACCTGTACTGATCCTTGATGAAGCAACCAGTTCCCTGGACACAAAAACTGAAAAAGAAATACAGCATTCCCTGGAGGAACTGGCAAAAGGCCGTACAACGTTGATTATTGCCCATAGACTGTCAACCATCAGGAATGCTTCCAGAATCCTTGTGATAACCAAAGATGGCATTGCAGAACAAGGTACCCATGAGGATCTTATGGCAGTCAAAGGCATCTATTCAGACCTCCATGATGGAATAGTTTAAATTTCTTACTGTAAAAATCGCTATTTCTCCGTTGTTTATGTGAAAAACAACGGAGGTTTTTTTATGAAGAAGATTTTTGTTACATTATTGGCAGCAGCTTTGCTGATGGCTATCGGGACGGTTGCCATTGCAGATGCCGACAGGCAGTTCTCGGAGGATATATCATATTTCGGTGCTGGGCTGTCAGACAGCATAGCAACGGCATACAGCAGCATATCAGCAGGTTCCTCAACGGTTTCCCTGTCATGCTATACCGGTGCTGTTGAAATCTATGATGTCATGCTATATGAAATGGAGCTGCAAAAGCTGGTCAATGGGCAGTGGAGCCGGGTCTGCATATTCTATGACACAATGTTCAATACAAGTTCAATCTCAGGAAGTGAAATAGTATCGGTAACATCTGGAACATACCGTGTACACACATATCATTATATCCAATGGGGGCTTTATGAAGATGATACCTATACAACCAGTCAGTCAGTGACTGTTCCATAATATTCACTCATTATCCCCGATATCATACTGGTTATATTGGCCCTGTCTGTACCGGGATAATTCTTTTGACCCTTGATGGTAACATATATATCATCAAGGAAGAATGCTGCTGTGAATCCGTAATTGCTCTCCTTGAAAAGGTAGTAACTGACTTTTCCCTCATTTACTATTTCATATTCATAATATAATATGCGGTATGAGAATGGATCGTATTCATTCCTGACTGCATATTCTATAGTGAAAAATGCAAATTCAGTAACATTATAAACTATAGCCGTGGTAAACCCATCTGTATGGGTCATGTATGCAAATTCGGTTGCTGAGTATCCTTCCGGTATATAAGGCGGCAGCAGGATAAATGCACCAGGGTGTTCAATGAGCAACTGTTCCTTAGTCTGATATCCTGTTCTGACCAGATATTGGGGCTCAGGACCTTCCTTGTTAAAAACCAAAGGTATTCCTGAAAGTAGTCTCTTCACCGCTATACCATAAGTAATATCTCCGTCAGTCAATGCCCTGTATGAACCAATGTAAGCTGCTCCGAAGAATGACACTATAAAGGCAGAAACAACTATTGCCAAAACGATTCGTCTTCTGCTTTTTCTGACATAGCTAGCGGCTTTAAGATTTATCTGCTTTTCGAGTATCCTTGTCCAAAGAGAATCAAAATCAATGGAATCTTCAATTTTCCTGGTTATATTGCCTGAACCAGGTTTCAAATAATTCACATAATCCGGTGCCAATCGTTTCTTTTCATTCGATATTTTTCTTGCAGTATGTTTTGAAATGAATCGCCCACAATCATCACCTGGTTTGGCATCTTCATGAATCTGAAATGCACCAATTTTTCGAAGCGAACTGATGGTTCTGCAGATTTCAGCATTTAAAGTCCTAATGAACATAGCTTCGAAGTCCTTGTCTGAAACGCCATTCCCGGTGATGATAAGCAGCTTCGAAATCGTAGATTCCAGAATGAACAATGAAAAATCCACGTTGGTGAATGAGCCCAGACATCCCAGGATTTTAGTAAAATACTCTTTTACAAAAATAAAGACTTGATTGATGGGATTATTTATGGTGCTATCTTCCATATACCTTGAGATTCCTGACAGTGTTTTCGATGAATCCATTCCCGGTTTCATAAAACTCAATGATAAACTCAACACCGTTAATTTCAAACATTGCATGGTTGACCTCTGACCGCGTATACAAGTCCACGGTAACATCGTCAACAACTACAGTTTTATGATCTGAATTTGGAAAAGACCAGACATGACTCTGGCTTACTTCTTTATTCTCGAAATATCCCCTGATGGCATACATTCTTCTTATTTGATTATTACTGTACATTACATAGATTGTGTTTCCCATGGCTTCTCGTGTCAGCTCAATGCTATATAATTCATAACCGGGATCAAGATAATCAGCTTTGAAATAGTCTATGACGGGATTTTCCCCAAGGAAATCTTCATAAGTTGCATATGTATTTATGGACTTTTCAATATCGGTTGGGTAATCAATCTTCTCCTGTATTTCATCTATCTCAACATTCCGGCCCAGATTTCTAATTGCCTCAATGAAATTGAAGTTACCTGCAATTATTTCATCTACGGATGTCAATATAATAAGGGAAGTAAATGTAAGTACAATTACAACTGCAGCCATTGCTGTCAGTCTTGTCCATTTCCTTTGTCTTTGTCTTTTAGTCCTTGAATAATTCAAGTGGTCAACAATAAGTTCGTTCCAATCAGGTTCGGATATGGCAGTTGTCTTGACTTCCATGCTTGATGTCATAGCGTTTCTTATTAACTTTTTGACTCTTCTGTTATCCATCCTTGCAACCGGCCTTTTCCATATTTTCCCTTAACTCTTCAATTGCTTTATTCTTCCAAAAATACACATTCCTTTGTTTTTCACCTGTCATCCTTGCAATATGTGCAAG
>JAFGIJ010000165.1 GCA_016929655.1 Clostridia bacterium
ATGAAAAACCACCGGAAGTTGCAGCAAAATTAAAAACCAACGTATTCTGGCTTGGTAGAGAACCTTTTAAAAAAGATAAAAATTATTTTATTAAGATTGGTACGGCAAAGGTTGAGTGTGTGCTTGAACGCGTTGGCCGGGTTATGAATGCCTCCAATTTGAACAATGAGAAAAAGGAATGGGTGGAAAGGCATGAAGTTGCAGATTGTGTAATTTCCCTCAGGAAGCCGGTTGCATTTGATTTGTCTGACGAAATACCTACTACAAGCAGATTTGTTTTAATTGATGGCTATGAAATAGCTGGAGGCGGCATTATCACCGGGGCAATGGAGGACCAGTTCTCGGATGTGCGGCATCAGGTTATGATCCGTAATACAAACTGGATTAAAAGCTCGATAAGCAGGGAGGACAGGGCCTCCAGGTACAAGCAGAAACCTTCGCTCATTATAATTACCGGACCCAGGCAGTCTGGTAAAAAGACCCTTGCCAGAGAGCTGGAAAAAGTTCTGTTTCAAAATGGTGAAATGGTATATTTCATAGGTATGGGTTCAGTAGTATACGGTGTTGATGCCGATTTAAAGAGCAGGAAGCGAAACAGGGAAGAACATATAAGAAGAGCAGCAGAGATAGTTAATATTATGTTGGATTCCGGGATGATTCTTATTTTAACAGCAATTGAATTGACAGCATATGACATTGAAATGATAAGGACCATTTCAAATCCTCCTGATATTCTTACAGTCTGGACAGGAGACGAGGTGTCGACAGACATAGAATTCAATCTGAGATTTACCGGCAATGATAACAGCCGTTATGTTGAACAGATATGCAGTTGTCTTGCTGAAAAGGGAGTAATATTCAAAGGGCTTTAAATTTAGGAAACATAAAGGAATTAATGATGAACAAAACAAGAAAACTCACATATGCAGGCCTTTTTCTAGCTTTATCGATATTATTGCCCCTGCTGTTTCATCTTACCGGAGTCCCCGGACAGGTATTTCTACCCATGCATATACCGGTCATTTTGTGCGGCTTCATCTGTGGTAAAAAATATGGCTTGATAATCGGAGCAATTGCACCGCTTATAAATACAATGATAATTGGAATGCCTGTACTGTACCCCATTGGTATATCCATGGTGTTTGAACTTGCAGCCTATGGATTTACAGCAGGATTGATGCAGGAAAAAACGGGACGCATCCTTCCATCTCTGCTGGCATCCATGGCTATAGGAAGGGTGGTAAGAATAGCAGTAACATTCCTGATTACAGTGCCGTTTGGAGGGGAATTTATATTCGTCGGCCTCCTCGGTGCTTTGTTTGTAACCTCAATCTGGGGAATAGCCATACAACTCATTTTGATTCCACTTCTCGTACATGCTTTTCAGAAAAGTTCCTTAAGGGCAAAAAGCTGAATTTGTCCATTGGTTGTGTTAGAATTCAAGTTGAGTAATTTGGGGGGATAAAAAATGACAATCGCTTTCATTATGTCAGCTGTTGAAGACATCAACACAGTGACCGGACTGGGACAGCATCAACTGAACATTGTGAAAGGGTTGATGGGATTGTCCCTTGAAAACAATTATGTCTTTTTGGTCAATGAAGTTGTGCAGGAACAATTACTGGAGATTTATCCAAAAATCAGGACTTACAGCTATGGTAAACAGAACAAAATACCGAAGATTTTTGAAAAGTACTATTATTTTTTAAATATGTTCTATTTGAACTGGTTTTCTGTGGCAAAGGCAATCAAAAACATAGATCCGGATGTCATTTTTCAACCATATAACTGCATAACTGTAAAAACCCGTTGGAAGAAACCCTATGCATTGATGGTGCTTGACATGTACCACAGATTTTTCCCCGGGTGTATGCAAAAAAGCAAATATAAACTGACGGTCAACCGACATGATGCCATGATGGATGATTCGGATTTAATAATCACAAGCTCACAGGTGAACAAAGAGCATATAGGGCTCTTTTATCCGGAGGCTGCAGGCAAAGTCGAAGTTATTCCTGTTCCAATTGATATTGATGTTGATGACTGTGAATACTTTGATACCAAAAAGCCATATATTTTATGTGTTAACTCCATGCGATATCACAAAAACATCCACACTTTGATAAAAGCTTTCAACTTGATCAAAGACAGGATTGAACATAATCTTGTTTTGATCGGAACCAATGAAAATGATGAGGCTGAAAACATTAAAAGTGAGAGTGACAGAGTTATTTTTACGGGTTATATTTCATCAGCACAAAGAAACTATCTTTACCGTGAAGCGGATTTGTTTGTAAGTTCAACAATGTTCGAGGGGTTTGGCATGACACCTTTGGAAGCCATGGTCTTCAAGAGGAAGGTCCTGGTTTCTGATATCCCGGTAATGAAGGAATCAACATTGGGTTGTGCAGAATACTTCGGGGATATTGAAAATGAGGATTTTCTTGCTGGAAGGATCATGGAATTGCTTGAAAAAGAATATACAGAAGAATATTTGGATGAAATAAGAAGACTTGTTGAGGGAAAGTACAGCCCGATGAAAATTGCGCAACAGATTCATGACAGCCTGACTGAACTGGGGAATTACAATGAAGATAGCAATTGACCTAACAAGCTTTGGTGCGAAATTCAAAGGAGGGAAAGAACAGGTAGTCTGCAATCTGATTGAGGGCATGCTTGAAGCCGAGCCCACAACAGAATTGACTCTTTTTTGCTATTCTGATTTTTACCAAAAGGCATTGAAACTTGCTCCAAATGCTGAAATTATAATTCTTAAGGGTTGGAAGCATAAAAGGCTTGTCAAGGACATTTTCAACAGAACATTTCTACTTAAAAAGCATATAAAAAAAGCGGATTTGCTATTTTTCCCGATGTATTATACGGGATTTTCAAAGTTTAAAATACCAACGATTGTTCTTCCTCATGACATCCAATTTAAAAGTAAACCGGAAAATTTTGATGTCTTGACCAGAATAAAGGAAACCATTCTCTATTGGATTGATTTTAGGCTTCGGGACCATATTATTGCCATATCTGAGTTTGACAGCAGGGAAATCAGGAAACACTACCCCGGTTTTGCTGATAAAGTTATGCACATACCGAATCCAATCAAGGTAATTAAACCTGAAACCAAAAACGCCGGGAAACATTTGATAGCCGTGAATATAGGTTTTGCCCATAAAAATGTAGATGTTATTCTAAAGGCATACGCAATGGTCAGGAGTAAGCTTGGAATGCCGCTTGTACTTGTTGGAGATCTTTATGAAAAAATACAGGTCAGCGGATTGATTGAGCAGCTTGGACTGGTTGATTTTGTTGAATTGCCGGGTTATGTCAGCAATGAAGAGCTTGCGGATTTGATGAATGATTCCTATGCATATCTGACTGCATCTGACTATGAAGGATTTGGTATGCCGTCGGTAGAAGCAATGATGTATGGGGTGCCGGTGGTTTCTTCAAGGCAGGAGGCTTTGGAGGAGGTTACATTCAGCAAGTCGTTTTATTATTCACCGGTGCATGACCATAATGCAATGGCAAACTGTATTTTGAGATTGGCAGAAAACTATCCCGATGAAAAGAATCTTAATGAATTGATGGACCTGGCATATAAAAACTTTGATTTTATCAACGTGGCAAAAAGGTATCTGGATTTTTTCAGGAAGATTACCTGCAGGGTAATTTACTGTGATCCCATGTCATACAATAATCTGGCTGCCTATGACAAGAACCTTCTGGAAAGAATGAAGGAAGTGGAATTGTTTTATGCCGCGAACACAAAACTGGCAACAAAGACAAGCACAAGGATCGGGAGAATTTATCGGTATTCTGATAAAAAATTTGTTTCTTTTAAAGCATTCAGTTACTTTTTATCACAGCTGCGATTAGTAATGATATCCCATCGGTTCAAAGCTGATGCAGTACATGTGCAATGGTCAAGGATGCCAAGGCTGGATGCAATTATCTTTAAAATGATGAAAAAGTTACAAAATGTCAGGCTGATCTATACCTCCCACGATACTTTTACACATAATAAGGAGGAAACCAGCAAAAAGCAGTTTATTGACTTCATGAAGATAGCTGATGAAATAATTGTGCACACTGAAAAAGCGAAGGCAGAGCTGCACAAATATGGTTTGTCAGATATATCTGTAATAAATCATGGTCTTCTAAGACTGGATGAAATCTATCCCGAAAGCAAGATTCCATTTGAAAAGAAAAATAGAATTGTGTTTTCCATGCTGGGGTATATGGAAGCATACAAGGGTACTGATATATTGCTGAAGGCCTGGCTTACTTCACAGAAGCTCCTTGGCGATGAAGGGATTCATCTTCTGTTAGCAGGTGTTAACAGGATGGGGTCAGTACCATGTATTCAAGATGGTGCCAATATTACATTTGAAGATAAAAAGTTTGAAGACAGTGAGTTTACAGCACTGATGAAAGTCAGCGATGTAGTGATTATGCCATATCAAAGAATTTCGCAAAGCGGCCTTCTGCTCTCGGCTTTGGCTATGGGGAGAAATGTTATAGTCAATGATGTAGGGGAAATGGCAAAACCTGTTTTGAAATATGGGGTTGGATGGGTTATAAATGCCGGTGACCATGAGGAACTGAGGGAGCAGCTTGAAAATATTGTTGATGAAATACATATGAACGGCTTAAAGAATTTTGGGCAGAGTATAATTGATGCCATTGATGAAGATTACAGCTGGGATGAGGCTGCGGCAAAGACACAGGAATTGTACAGAAAGCGGGTGAGCTTGTGATTTCAATTATTCTGGCAGGAGGGGAAGGCAGGAGACTTTGGCCTTTTAGTACTGCAGATAATCCCAAACAGTTCATAAAGTTTGCACATTTCAAGGGCAGTCTTTTTCAAGAAGCATATAAAAGAGCGCTTCAACTGTCAGAGCCTGACAATATTCGCATAGTCACCAATGAAAAATATATATCAAGGACTATGAAGGAACTTGATG
>JAFGIJ010000166.1 GCA_016929655.1 Clostridia bacterium
AAGACGGAGTTTCAATTATTGGATTAACCAGGGGTGAAAGCACAAAGTTCCATCACATTGAAAAGATGGATAAAGGGGAAGTTTTGATTGTTGAATTTACAGAATTTACTGCTGCAATAAAGATCAAGGGCAAAGCACAGATTATTTGCAGCTCAGGAGAAACCTTTTCAGGCTAAATTATTCAGGAGAATTGTATGACAGAAAAGAAAAGAATCGGAGTTTTGACAAGCGGCGGAGATGCACCCGGGATGAATGCTGCTATAAGGGCAGTTGTCAGGACAGGTTATTATTACGACCTTGAAGTATATGGAATATACAGGGGCTATGAAGGTCTTATCAATGGTGAAATAGAAAAGCTTTTGCCCAGGGATGTTTCAGGTATCCTTCAGGACGGCGGAACATTTTTAAAAACTGCCAGATCACCAAGGTTCCATGACGACTTAAATAAGAAAAAAGCAGCTGAAATCTGCAGGGCATATGATATAGAAATAATTGTCGTCATAGGCGGGGATGGGTCATACAGGGGAGCACTTGATTTTTCAAAACATGGGGTTCCTGTAATAGCATTACCCGGTACGATTGACAATGACATAGGTTGCACCGAATATACTATTGGATTCGATACTGCATTAAATACTGTAATGGATTCCATAGACAAAGTGAGGGATACGGCATATTCCCACGAACGATGCACCGTTATAGAAGTCATGGGCAGAAGAGCAGGTTATATTGCAATTAATGACGGAATAGCTGGTGGAGCAGATGTAATTCTGATACCTGAGGCACCGTTCAATGTAGACAGGGATGTAATCAAACCTATTCTTGAATGCAGGAACAGGGGGAAAAGAGATTTCTGTATTATTGTTGCAGAAGGTGTTGGCAATGCCACAAGTCTTTGTGACCAGATAACTGAAAAAACCGGAATTATTTCCAGGGCAACTATACTGGGTTATGTGCAAAGGGGAGGATCACCTACCGCATATGACAGAATAATGGCAAGCAGAATGGGGGCAAAGGCTGTTGAGTTAATAAAAGAAGGTAAAATCAACCGAGTAGTTTCTCTTATTGGTAACAAATTGGTTGACTTTGACCTTGAAGAGGCTCTTTCTATGAAAAATGAACTCGATGTAAACATGCTGAAACTTGCAAAAATAATATCAATTTAGGAGTTTTTAATGAAAAAGCACATACCGAATATTATCACATCATTCAGACTAGTTCTAATACCGGTTTTTATATTTTTTGTTTTAAATGATTTATATCTTGCTGCAGCATTTATTTTTATGACTGCCTCACTGTCAGATTTGTTGGATGGTTACCTGGCAAGAAGGTGGAAAGCTGTATCAAATTTCGGTAAACTTTTTGATCCTCTGGCAGACAAAGCAATACAGATTTCTGCGATTTTGCTTCTTTGTTTAATAGGAAGGCTTCATTTTACGTTTATCATAATACTTGCTGTCAAGGAAAGCCTGATGATTTTTGGATCATATCTGCTATATAAGAAAAAGGTTGTTGTTTATGCTCTTTGGTATGGAAAGGCTGCTGCATTTTTATTAAATGCGGTTATTTTCTGGAGTTATGCCCTTAATATTTCGAATATCTATTATAATATATTCATGGCCGGTGCTATATCGGCAGAAATCCTGGCATTGATATTGTATACCATAAGATATTTCAAATTAAAAAGACAGGCTGAGGAAGAAAGCGCAGCAATTGAATGATAGGATATATCAGAATCTATAAACCTGAATTGAAGTATCGGGAATTTCTTGTTTACAATGCTTACTACTGTGGTATCTGCAAGGCTCTTGGAGATAGATATGGTCTGGTATACAGAAATTTTATTAACTATGATGCTGTGTTCATTGCCTTGTTGCTGGATTCAGCCCACGGATTTGAAGCTTCATTTGAAACCTTCAGATGTATACTTCATCCTACTAAAAAGAAACATAGGTGCACCTCCTCAGAAAGTATAAATTTTGCCGCTGACCTAACTGTATTATTAACCAGAGCAAAACTGAGGGACAATATACTGGATGACAATGATTTACTGGCTAAAATCGGTCAGTTCTTTCTAAAAAGAGGCTTTGATATATCTTCAAAAATTCTTGTTGAACTGGTTGAGGAAATAGAAAAGGAACTAAGGAATCTCCATGTATTTGAAAAAGAAAACAGCAGCAATGTCGACTTGGTTTCAGGGTGTTACGGTAATATAATAAAAATAATTCTGGAATACGGAGCAGGGGAGTCAGACATAAAAATGCAGCTTGGATGGATTGGGTTCCATCTTGGGAAATGGGTTTACATTGCTGATGCTTGGACTGACATTGAAAATGATATTAAGAAAAAAAGTTATAATCCCTTGTTGAAAAGATTCAATTATAATGAGGGGGATATAGCTGAGTTCAAGGACAGTATACGGGAACGGACGGAATTCATGCTTTTTGCTTCCCTCGACGAAATCTCTTCATCGTTTGAGCAAATTGATAAAAAGATAAATTCAGGTATAATAAGGAACATATTGTATGAAGGATTATATAATATGACTGACAATATTTTAAATGGAGTGACACAGAAAAATGCCTCAAAAGAATCCATATGAAGTACTTGGTGTTCTGGAAACAGCATCTGAGGAAGAAATAAAAAAAGCATACAGGGAACTTGTAAAAAAATATCATCCTGACAGATATGGTGACAATCCATTGAAGGATCTGGCCGATGAAAAACTCAGGGAGATTAATTTGGCTTATGATACCATAGTTAATAAAAGGAAAAGCTCAGGATGGAGCGGGGGAAGAAACAATGGTTATGATTCTTCTTACCAATCAAATGACTTTCAGGATGTAAGGGATTACATCAATAGAAGGGACTTCAGGTCTGCTGATCAAATACTGCGGTCTTCATCAAATAAAAATGCTGAATGGTATTTTCTGCGGGGAATTGTTTTCATGAATACGGGGCAATATGACCAGGCTTATACTTATATAGAAACGGCCGTATCCATGGACCCATCCAATGCTGAATATGAAAATGTATTCAGTCAACTGCGAAACAGGAGATCCACATATACAAGGAATGTATATAACAGGGGTTATAATTCCAGTGGTGATGATTTATGCAGAATCTGCTCCTGCCTGATGTGTTCTGACTGCTGCTGTGAATGTTTTGGTGGTGATTGTATTGCATGCTGTTGACCGTAAAAGCTCTGCCATTGCTATTTCAGGGATTCTTGCGGCACTTTGCCTGAGCCTTTTATATCTAAAGTCAATAAGTCCTGTATTGGATTTATCAATTTATTTTATAATTTCTCTTTTCCCGGCTGTGGTTCTGATTGAGACAGACCATAAATATTCCTGGTTGTTTTTTGCTGTTATTTCCATACTGTCCCTTGTACTGCCCATAAACAAACTTGAATTACTATATTACTATACTTTTTTTGGATATTATGGAATTATAAAGTACTACTTTGAAAAATATATGAAAATTATTCCGAGTTATATTGCAAAAATGACACTTTTTATTCTAATTCTTTTATTTAATTATGTTGTAGCTGCCTCATTTATTCCGGCTGGAGCCGCAGAATTGTTCAGACTTCCTGTTTTACTAATTGTTGCAACTCCTTTGTTTTTTCTTTATGATTATTTATATACTTTGGTAATAAACTATTATGAGAACAACATTCGGAAAAGACTTAGGAGGTAAATGTGTTTAAAACAGGACTTGTATCCATTAGTTTTAGAAATCTTTCACCTGAAACACTTGTGGAAATGACCGCAAAAAGTGGCCTTGATGCAATTGAATGGGGTGGAGATATACATGTGCCGCATGGAGATATTTCAAAGGCCAGTATTGTCAGGGAATTATGCAATAAAAATAACATCATCTGTCCATCATATGGAAGTTATTATAAGGTAGGGGAGTATGTAAATCCAAAGGATGAGTTCCAGAAGGTATTGGAATGTGCAAAAATACTCGGCTGCGAAATTATCAGAGTCTGGGCAGGGGTTATTTCTACGAAAGATTCAGACACTGGGCATTTCAACTTTATAACAGGCGAATTGAAGACAATCTGCAAAATGGCAGCTGATGGGAATACCGGCATAGCCCTGGAGTTTCATGGAAATACACTTACTGACAATGCAATTGATACCCTAAGGTTGATTAAAGCCGTAGGTGAAAGCAATTTAACGACATACTGGCAGCCACCGGTGGGAAGTAAAGTTGAGGAAAATCTATCTGATATAGCTCTGTTGAAAGATAAAATTTCAAATTTACATATATTTAAATGGCAGGACCGTCATCGTCTGGCTCTGATGAAAGGTTACTCAGAATGGGTGAAGTACCTTGCTAAGATGAATGATGATAAAGAAAGATACTGCATGCTGGAATTTATTAAGGATGATAGTGTAGAAGGGTTTTTCAAGGATGCCATAACTCTTCGCACACTGGTGAATTTATTTTAAATTATGAATAAAAAAAATCTTGATACTCTTGAATATTATAAAGTACTTGAAATACTTTCGGGTTTTGCACAATCAGAGGTGACTGCTGACTTTGTTATGGGCATTATGCCTGATACAGAATATGATTCAGTTAATGAAAAACTGGAAGATACCAAGGATGCCATAGAACTATACCAAAGAAAGGGAAATCCGTCCCTTGGAGGAATAAAAAGCATCAAAAGTATTGTATCAAGGCTGAAAATGGATGCAGATCTAAGCAACAAAGAACT
>JAFGIJ010000167.1 GCA_016929655.1 Clostridia bacterium
AAATACACAGTGTAGTATTTTTGTATATTTCCCGGCAACTCATAGATAATATTTGCAGAAGCATCTTCATTTCGTACTCCTGTTACAAAAACCTTTAGGTCTCCCCAGAAATCTCTTCCCTTATATAGAATTCTCTCCTCATTTTTATACTTTCTAAGGAAATTATCTTCTACAACGATACCTCTTTGAAAAAATACACTGAAATAACCTATTAAAATCCCTATTACAAGAACCCAGAATATTATGGCATTAAACTTACTTTTCCCAATGAATTCTCTTGTTTTTTCAAGTAACATAACAGTCTCCTTACAAAAGGTAACAATAACTTAAAAAGTAATTATTACTTTAAGTATACCTCCTTTAGTCTTAAAACTAAGCTATTATTCTTGAATTATACGTTCTACCCTGTCAAAATTCAGTTTCAGGGTATTATCTCCATCTGAAATTTCAATATCAAGAACTCCGCGGTCAGCCCTGCACCATGGATTATCATAGCGAACCTGATAGTCTGTTCTGATTTCTTTGCCGGAAACAATAAAAGGCCTGCTCCATCCGGTTTCCATTTCTCCAAGGCTTGGTGATACATATCTGAATCCGAACACATCTCCTTCAAGTTTTGCACTTTCAAATCTTTTTATAAAGACGTCGAATGACCCGTGCTCTGATTCTGAACCCATTTCACACACCCAGACATTTGATCTGCCCGTTGCAATATACTCATAATCTTTTACTATTATTGGATTCCCTTCGTCATCCTCTTTATTCAGTCCCATATATGGATTGTATGCCGGATCAGCAGGTGCCCAGGATGTATAACCGGACAACGGCCTGATAGCAAAAAACCCGTTTTCCTTTCTACCGAATACCCAGCCATCCTTTTCAACAATCTCGTCAAGGAATTCCTGAGAAATATATGCATGGGTGTGATGTGTATAGGTAGGGACCCTGTCAACAGGCGTATTATACATGCTTATTACAACATTTTTATGTTGGACGGTTTTGGGGTTAATTCTGTTTCCCGCCCATTTGTTGGGCCTTCCGTTATATTCTTCAGTTGCAGGATGGTTCGAGAAAACAACAGCCCTGCCACCAAGGGTAGCCTGCCATATATGCGCCTGGAATCCATATTTGCCTTTCTTATGATCCTGCACACATGCCAGCATATAGTCCTTCGTCTTGTATGAATACAGGTCTGCCTTCGGTCTGGATGTATAGTCACCGTCTTTGTCATACGGAATGTTCTGTGCTTCACAGAGGTCATAGTGTTCTTTCATGGCTTTTGCTCTTTCAATGGCATAGTATCCCGGAGCAGCCTTTGTCTTTAAAGTGTTGTCAACAACAAGCCGATGGTTGTTTGAGCCCATGCCCCAGAAATATGTAACATTGTCATAATCCAATGGATCTACCCCCAGTGCTGCACCTTCCTCTGCATTCATGCTCATGCACTGGATGTTTTCATAGGTTCTGCTGTCCAAAGCACATTTTTTTATTGGTGCTGCAACACTATAACCGTTGCAGGCAAGCTGAACAGCAGCAGCTGAAATAGTCAGGGGTTCATCTCCAATTCCAAGGAACAGACTTCGAAGTACAAAAGATCCGTCCCTAGTATTAGTTATGTTCTGACAGTAGGTTCTTCCATGACTCGATCCAAATACCCCTTTGTAACTGTTAAGTGCCATATCAAAGAAAATCAAATCCATTATCATAGCGGCCTTCGTCTTGATTTCTTCGTCCTTTGCAAAACAATATAGCAGGGATATTGACAGCATATCCTCATGATAATAGTTGTTGGAAAGCCATTCACAGAATCCAAAACGGAATCTCCACTTAAGCCATCTCAGAACAAAAGGTCTTGCATGTTCCATGTGCCATTTACCGGTCTGCCCGTTATTGGTAAATATTTCATCCGGATACAGCTGTCCTGCAATATATTCATTGGAATGATAAAGCATCTGGTGGTTTTCGGTAAAATAGCAAGGGCTCTTTTCAGGCCCCCCCTCATCTATCCAGTATTTGCAGCCAAGGATCATTTCCTTTGCTTCATCCCTCAGCTCCTTTGGAATGGCAGGTGAGTCCCCATACTTTGTCATCATATATATGAAGCCCGGCAAAACAAAATCAAAACAATCAGTTCTGTCATAAATACTTTTGATGGAGCTCCTGAAATTCTCCTCATGGAAAGGCTCACATTCAACTCCCCGTGAAAGCAATTCAAGTCTTGCAAGCTCCCTGTAGATGCTGTTGTTCCCTGCTTTTCTGTCCTTTTCACTGCCGTTCACAATCAAATCAAGATATGCCTGGTTAAGTCCTGTTCCTTGGTTCATTTCTACAAATGGATGCATTTTCCTACCCCCGAAAATTCATTTTGCTTCATTATATACCAAATGTGGCCAATCAAATCAACCAATCATCCTTGGGATCATTGGTCAAATCCAACCAATCATCCTTGGGATGATTGGTTGGATTGGGATGATTGGTTGTTATTGAGGTGATTCGCACTTTAAAGTTCATGAGTACTGTATTGAGTAAAGTTCGTAGTATAGCTTTCCGTGTTCCATCAGTTCCGCATGGCTACCGCTTTCAGCCACTTTTCCATGATGCAGGAACATAATCCTGTCGGCATTTTTAATAGTAGAAAGCCGGTGGGCAATTGTTATGCTGGTCCTGCCTTCCATGAGTTTTTCCATGCCGTCCTGAATCAATGCTTCTGTATTGGCATCTACACTGGATGTTGCTTCATCCAGCACAAGAATTTTTGGGTCCATGACCAGTGCCCTTGCAAAAGAAAGCAGCTGCCGTTGTCCTTCTGAAAGGGTCGTGCCCCTTTGGTTTACGGGCTCTTCATATTTTCGAGGTAAAAGCTCTATGAATTTTGAAGCATTTACGGTTTGGGCCGCTTCAATTACCTTCTCTCTGCTTATATCATTATATAACCTGATATTCGTTTCAATATCACCTCTGAAAAGGAATACATCCTGCCTGACGGTTCCAACAGCCTTTCTCAATTCCCGGATATCTATTCTGTTCAATGGAATTCCATCAATCAGAATCTGCCCTTTCTGAATCTTATAGAATCCTAGAATCAGGCTTATGATTGTGGTTTTACCTGCACCTGTGGTGCCTACTATAGCAACCTTTTCACCGGGTTTCACCGTGAATGAAACATCCTTCAGAACCCAGTTTTCTTCAACATAGGCAAACCATACATTCCTGAACTCGATTTCTCCTTTGATCTCCCCGAGCTCGATGCAGTCACTGGGTTCCTCTTCCGGTTTTTTCTTCAGCAATGTTTCAATTCTATCACTCGATACCAGTGATGATTGGACTGTATTGTACATTTCCGTAAGGTTCATGATTGGATGGAAGAACTTGCCGGAGTAGTTTATAAACATATAAACCGTCCCAAATGATATTGCTCCTTCTATGATGCTATTACCGCCGACCCAGAGAATCAAAGCTGTTGCAATGGCAGAAACTACTTCCATAAACGGCCGGAATACCCCGAAAATTACAATCATCTTGTTGTTTTCTTTAAGGTACTCTTTGTTGACATTGTCAAATTCCTCTTTTTTTGTATTTTGCATATTGAAAGCCTGTATGATTTTCATCCCTGCAATATGCTCTGAAAGAAAAATATTGATGGCAGCAAGCCTGGCCCTTATTCTGGTATGAGTTTTCCTTGCCTGTGTTCTAAAAAGAACTGCAGCAAATATCATGAGAGGAAAAACAGCCATGATTGTAAGCGCAAGTTTTGCATTCAGGACAAACATGACTATTATTACACCAATCATCATAAATATGTCACTGAAGAAATTGACAAGGACGCTTGTATACATCTCACTGACTGTATTTGTATCATTGCAGATTCTGGTAACTACACTTCCTACAGCAGTTTTGTCAAAGTAGGTAAATGGAAGTTTCTGGACATGGTTGAAAATCATGTTCCTGAGTCTCATTACAACCTTTGCAGAAGTAGCCTGTAATAGATATGTGCTGAAATATGATAAAACCAGCTGTGCCAGTGCCAGACCCAGAAAGGCCGCTCCCAGGAGCCATATTTGATTTTTATATTCAGCCAATCCGGCAGGATTGTCTGCTGCAAGCTTGATGTTATCAATGGCTGTTCCCATGATATATGGTCTTATGATTTCTGCACCTGTAAGTGCAAGTACAAGAACCAGTGCAAGCAGAAATTGTCTCCAGAATGGAACTGCATGCCGCAACAGTTTTTTCAGAGCATTTTTATCAAGCTTCTTCTTTTCATCAGCACTTACCTGATCCAGACTTCTGCTGCCGGGTCCTCTTCCCATTCCACTCATACTGCTTCACCTCCATTGATGTCCATTTCCTCAATAAGCTGCATTCTGTACATTCTGCCGTAAATCCCCCCAAGTTCTATAAGCTGCTCATGATTACCTTCCTCGGCAATCACTCCATCCTTCAGAACAATGATTTTATCTGAATCCTTAATGGTTGAAACCCTGTGGGAAATAATGATGCAGGTCCTTCCCTGCCTTACATCCCTGAGATTTGCAAGGATTTCCTTTTCTGTTTCAACATCAACACTGGAAAGGCAATCATCAAGAATAAGAATCGGGGAGTTTTTGATCAAGGCCCTCGCTATGCATATTCTCTGTTTCTGTCCGCCTGAAAGATTGACCCCCTTTTCTCCCAGCATGGTATTGAATTTATCAGGAAATTCTATGATATTTCCATAAACCTGACTTCTTTTTGCCGCTTCTTCAATTGATTCCATGGGATATCCGTCTTCGCTGAACCCTATATTATATGCAATTGTGTCTGAAAAAAGGAAGTTGTCCTGAGGTACATAACCTATGTTTTCTCTCAGGGTTTTAAGGGATATATCTGTTATGTCATAACCGTCGATTTCTATCATTCCCTGTCTTTCCACATCGAATATCCTCATGAGAAGATTTGCAATGGTTGTCTTTCCGCTGCCGACTTCACCTACAATTGCTAC